>JADHNI010000002.1 GCA_016779585.1 Pseudomonadales bacterium
GCTCTGGAACCGGCACACCGGCTTCGGCTTCCTTGAGAATGGCAATGATCTGGTTGTCGCTGAATCTTGGCTTTTTCATAGAATCTCCTTGGTAGAAAATTCTACTCGTAACCCCAGCTAATTTCCGGGGGGATTACAATATTAGCTGTAGGATTTTATCGACTTTAGATGAACTTAAACCTAGGTATTCTTGGCAGATATCGTGAATCTAACAACTCAGGCTCTCGATATTTATCCAAGGGCCTAAGTTCAGCACTCTTGCCTTAGATGCACGGACAGTGTGCTCACATTTTAGCAAGGCCGCTCCGTTTGTAATTATGCACTGACCTGCCCCGGGTTTCCTGGACACCACTGATAGGTGCATCATGCACGACAGAGGTGATATATGGGAACAAGAAAACACTACGAGGATGACTTCAAAGAACAAGCCGTTCGGCTTGTCCTGGAGTCTGGTGAAAGCATTCCTCAGATAGCCAAAGATCTGGATATCAGTCCTGGTAATCTCAGGCGCTGGGTACGCGAGTTTCGTGACAAAGGTAACGATAAGAATATGCTCAGCCGGGATGACGCCGCTGAGCTCGCTCGCCTACGGCGAGAGAACAAAAAGCTCAGAGCTCAGCGAGACATATTAAAAAAAGCCACAGCGCTGTTCGCGGAAGACTTGAAATGAAGTTCGAGTTCATCGCGAAACACCGCAGCGCCTGGCCGATCAATTGGGTATGCGAGGCGCTCGGTGTCTCTCGCAGCGGTTTCTACGATTGGTAAGATCGAGCGCCGAGTCAGCGCTCAATCGAGGATAGAGCGATCTTGACGGAGGTTAAGATCAGTCACGAACGAAGCGGTGGTTGCTACGGTGTCCGCCGAGTTTGGCCGGATGTCATTGATGCTGGTTACCAGGTTGGTCGAGAGCGGATCGCAAGGATCATGCGAGCTGCTGGTATCCGTGGCGAGGTGCCGAAGAAACGGCGTCCCAGAGATACTGGAGAGCGACCGGTGCATCCTTTGGCTGACAATGTCCTTAGCAGGGACTTCACAGCAGATGCACCGAACCGGCGTTGGGTTGCTGACTTTACCCATGTCTGGACGCAAGAAGGTTGGCTCTATGTCGCCACCATCCTGGATCTATACTCCAGACGGATTGTTGGCTGGTCGATGAAAGCCAATATGACAGCAGAACTGGTCATGGATGCTTTACAGATGGCTATCTGGCGCAGAGGTCTTCCTAAGGAGCTGCTACATCATTCGGACCAGGGTAGCCAATACACGAGCGAATCGTTCCAGCGCATGCTGAAGGACCTTGGGATCAAATGTAGTCTGAGTCGCCGTGGCGAATGTCATGATAATGCTGTCATGGAAAGCTTCTACGGCAGCATGAAAACCGAGAAGCTGTTTAGGGAACAATATAAAACCAGGCACGAAGCCAAGGCAGCAGTGTTCGATTACATTGAAGGGTTTTACAATCCACACAGACGTCATTCGACGCTGGGTAATATCAGCCCAGCTGCGTATGAGAAAATGGCACTACGTGCTTAACTCGGTGTCCGAAATACCTGGGGCAGGTCACTGCTCTTGCTTCCGCTCGAGTGACATAGCGACGGCGATTCTCTCTTGGGCCTTCAAAAATGCAGGAACTGAAAAATAGTGGTGAGGTAAAGCAAACAACCGCAACTCTTTTTCAAAATGGCCTCTGATGTATCTGGGTGGTTCCAATATCAAACTGATATTACGTTACCCCTCCCCGGGGGGGTAAAAAACGAAGAAATGCGGTCTCCAGAGGCTCAAAGAGCGAATTCGATGCACTACACACGAATAGCCATTTTTGTCCTCTACAGCCCTTTGTTTATGCGGCCTCGTTTGGGTTAGATACGCCATCGAAGGCGAGTTATGAGTAAGGTCTCAGCACCAGCAGAAATGGCTGGCCAGGTTTCGCAGAGTAGTGGCTTGCGCAGTAAATATGCAGTAAATACTGCGATCACTTAAGTGGATTTGGGTCTCAGTCGCTGAAACCCTTTGTAGTTGGTGGAGCTAGGCGGGATCGAACCGCCGACCTCTACACTGCCAGTGTAGCGCTCTCCCAGCTGAGCTATAGCCCCACAGCTGAAGGGGGCGCATATTAGCCTAAGATTCGCTGATCTTCAATCAGGCTTCGCAGCTTGCGGAAGCCCAGCCGAAATACCGTTTGTGTACGAACCGGTAGAGAATCATACCGGCACTGACGCCAATAAACGTGAAAATGGCGGCGCCATAGCCGTGCGAGAACTGGACCATAACGATCGCAGGGCAACCGCCGGTCAGTGCCCAGCCTGTTCCGAACAGCATCGAGCCGGGGATCGTGCCAGGGGTGAAGCCAGACTCCTGCTCAACCTTGAATCCCTGGATAACAAGAAAATAAAACACCACCAGGGCAGCACCCGATGCAAACGAGAGGAACATCCTCGGATCGCTCATCAGGAACATATTGTGAACCTCACTAAAGTCTACGAAGCCGATACGGCTGACAACGAAGCCGAGAGCAATTCCCCAGAATCCCTTGATCAGTAACTTGCTCATAGCAGGGTCTCCATGAGCCAGCTCACAGCAACACCGGTGCCAAAGAAAGTGGCGGTTGCGACGATGCTGGGAATCTGGAGCCTGCCGCAGCCGTTCAGGCCATGACCTGATGTACAGCCACCTGCCATTCGCGTGCCGAAGCCAACGCAGAGACCACCCAGCAAAAGAACAGTGAGGTGAAGTGGGCCGGCTGAGAAGAATCCCGTGTGTACTTCACCCAGGTCCATGCGCCACTCAAAGTTTCCTGAGGTAACGGCAGCGATCAGGCCACCAACAAGCACACAGATGACAAAGGTGAGGCTGCCGAGCCAGCCATGCGGATCGATTTCAGTCTTTGCGTTTGATTCGGGTATTTCGGGTATCTCAAAGTTCGCGTCATCACCCTGTGCTTCCGCAGTGGCTGCCAGCATGGCGGCCATAAAAACATCCTCATCGTCGGCCATGGAGTTGGCTTCAGAGAGCGCATCGGTTTCTGATTTGAACAGTACCCGTTCCCACATGCCGGAAAACCCGAACGTCCTGCCTAACGTCAGGTGATAGCCAATAGCAACGAACGCGAGGCCAAGTCCGCCTAACCACCAATCCCAGTACATTACTTTTTCTTGCCGAGTTCCGATCCGTTTGGCATGAGTGTCAGCGGCACAGGTTTGCCCTGTTCACTTAACTCGTAACGGGCACAGGTAGGCCAGCGATCATCCACATTGCAGTAACGGTCTTTCCAGAACTCCAGTAATGAGTTCTGGGTAAACTTTTCGAACAGCGGGCAGGAAGATGAATGTGGGCATGCGATGCGTATGTCTCTTTCACAGGTACTTCGAAATTAAATGTTAGCCTTCCACTTTTTCACGAACAACTTAAAACTGTGTCACACTGTAATTCTTAACAGTAGAAGGGAATATGCTTAGATCAATTACATATATGCTGCTTGGGGTTCTGTTCACCCTGCCGGCAGGTGCAGAGTCGGATGCCGAGATTAGGGAACATTTATGGAACAGGTAGCTCTCGGAACTACAGGATTGATGGTAAACCCAGCCGGGCTGGGTTGCGGTGGCTACAGTCGCCTGGGTATGCGTGACGGCGGAGATGCCAGTGTTGCTGAAGGCGTGATCAGAAAAGCGCTCGACCTGGGTGTCAACTTTTTTGACACGGCGCGGGCCTATGGTACTGAGGAAGTCCTGGGCAAAACCGTGCAGTCGTGCCGTGATGAGGTGATCATCAGCACCAAAACCATGTTCCAGGATCGTGAAGGTAACTACATGCCTGCCGAGCGCCTGGTAGCTTCCTTGGAGCGCAGTCTGGAACGAATGCAGACAGACCGGGTCGAGGTGTTCAGCTTTCACGGCGTCACTCCGGAACATCTGCAGCACTGCCTGGAGGTTTATGTGCCTGTTCTGCAGAAAGAGATCGAGAAAGGCAAGATTCGTCACCTCGGTATTACCGAGAGTTTTATGCATGACCCGACCCATGAAATGCTGAAGACGGCGATTCCGAGCGGTGCGTTTGACGTGGTGATGGTGGGTTTTAATTTCCTGAATCCCTGTGCCCGCGACGAGGTTTTTCCACTATGCATCAAACACGGAGTTGCCACCCAGATCATGCACGCGGTCCGTCGCGCACTGTCCAATGAGGAAGTTTTGCTGGAAACGGTACAACAGCTGATTAAAAGCGGCGAGGTGAGTGCTTCCGGAATTAATGCAGATGATCCACTGGACTTCTTAAAGTCGCATCGCGATATCGCTTCTGTCACGCAAGCTGCCTATCGCTTCTGTCGTCATGAACCGGGTGTATCTGTTGTGCTTAACGGGACGGGCTCACAGGATCACCTGGTGCAGAATGTCGCGGCTATACACGAGGCCGGGTTGCCCGGGGATATCCAGGATCGTTTGCTTAACGTGTTCGGGCGTGTTCGTTCTGTTTCGGGAGATTAGCGTGCAAGCGCAAGCCGGAGACCTTCTTCCAGGCTGACCGGCTCAATACCAAGTCGCTCCAGTGCCTCTGTATCGAAGTTCTTGTCTTCGAGTAATCGCCTGATTTCATCCTGTGTAATGGTGGGGAGTCCCGGGATAATGAGTGTCAGCGGTGCTAAAAGTGATATCAGGAAATAGGGTACCGAGACCACCCGGCATCTGCTGCCGCTGAGTTCCACGCACAGTTCGATAAACCTTCGATAGGTCACCGCTTCCCTGCCTGGTACTGCGATGGTGGTGCCGATGGTGGGTTCATCTTCGAGGCACGCGAGGATTGCCTTCACCAGGTCGGCAGCAAAGACAGGTTGCACGAGTGATCGGCCGTTATCCGGCAGGGGAATAAATGGCGAGATTCGCGCAACTTTTACCACCCGTTCAATGTTGTTGAGTCCCGGTGCACCGTAGATCATCGTTGGGTGAATCAGCGTGGTCGGGATGTTGCCCATCCAGATTACGTGTGACATGGCAGCAAGCCGGCTGCACTTGTCATCCGGAAAACGCGTGTAGATTCGCGTGGATCCGATAGCGATCAGCCGTTTCATTTCGGGTCCGGTTTTGAGGAAGTTGGTCAGTAGCTCCGGGCTGGAACAATGAACAAATACATCCTCGGGCTCGACCACTGCCTCCAGGTTACCCGGGATCTCAGCGTCGACCTCCCGAAAAATCGCCTCTGAAGAATCGACAAGGTCTCTTCTTGATCGAGCCAGCCCAAGAACCTGCTGATTGTTGTCGCGGAGGTGTTCGGACAGGAGTCGACCCGGGCCGCTGCTGGCCCCCAGGATGACGATTCTGCTCATGCCTGGCTAACCCGTGTTTCTCATGCTCGCCGCGATACCGGCGATGGTCACCAGCAAAGCCTTGTTTGCTTCAGGCAGGTAATCGTTGCTCTCACGGCAGCGTTTGATGAGTTCAATCTGCAAAAGATGCAGCGGGTCTGTGTAAGGATGGCGCAATCCAAGCGTCTGCTTGATCTCTGGATTATGCTGCAACAATGTTTCCTGCTGCTTGATCTGGTTAACACTGTCGATCAGGTCTTCCAGCCTTTTACGGAAGCCGTCGCCCAGCTTTTTCAGCTCAGGACTGACCAGGGTTTCATCGTACCTTTCAGAGATTTCTGCATCAGCTTTACTCAGGACCATTTCCAGCATGTTGATCTGGGTCTGGAAGAACGGCCACTCTTCAATCATTTCACGCAGCACGTGCCATTCCTTGTCGGTAAGGTCAGCGCGGAATGCTGCATCAGTGCCCAGCCAGGCCGGCAGCATCAGCCGCTTCTGAGTCCAGGCGAATACCCATGGGATCGCACGCAGCTCACTGATTGAGCGGTCGGTATCGCAGCCATTTCTCCGTGCCGGTCTTGAGCCGAGAGCTAGCAGGGCGAGTTCCCGTTCCGGTGTGCCTTCCACGAAATATTCAACAAAATCAGGATCCTGCTGCACGGTTGCGCGATAACTTTCACAGGCAACATCTGCCAGCCGTTGCATCAGCAGGCGCCAGTTCTCCCTGGGTTTGGGTGGCGGCAGAAGGCTGGCTTCAATGGCAGAGCTTAGTACCAGGTCGAGGTTAATCAATGCCAGTGGGGGGCTTCCGTATTTAAAGCGAATCATCTCACCCTGCTCGGTGACACGCATGGATTTCTTAACCGACCCCGGAGGCTGGGAAAGAATGGCTTGTCTTGCGGGTGCGCCGCCTCTCCCAGGTGCGCCGCCACGACCGTGGAACAGTGTCAGGTCAATCTCGTACTTCTCTGCGACCGTGACCAGGTCCTCCTGCGCCCGATACTGCGCCCATGCTGCTGCCATCTGGCCTGCATCCTTGGCGCTGTCTGAATAGCCAATCATGATCTGCTGGGATCCCTCGATATATCTGGTATACCAGTTGGTGCGCAGCAGCCGCTCCAGCGTCCAGGCCGCGTTTTCCAGGTCATCCAGTGTCTCGAACAGCGGAACAACGGGTAATACTCGATTGATGCCACATTTCCGCAGCATCAGGACGACCCCCAGCACATCGGAGGGTCGTTTCGCCATGGAAATAATGTAGCTTGCGATACCCTGGCCATTGTTTTCTGCAATCAGGCGAAATGTTTTCAGTATCTCGCCGGCTTCACCTTCGGGATTCCATGATTCAGGGATGAGCGGGCGACGGCTTTCCAGCTCCTGCAGCAGAAAATCCATGCGCGCTTGTTCGGACCATTCGCGATAGCTGCCCAGTTCCAGGTATTCCGTGATCGCATCCAGCAGTTCGATGTGTTTGTCAGAACTCTGCCGGATGTCGAGTTCCACCAGCGTGGTGCCAAAGGTGTAGGCCCGTATCAGGGTTTCTTTCAAGAGCCCGTCGGCGATGATCTCCATGCCGCAGGTGACCAGTGAGTCGTAGCAGGCTTTCAGGGGCTCGATCAGGTCCTCATCCGAGCGGATGATGTTTTCCCAGGGCGTTTCCTTTGTTTCAGCCCAGGCGCGGGTCACTGTCAGGCGTTCACGTAGACCTCGCAGTACGTGTCGATAAGGTTCTTCAACCTTACCGTTACACAGGAAAACAAGGTGGTCATCACATTCGGACATGGATAGTTGTGAGAGGAGTTCTTCCACATCCCGCAGATAAAGATCTGCAGCCATCCAGCGTGCCAGGCGCAACACCTCGAGTGTGACATCAGCCGTGACGTTCGGGTTACCGTCCCTGTCGCCGCCCATCCAGGAAGATATTCGAATTGGTGAAACCTCCAGCGGCAGTGTCTGGCCAGTGGCCTGCTTAACAAGCTTCTCGAGACGCATGTGCACCTGCGGTATTGCCGTCCACAGGGAGTGTTCGATAACAGCATAACCCCACTTGGCTTCATCCTGTGGCGTGGGGCGCTCTGTCCTGATTTCGTCGGTGAACCAGACCTCAGCGATCAGTCGCTCCAGCTCTGTCCGGGCTTCGGCTGACATCCCATGATCTTCAACGACATCTTCCAGTGCATCGGCGATACGATTGTATTTCTGGATCAGGGTGCGTCGCGTTATCTCAGTCGGGTGGGCTGTCAGCACCAGGTCACAGTGCATCTTCGATACCGTATCAACAATAGTATCGTCGCTGATACCCCTCTCAGACAGCCTTGCGAAGAGCTCTTCCAACTGGCTGCCCGCGTATTGCTCAGTCGATTCCGTTTGTTCAGCAATGTTCGTGAGGTTCAGGAACTGGTTAAAAGCCCGGGCAATCGCGATCAGGTTTTCATCGTCAAGTGTTCGCAGGACTTCCTGCAACCGATCGTGATCACCAGCTTCGCCATCATCCTCGGCAGATTGTCGGTTGGCTTTGGCCAGGAGGCGGATTTCTTCTACCTTGCCGAGGAATGCCTCGCCATGCTGGCGGGTCATGGTTTCTCCAAGAATGGTGCTAAGCGTTCTGACGCGGTGACGTAGTCTTCTTGGTATCAGTTCATTCATGCTTGAATCTTACTGCGTAGCCGCTGCAAGTGCACACGTCACCCCATTTATGCTTCAATGGCTGCCATCAAACAGACCCATAAAAAAAGAGGAGCGGATCGTGGACGAACTGGACATGACGGGCAAGGTAGTACTCATCACAGGTGGTAGTCGGGGGCTGGGCAAGGCCATGTCCCTGGGCTTCGCCAGGCACGGCGCCAATGTTGCCATTGTCTCGCGGAAACTCGACAGCTGTGAAGCCACAGCCAGGGAAGTAGAAGCATTCGGTGTCGAGGCTTTCCCCTATGCTGCTCATGCAGCGGACTGGGAATCACTCGACCAGATGGTGGACGCTGTTTATGAACGGTTTGGCAAAGTAGACGTCCTGATCAACAACGCGGGCATGTCACCACTGTATCCATCGCTGGACCAGGTGTCTGAAGAGCTGTTTGACAAGGTGATCGGGGTAAACCTGAAGGGACCGTTTCGACTCAGCGCAAACATCGGAAAACGAATGGCCGAGGGGGGCGGGGGCTGCATCATCAATGTGTCCAGCATAGCGGCAGTGAATGCCAGCCCTAATTCCGAACCCTACGGCGCAGCCAAGGCTGGCCTGAACGCTATCACCCGTTCCTTTGCTTATGCCTATGGACCGAAAGTTCGAGTGAATTGCATCATGGCAGGTCCGTTCCTGACTGATATCAGCAAGGCCTGGGATATGGAAGCTTTCGAGAAGAGGGCTGAGGAAAACATTCCTTTAAAGCGTGGCGGTAAGCCGGAAGAAGTCGTGGGGGCTGCGCTTTACTTCGCCAGTGAGTCAGCTGCGTTTACCACAGGTGCGATTCTCGCCATCGATGGCGGTGCACACTAGTTACTGTTTGCGAATCGCGAAAACAAAATCCCGGAAGATGTCCATCAGGGTTTCGTACTTGAAGTCGGTGAATTCACCCGCATCAAAATACATGCCGTGCTCGGCGCAGGCCTCATACTGGATGTGAGTCTGCACCGGGTCGTTCAGCGCTTCCATTTGCTTGCCGCAACGAGGGCAGTTGACGTCGCGAATCTTGTTATGTTCCCGGCCTACTTCAGGGTCTCCGTCGTCGATGTAGTCTGACATCCACTTGTCTTTCAGGAGTTCAGCCTCGCCGATATCAAACCAGATGCCACGGCAGTCAACGCAGCGATCAACGGTGACCCCGCCGCTGAGTGTGCTCAGTGTATGTTCCTGCATTTCTCCTTGGCACTTAGGGCATTCCATGATCGGGGCTCCACTGCGGTAACCGGAGCCATTATGCATGTTTGCTAGAATCTATCCATGAAAAGTATTGACCCCGCAGTGATTGAGTTTGCCAATGAGGCGTTCTACCTTGCGTTCAACAATCGGGACATGAAACAGATGGCTGATCTCTGGGCTATTGAATACCCGTCGGTTTGTATTCACCCCGGCTGGCCACCATTGATTGGACGTGACGACATACTGCAGAGCTGGCAATCGATCTTTGCTGGGCAACCCGAAGGTTCAACGATTATCTGCCACGGTGCGCGCGTTCTGCAGCAGGGTGATGTCTACTCCGTGATCTGTTATGAACAGCTCCCAGGAGGTTGGCTGGCAGCAACAAACAACTTCGTGGTGGAAGCCGGTGGTGCTCGAATGATTCATCACCAGGCCAGCCAGTGCATGGAACCACCGGAGGTTGATCAGCCCTTGCGTACCGTGCAGTAGCTACTCTTTCTTGTAACTCTTTTTGTTCGGATTGTATCCGGGATGAACCTGGCCCCAGCTTCTGTGTGGGCTCGACATCGGTTGGCCGGTCTGCCCGACTTTGCTGGTGGGACCTCGTCCGTCAAGCATCAGCATTTCCCTTGCTACAATCTCGGCGATGCGTCTTTCATGCGGGCCATCCTGGAAGGTCCGGCTCTGCAGTTCACCGGCAACAAAAACGCGTGACCCTTTGGACAGGTATTGCCCGCACACCTCGGCAAGGCCCCGGAATGCAACGATACGAATCCATTGTGTGTGTTCCTGCGGCATGCCGGACTCGCGGTCTTTCCAGCGTTTGTTCACGGCAAGGGAAAAGCGTGCCACCGCGATACCTTTCGCCGTGAAGTTCATTTCGGGGTCTGCCCCCAGCCTGCCTATGAATTCGCAGCGATTGAGGTCGTTTGCCATGCGCCTGTGGCGTGAGAAAAAGTACTGTAATTATATACAGTATTCGGGTGGCCGCTAGCTGTCTTCTTCCCTCAACCTGATACGGCTTTTCTTCTCGGGATACTTGCCGGTGATGTCCTGGTAGAACTCGCGCATGCGGTCCATATCTGCTGAGAGCTTGCTCGGCAGGAACGCCGGCCCCAGGCCGGCTTCTTTCTTTGGATAGTCCAGGTAGCCGCACACGATTGGAATCTGAGCAGCCTGGGCGATGCGATAGAAGCCTGACTTCCAGTGATCCGTTCGTGCCCGGGTGCCTGAAGGTGGTACAACGAGGGTGACGCCCAGGCCGTGTTCAATCTCAGCAGACAGGGTCTGCACCATGTTGTTGGGTTTCGAGCGATCAACGGGGATGCCACCCAGGATTTTCAGCAGGGGTCCCAGCGGGGTCTTGAACAGCCCATCCTTCCCAAGCCAGTTAACTGAGATTCCAAATGAATAGGCTGCGGCGAGCAGGAAGATAAAGTCCCAGTTGCTGGTATGCGGGGCAGCGACAATGACCATGTTACGGGCTTTGGGGACTTCTCCGGTCCGTTTCCATCCGGACAGGCGCAGAACCAGGTTGCCCAACAGTGTAGCGAAGGCACTGCAACGCCTTGGCAAATTGTCCTCTTCAGTGCCTCTCATGATCTCCCTCGCCCCAGCTACGAATCACAGTGAGGCGGGCACAATGTACACAGTGTCTGCAGCGAAAGCTACTTACAAAATCTTTACATGTGCCACATTGTCAGGTGAGGGCCCGTTCGTTAGGTTGTTTCTTCTATGTCGCCGGTATCTTGTTGATTACAGGCGCCTAATGCAGTACCAATAGAGGTCTAATACTCCAAGGGTCAAATCATGTTTAGGAAGCTGACTGTCTCATTCCTACTGCTGTTATCCAGTGCTTACTTGCCGCTTTCTGCTGACAGCGATCTGCGTTCCACCGCTGAACAGGCGATGATGGATGGTGATGCCGAAGGTGCTCTTTCCGCCTATGTAGAGATTCTAGCCGAGAGCCCGGATGACGCGGAAGCGCTGGAACTCGCGGTATTGCTTGCTGAGCAGGCTGGCATTAATGAATTAGCGATGCAACTTTTAATAGCTGATGTTGAGCGCGCTGTTGAACTGGGTGACAAGGCAAGAGTCCAGGCCAGTCTGAAGCTGTTGGGTGACGCAGCGGCCAGTTTGCCTGCCTGGGTTAATGAGAAAGTAGAGGAGGCGTCAGTGGTTGAAACCTCCAAGGAAGCAGATGCACAGGCCTGGCAAGAGTTAGTGGATGAGGCCCAGAGTGCAATGCAGTCAGGCGATTTAGAGACAGCCGCGATGCTCCTGGAGGGTGCGCTGATGCTGGCTCAGGAAACCTTTGGTCCCAATCACTGGTACACCGCAGTATCCATGCGTGAAATGGGTTTCGTAGCCCGTCAATTAGGTGATGCTGAGACCGCGGACTCTTTTTATGGTGAAGCGTTTGGCGTTTCAGCAGAACTGTTGGGGGAAGGGCATCCACAGACACTTTACATCTCTGCCCTGATGGCCGAACTGTATGAGGCAGCGGGTGCGTATTCTGAAGCCATGTCGATGAAGGAAATGAACATCGCGGCCTTTGAGCAATCTCTAGGCGCAAACCATGCGTTAACGCTTGAAGCAATGGTGCGGCTGGCTGAATCCATGCAGTCCGCGGCGGACAACGTCGCGGCTGCAGCTATGATGTCAGAGGCGTGCGCGTCCTACGCGGCTGCTCTGACGCGCTACCATTCCGATACACTTCAGTGTGAACAATGGCTCGCCCGGTTGTACAGGGATACCGGCAGCCTGGATGATGCCCAGACGGTCGTTGATCGTATTTCCGAAAGTCTCCGGCGCTCCACTGAGGGTGTCAGCGAATTGGCGCTTCGGAATATGTTGGACCTGGCAGACATCTTCATTGCTCGTGGAGAAACGCACCAGGCAAAAGATATGTTGTCTGGTTTGATCCTGACAGCACGCCAGATTGGTTCCACAAATCTGAGCTACACCGGTAAGACCTATCTTGCGAGAATCCTTAGTAGTGAGGGGGATAGTGCCGGAGCAGCCCTGGTCGGTGAGGATGTGGTTAGTTACGGCCGAACTGCATGGCAGGACAATCCACTGGAGTTTTATAACGTTCTGGTAGAGCTTGGCGCCTACTACCAGAGGCAGAGTCGATTTGATGACGCCGAGAATGCCTTTGAAGAAACGCTGAACGCAATGTTGGAACTTGGTGGCGAGCTTCATCCGACCACCCTGGTTGCCATGAATAACCTTGGAAACCTCTACGAGCAGATGGGTCTTTACGATGAAGCAGAACCCCTGCTCAAGCAGACGCTTGGAGGCATGGAACAGACCTTCGGTGTGAGCCACCCTCAAACCTCTCGTATTCGTAACAACCTGGCACTGCTGCATGAGAGCCAGGGCAACTTCCGAGAGGCTGAACCGCTTTACCTGACGAGTTACGAACATTTATCTCGCAGTCTCGGGGAAAATCATATTGATGCGATAGGTATGCAGAACAATCTGGCCTACCTGTACATGCTGATGGAAAAGTACGATTCAGCTGCTGAGATGTTCGAGCAGCTGGTGGAGCGCTGGAGTATTACAGCGGGTCCCGAACATCAGGACGCACTGAAATCACTGAACAATTTAGGTCGGGTCTATCATAAGCAGGGGCGCCTGGATGAGGCGCGACAAGCGGTTGGTCAGGCCCTGGCTTCAAGGCGTTCGACGCTCGGTGATAAGCACATAGATACCGTGCGATCTTTGATTGATTTGGGAGTGATCAGCCTTGATCAAGGCTTGCTGGAAGAGGCTGCGAAGGACCTCGAGCTCGCCTTAAAAACTGCAGAAGAGGTGATTGGAGAACAGCACCCTTACACGTTTGAAGCGCTTAACAACCTGGCAAAGGTGCGAGAAGCGCAGGGTGAAATGTCAGCAGCAGTAGACCTGAGAGAACTCGGGCTGGAGCGCCGCAGCGAATTTCTCGATCGCATGCTTTGGGTGACCGGAGAGAATGCCCGTGAGGGATACATGCGGCTGCATAGACCCGAGTTGGATGAATACCTGAGGCTGCTTGCTTCTGTAGAAGATCCTGAGCGGGGAAAGAAGGCGATCGAGGTCAGCCTTCAGAGAAAGGGGCTCCTGCTAAAAATCACCTCAGAAATTGAACAGATTTCCCAGATTTCTACCGATCCCAGGATGGCTTCCATTGCTGCCGCACTTGAAAAAGCGCGTAAGGACCTGGCCTCGCTCACGCTCTCGGGACCCACAGCGGAAACGCAGGGCAGGCACGCTGAAGCCCTCTATGATTTGGAGTTGCGGGTAAATGAACTGCAGGGAGAGCTTGGGCGAGCCAGCGCTCGGTACCGTTCTTCTATAGCAGGAACCAGTGCGGACACATTGGAAGAAGCATTACCGGACAACACAGCGCTTGTAGATTACCTGATGTATGATGACAACGGTCAAGGTCGCGCTTTGGCAGGAGTGATGATCAAGGAAGATGGTGAAGTTACCTACAAGCTGGTCGAATTTCCTGATAGTGCTCAGATGAATTCGGCGATTCAGGAATACCGTGAAATAATTCAGGATGATCTGGCAGACGAAGATGAGCTGCTTGAAGTAGGCATGATTGCGCATGAGCTCGTCTGGTTGCCCATTGAAGATGTGATCGGTGATCTTGAGTACGTTTACCTGATTCCAGACGGTGTGCTGAACATTTTGCCGTTCAATGCTTTGATCAATGAAGACGAAGAGTACCTGGTGCAAACGACGGATCTTCATATTCTTACGTCGGGGCGTGATCTACTGCCCAACGAATACGAACTGGCACGGGGTGACTACCTGATCCTCGCCGGACCGGACTATGACGCAGATGGCGTTGTAGATGAGAATCAGATTGCAGTAGCAGAAGGTCGCCGTTCAGCTGCGCTCAAAGTTGGTATCCGTGGTGCCGGCAGTGGATTGCGTGGACTTAATTTTGCGCCGTTGCCAGGTGCGGAAGAAGAGGGTCGCGTCATCACTGTTCGTGTCGATGAGGGTGGCGCGGGAGACCAGACTGAGGTGTATTTCGGTAATGACGCGCAGGAACAAGTGTTAAACAGCATGTCGTCAACACCGGAAGTGCTGCATGTGGCGACTCACGGATTTTTCCTCGAAGCAGATGAGAGCCTTCGAAAGAGACTCTTAAAAATGCAGCGATCAGCCGAGATTCATGTTCCGCCACCGGGGGATAATCCATTGCTTCGCGCTGGCCTTGCGTTTGCTGGTATCAATACCAATGCGCAGTTCCTGGGTGACATTGATACAGTCAACGACGGTGTGCTCACAGCGCTCGAAGTGCTTAGCTTGGATTTGTCAGGCACCCGATTGGTGGTTTTATCAGCCTGTGAAACAGGTCTGGGTGAGATACATGAGGGTGAGGGTGTATACGGTTTGCGCCGCTCTTTCCAGGAAGCAGGCGTTGCTGAGGTGGTCAGTTCTCTCTGGGAAGTCAGTGATGCTGGCACGCAGGCCATGATGACCGACTTCTATGACCGTATTGTTGCCGGGGTGCCTGCGAGAGAAGCGCTGCGTGAAACCCAGCTGGCATTGATTGATTCCCCTGAATGGGGTTATCCGTATATCTGGTCTGCATTTATGATAGTGGGCAGCTATGAATCGGCGGGGATTACGATCCAGTAGTTAGACATCTATACGCCAGTCATTAAAATAGCAGCGCGCTTGGAGTACGTGAAAGACGCATCCGCAATAGATGATAAAAGGGGGTTGTGGCAGTGAAGCGTTGGTTGCAGACAGTAAGCCTGCTAATGGTGGTAGCTTGCCCTTATGTGGTTGCGCAGACACTGGAAGAATCTATCCGTGCTACCCTGCGTACCAATCCTGATGTGCTCGCCAGCCGGTATTCTGTCGAAGCCGCCGAAGAGCTTAAGAACCAGGCCCGTGGTGCCTATTTCCCCAGCGTAGACCTGGTGCTTGCCGGAGGCTACGAAAACTCCAATAACACTACAACCAGGGCGCTGGGGGAAGATGATCTTGATTTTACCCGGGCGGAACGAGGTATCCGTGTCACCCAACTCCTGTTCGATGGGGCTTCTACACGGAACTTTGTGAAACAGCAGTCCGCACTTGTTGACGCAGCGTTAGCGAGGCTTGTCAGCACACAGGAAAACATCAGCCTGCGGGCAATACAGGTGTACCTTGAAGTGCTGCGACGAAACGAGGTTGTGAGGCTTGCAGAGCGTAACCTTGCGCACCATGACGACACGCTGGAAAAGATCACAGAGCGATTTGAAAGTGGTGTTGGTACCAAGGTTGATGTTGTCCAGACGCGCGGTCGTCGTGCCCAGGCAAAATCCAATGTGCTGCTGTCTCAGCGGGAAGCGAAGAACGGCATCGCCGAGTTTTATCGGGTTGTTGGTGAGTACCCCCAAGAGTTGGTCCTTCCGGCTACCGTGGAAACTTTGCCCCAGACGCTGGAAGAGGCGCTGGAACTGGCGATGGTCAATAACCCCGGTATCGAGGCTGTTGAAGCTGAACTGGCGGCTACGGAAGCCGCGCGCAAGGGTGCGAAAGGAGCGTTTTACCCGAGGTTCGACCTTGAGCTGGGTGCAACACGCAACGACGATATGGATGGTTCAGAGGGGCCCAACGACGATGAATCAGCTCTCGTCAGAATGACCTACAACCTGTACCGTGGCGGTTCTGACCGCGCACGGCTGAATGAAGCGGAGGCGCGTGAGTTCGCCGCGAGGGAAGGTCTGCGCAGTACGCAGCGTGCTGTTGAAGAAGATGTCACCCTAATCTGGAACGAACTCCAGGACATCCTGGTAAGGCTGGAATATCTTGATGCGCACGTGAAGTCGACTGAAGAAGTGCTCGAGGTATACCGTGAACAGTTGACCCTGGGCAAACGAACCCTGCTTGACCTGCTCGATGTGCAGAACGAATTGCTCCGTGCGCAGATCGCCAGGAAGACAGGTGACTATGTGGCACTTCTTGCCCGGTATCGCGTTCTTGCCAGTACCGGTCAACTTCTAGATACGCTTGGCATTGAGCCAGAAGAGTCCTGACAGAAACCCTGAGGGGCGATCCCGACAAGCTATGATTGGTGTTGGTCTTGATTTCGGGACTTCGAACAGTGCTGCGGCCTGGTACGATGGTGAACGTGTGCACATGGTGCCGCTGGAGGAGCATGATTCAATCATGCCGACAGCAACCCATCTCGACCGGGACCTCGTGACGCTCACCGGTGAAGCCGCTGTCAGCCAGTATATTGACGAAAATCGTGATCGCATCGTCGAATTGACTCCTGAGATCATTGCAAAAACATCAATCGTCACCTCTGAGGCCAATCCCGATGATCCTCACTCTCAGGCAGAGACGGCAACACAGAACGTCTACGGGCAGCCCCTGGTCGACCGTGGTATGCCAGGGCGATTGTTTCGGGGCGTGAAACGATTGCTGGGGAACAGTTCCATCAAGCGCCTGATGGTATTTGATCACCCGTTTCGCCTCGTGGCGCTGATTACGCCTATTCTGCTTAGAATTCGCAGGACCATAGAGGAATACCTTCCAGAACCTTTGAGTGGTATCCATTTCGGTCACCCGGTGTTGTTTGAAGGCAACGAAAGCCAGCGTAACTCCCTTGCCTTTGAGCGTCTTTCAGAAGCATGCGCTTATGCAGGTATGAATCAGCTGTCGTTTTACCCAGAACCGGTTGCGGCGACCCTCAGCTATCGACACGATGAGCAGTCGCCGGACAAAGGCTGTGTCCTGACAGTTGATTTTGGTGGCGGCACACTTGACCTCAGTGTTGTTGAATATGAAGGAGCGAAGTTTGATGTGCTGGCAACCACGGGCCTGTCCCTGGGTGGTGATCACATTGATCAACTGATTTTCCGTGAGCTGCTGTTTCCGGAATTTGGTAAGGGTGAAACCTGGTCCCGGGTCAAAGATGGTTACCTGATAGAAAACGAATTCCCGTTTGAGGAATATGAAGACAAACTAATCAACTGGGCAGTGACCTACATCCTCAACCAGAACCAGTACCGCTCCATGATCGTGGATAGAATCAAGCAGGGTGGACGAGGGAAGGAGAAGTTCGAACGTCTGCTGGATCTGATTACCCATAATTACAGTTACCTGGTATTCCAGGCCATCAAGGACGCCAAGGCTGCACTTTCAATGGTTGATGAGACGGTGATTGATATTCCTGAACTGGACCTTGCGCTGCCGTTTTCAAGAGATCGCCTGGAATCAATCATGGCGGGTATGCTGGATGAAATGCAGGACGTGGTCGCAAAAGTCCTGGAACTCGCCAATCGTAGCACCGACGACATTGATATCGTGATTCGAACCGGTGGTTCATCCCAGATTGTGGCTGTGAAGCGCCTGCTTGAAGCGCAGTTCCCTGGCAAGGTCGTTGAACATGATCCATTCACGAGCGTGGCTGCGGGACTCGCTATTGCCAGCTATCATGGTTACCAGTTTGAGGAGCAACAAGTAGCATGAGTGATATCAGCCGATTTCCCGTACCAGGTATTAAAGATCTGCCTGCGGATCTGCGTGAGCGGATCGAAGCCGTCCAGGAAAAGACCGGTTTTGTCCCGAACGTTTTCCTGGTTCTGGCCCATCGACCGGATGAACTGCGAGCCTTTATGCAGTACCACGATGTTCTGATGGAGCAGGACTCCGGTCTCAGCAAAGCTGAGCGGGAGATGATCGTCGTGGCTACATCGGCAGCTAATGATTGCCAGTACTGTGTCGTTGCACACGGGGCGATTCTGCGCATTCGGGCAAAGAACCCCCTGATCGCTGACCAGGTGGCAATCAACTATCGCAAGGCAGATTTATCTTCCCGGGAGCGAGCCATGCTGGATTTTGCGCTTAAGGTGGCGACTGATTCTTCATCGGTGGGAGATGATGATATCGCGCGGGTTCGCGCGGAAGGTTTTTCCATGGAGGATGTCTGGGATATTGGGGCGATTGCCTCGTTTTTCGCATTGAGTAACCGCATGGCTAATCTCACCAGTATGCGCCCGAACGACGAGTTTTTCGGCATGGCGCGTTAGCCATCTAAACCTTTTGCTGTCGTTTGCGTCTAAACTCCTGACAGGCGTGTATTGGGGCACCGATTTTGTCAGGTGTAGACGAAGCTGAGCTCATAGAGCGGGCGAAAAACAATGATTACCGGGCGTATGAGGCGCTTTACCACCAGCATATCGGTAGGGTGTTTGCGCTCTGTGTGCGCCTGCTGAATGACCGCGACATGGCTGAAGACATGCCCCAGGAGGCGTTTGTCCAGGCGTGGCGTAACCTCTCAAAGTTCCGGGGCGACAGCGCATTTGGCAGTTGGCTCTAACGTATAACCACCAATACAGTCCTGAGCTATCTCAGGAAGCAGAAACACTTCCAGAACAGTCTGGATGTCGATGAGATCGACATCGAATACCGTGAAACCCAGGACGAGAAGATCAGCCTAGAGGTGGCTATTGCTGCGTTGCCTGATGGTGCGAGGGCGGTGTTTGTTCTTTATGCGCTGGAAGGCTATACCCATGAGGAGATCGCGGCGATGCTGGATATCGCTGTTGGCAGCAGCAAGGCGCAACTGCATCGAGCCCGGGGTCTTCTAAAAGAAAAACTCGCGTGAACGTTTCAACCATTTGATCCGGAAAAGCATCTTAAGAACATGACTGACGAAAATCATTCCAACGCAAAAGCGCCCATCGACGACCTCGAGCTGGCGCGCCTGGTGAGGGACCTGGAACCAGAGATGCAGCCGGACAGGGATCTCTGGGTCGGTGTACAGCGTCGTATCCTGGACTATCCACAGAAACCGGTTCGGGATCAGCAGTTCTGGATGCCGTATGCAGTGGCGGCAAGTCTTCTGGTTGCGGTGTCTGCACTTGTACTCAACCTCGTCCAAATGCAGCAGCCTGCGGCGTTTAACCAGGGTCAGCTCACCGGCGTGTCTGAGATCCGGCAGGAATACCTGCAGGTGCGTAACCCCATGGTGGAGCGTTTTAATCAGGTAAACAGCAGGCTGGACGAAGAAACGAGGACCGATCTTTACGAAAACCTGGAGATTCTCGATCGGGCATGGCGTGAGCTGGAGTACCAGGTTCAGGTGAATCCGGAAAATGTCCGGCTCAGGGAAATGCTTATACGCATTCATGAGCAGGAACTCGAATTATTGAAGAAGGACTTTGTCCATGCAGGAACATCACTATGAACATGAAAAAACACTTACTGCGAATTAGCGTGGCGCTGGCGTTGCTTGCCCAGGCACAACTGGGTTTCGCGGAAGTTGAGCCGGTTGATCAGACCAAAGACGTGCGTGCTGATGGGCTCGTTTCCATTAATGTAGTGCGTGGCATGGTCAGGATCGAAACCTGGGATAAACCGGCGGTCAGGGTGCACGGCACCCTGGATGAACAAACCAGGGAATTCATCTTCGATGTCGATGGCAGGGAGACGCTGATCGAGGTAAAGATCGATGGTGACCACGACAGCTGGTGGAGTGGCAGAACTGAAAGCTCGAATCTGACTATCCAGCTGCCGACGACCAGCGAGGTTGGGGTGCGTGGCGTTTCAACGGATGTGGAAGCCAGGGGATTGGGCAGTGACGTCGAAATTGCTGTTGTCAGTGGTGATGTGGTCCTGCATGGCGGCGAGGGCCGTGTCACGGTTCAGTCGGTCAGCGGTGACGTCGAGATCAGGGACAGTACCGGGCGCCTTCGTATTGGCACGGTCAGCGGTGATGTGGATACCGACAATACCAGCGGCGAAGCACAGTACACTTCTGTCAGCGGTTCTGTGCTGGTCAGAAATGGCGGCGATGACATGAGTGTCGAAACGGTTTCTGGTGACATAGAAGTTGATAACGAGTTGGTAGCCTCACTGGCAGGTCATTCGGTCTCAGGTGACATCGATGTCATGAGTAAGGACACCCGTGCTGGCAACATCGAGTTTGACAGCGTCAGCGGTTCTATCCGCCTGCGACTGGGTGGAGGCCTCAATGCCCGGTTCGATATCGAAACCGGCTCCGGCACTATCCGGAATCGTCTGAGTGATGATCAGCCAAAAGTGTCAAAGTATGCCGGCGATGAATCCTTGAGGTTCACGCTCGGCGAAGGAGAGGGCAGGGTCACGCTTTCGACCAGGTCCGGAGATATCTCGGTCGGCGGGAATTAGCTGACCGGCGTAATCAGATAGGTACAGCGTCGCGCGCCTTCAAGCAGGTACTCTTCCCGTTTCACCTCCGCGGTTCCCTCAAACAGGGTCTGGAAGGTCTGCAGTTCGGTTCTACAGAAACCCTGGCAACTGGTCGCCGCGATACAGATTGGGCAGTGATTTTCAGCGAGGCGAAAGCTGCCATCATCCAGGCGTTCTGCTTCAGCCATGTAACCCTCTGCGGTTCGCAGTCGAGCGAGTTCTGTAACTTTTGCTGCCAGCGTTGATCGGGTCTCCAGTGCCTCGGCATAGATCTGCTCTGTCTTCTCGGCACGATCCGTAATCACCTTGTCCAGCGCCTGCTCACCGAGCAGGTCACGCACACTGGCAATCAGCTCAACAGTCATCTGGGCATGGGCATCCGGAAAGCGTGCATGACCTTCATCGGTCAACTGCCACCTGGCGACAGGGCGGCCGCGTTTCTGGGGTTCCGGTGGGGTGGTTTTTACCAGGGATTGTTCCTCCAGGGTGGCCATGTGCTGCCGGATTCCCATGGTGGTCATACCCAGATTAATGCTCAGGTCCTTTGCAGATTGTGGGCCTAATCGCTTGATTTGATAGAGGATTTTATCCTGACTACCGGAAGTGTCATTTGCCATGGGCGTATCTTGCCGAAGCGCTGAAAATAAGTAAACAATAACCTTTACTAATAGGTGCGAGGAGGATTAAAGTAAAGTTATTGCTTTACTAAATAGATTTGCCAGAGAGGGGATCAATATGCGGCTCGAACACGCCAACATTACCGTCGGTTCCATCGATGAAACCATTCGTTTCCTGTCCTCGGTTTTTCCCGACGCAGAAGTTCGTGGCGGTGGGCATATGTACTGGAATGAAGACAGGACTGAAGCCAGGGGGCGCTGGGTGCACTTTGGCACCGGCAGCCACTATGTAGCCCTTCAACAGAACTTTCAGCCTTCGGGCAGGGAAGATGTGACCTATCGCAACGATGGCATCAATCACCTGGGATTCGTGGTGAGCGAACCGGATGAAGTTATTCGCCGCGCCAACGCCGCGGGTTACGACCTGTCACCGGCATCTGCCATGGATGATCACCCGCACAGGCGCCGTGCCTACTTTTTTGACGGGAACGATATTGAGTGGGAGCTGGTGGAGTATCTCTCCGATGATGTATCGGAGAGAAATGACTACCAGTTGCAAGGACGTTAAGCGCTGACCGTGGGTGTCGGCTCTGCATTGGGATCGATGGGCTCTTCCACGTCATTGTGTACTACCAGTGCAGGGTCCTCAGCTTTATCCAGGCCCCAGAATTTAAGCCAGTCTTCCAGCATCAGGTACAGGCTGGGTACCAGGAACAGTGTAATCGCCGTCGCAAACAGCACACCAAAGGCGAGGGAGATCGCCATCGGGATGAACATGAAGGTTTCCGGGTCGCTGTTTGTCATCAGCGGAACCAGGCCCACAAAAGTAGTGACCGAGGTCAGGATGATCGGTCTGAACCGAACCACGCCGGCATTCGACACCGCCTCGAAAAGTTCCACGCCGGCGCGCCGCTGGCGGTTGATGTAGTCCACCAGCACCAGTGATGCATTCACCACCACGCCCGAGAGGGCAATAATGCCGAGTAGTGAGAAGAAAATCAGATCCCAGCCCATGATGTAGTGACCGACAATGGCGCCCACGGCCCCGAACGGGATGACACTCATGATCACCAGCGGCTGCATATAGCTCTTCAGCGGAATCGCCAGCAGGGCAAAGATTATCATCAGTGCAAGGGGAATGGTTGCCACCATGCTGCCGAGCGCCTTGTTGCGTTCTTCCTGTTCTCCGGAGATCTTGAACGCAACACCCGGGAAATTGGCATTGGAACAACGATTTTCCCGGTTGCCAAAGGAGGTGCCCGGTTCACAGATGGCTTTCTGCACGGCAGCGATAACTTCCTCAGGTGTGACGATACTGCGGTTTACATCACCTCGCACATCGATAACGCGCTGCTGGTCTTCACGGTTGATTGCGCTGAAGCCGGTTCCGTATTCGACGCGTGCAACGGTAGAGAAAGGCACCTCAGCACCATCGTTGGTTCTGATACGCATGTTCTCAAGGTTGCCCAGGGATCTTCGCTCATCCTCGGGATAGCGGACCATGACGCGTACGTCATCGGTGCCACGCTGAATCCGTTGCGCTTCCTCGCCATAAAATGCCTGCCGGACCTGTCGCGCCAGGTCATTCAAGGTCAGGCCAAGCGGTTTGGCTTCCGGCAGGATATCCAGTTTGATTTCCTGCTTCCCGGCACGGAATGAGTCCGTGAGGTCCAGAACGCCGGGATAGCGTCCCAGTTCAGCTTTCAGGAACTGTGCTGCTTTGCGCAGTTGTTCTATATCGCGCCCCTTGAGTTGCAGGGCAATGGGATCACCGGCGTTAAAGGTGTTGGTTGTAAACTGGAGTTCTACGGCATCGGTCACCGAACCGGTTTTTTCACGCCAGACTTCCGCAATCCTGTTTGTGTTCCAGTCGGGACGATCTTCTATAGGTATCAGAGATACCACAACTTCAGCCAGGTGGCTGCCGCCGGCGGTCATGATGGGTGGTCCGTTGCTGCGCGCGGCATTTACGCCGATGGATTGAAAGGTGTGGGTCATGACGGAGTGGTCGGTCAGGCCAAGTTCCGCATCGATTTCCCGGGCTGTTTCAAGCGCGGCCTGCTCGATCTGCCTGGCAGCCGCCTCTGTAAATTCAACGTTGATGCCTTCAGGCATCGTCAGCGTGGCATAAATGCGATCGCCTTCTACGGCGGGAAAGAACTGGAAGATGACCCGACCACTGGCGATCAGTGCGATGGAAGTCACGAGTACAAAGGTAGCCACCGCCCAGGTGACCCACCGCCATTCCAGGGTTTTATCCAGGAAAGGTTTGTATACCTCAGTAGCAAACCATTCGAGAGAGCCGGCAAACTTACCCTGAAAGCGGATCCAGCCATTGACGATGGGTGTTCCCTCAAGGAAGTAACCTTCGGTTTTCCTGTGTGCAAGGTGAGCGGGCAGGATGAACATACACTCCAGGATGGAGAAGATAAGGCACACAAGTACAACCCAGCCGATGATGGAGAAGAATTCGCCCATCCGTCCGGCAATCAGGAGTATTGGTAAAAACGCGGCAATGGTTGTCAGGACACCGAAGACCACGGGTGTGATGACCTCTGCGGTACCGGCGATGGCTGCTTCGCGGTGGTTCCTGTCTGTATCTTCATGGCTGAAGATTCGCTCGCCCACCACGATGGCATCGTCCACCACAATGCCCAGTACCAGGATAAAAGCGAGTACCGTCAAAGAACTGATATTGATGCCGGCGAACGGAAAGACCCAGATGGCGCCCATGATCGCAATCGGGATGCCTGCAGCCACCCAGATGGCAACCTTGAAACGCAGGAACAGCGTCAGGATAAGCAGTACCAGCGCAAGACCGGCGTAGGCATTTTTGGTCAATGCACTGATACGGCGGTCCAATGCAATGGACTCGTCAGTCCAGATACTGAGGCTCACGCCGCGTGGCAATAGGGCGCGCTTTTTCTCAATGTATTGTTTTACGGATTGTGCGGAGGTGATTGTGTCTTCTTCACCGACGCGGTAAACCATGACAGAAACAGCCCGTTCACCATTAAACCTGGCCCGAAGGAAGCCCTCCTGGAAGGCATCACGGACCTCGGCAATCTCACCCAGCGTGATATTCGTTCCATCAGGTCGGGTCACAACCACGATGTCCTCGTACTCATGACCTCGATAAGCCTGACCCTTTGAACGCAGCAGGATTTCGCCGCCCTCGGTTTTGATGGAACCACCTGGCATATCAAGCGAAGCCCTGCGAATGGCATTGGCGATCTGCGTCATCGTCAGGTTGTATTGGCGCAACGTCTGTTCGCTCACCTCGATGGAGATCTCCCACGGGCGCGCATAGCTCACTGCGACCTGGGAAATGCCTTCAAGTGCGGAAATATCGTCGCGAATCTCCTCGGCAATTAACTTCAGTGTGGCTTCGTCAGTATCGCCATGCACAATCAGGGAAATCGTCTGGCCGCGAAACTGCATGGAGCTGACAATAGGTTTTTCAGTTTCACTGGGGAAGGTAGATATCGCATCTACCTTGCCCTTGATGTCGTTCAGGGCGGTGGTGATATCGGTGTCCTGCAGCAACTCGATCATGACCGAGCACATACCCTCGCGCGAGGTGGTGTGCACGCGATCCATGCCATCAACACCTTCGATGGCTTCCTCGATCCTGATACATACGGCTTCTTCCACTTCTTCCGGCGCAGCCCCCAGGTAAGGTACCTGCACCTGGACAACGCCCGGCTCAATGTTAGGAAACTCTTCCTTATGCATCGAGAAAAGGGAAATGGTGCCGCCTGCCAGGAAGATGAGCATCATCAGGTTGGCGGCTACCGGATTGTCGGTGAACCAGGTGATAACCTTGTGGTTGTCCATAGTCAGTTATCCGTTGGCTGACTGCGAGATGGTATTGACGCGCATGCCCTCGATCACGGTCTGAAGTGGCGAAACGTTAACTATATCGCCGGATTCGAGACCTCCAGAGATCAATACGTTGTCGTCCTCAAATCGCATGACCTGAACGCCTCGGTAATGCAGTCGGTTATTTTCATCGACGACGAGCACCTGGTTTTGGTTGCGCAGCGCAGCCCTCGGCAGCGTAATAACATTATCGACAGCGCGACCCATGATGCTGGCATTGACGAAAAGACCAATTGGCAGGTCAGGCTGACCTGGATTGTCCGTATTATTGACGCGAACCACGGCGGTCACCATCCTGCTTCTGGAATCAATTTCCGCTTCCGTGCGGACAAGTTTGCCGATCCACTCGTAGTGTTCGCCGCCGTACTCTGTAGAGATGATCACCTCCGGTGCAGCATCGCCAGACAGTTCACCGCGGTGACCTAAAGGCAGGTCGAGGTAAGCAAGCTGTCGGTCGGCAACGGGCAGGCGGACTTCAGCAGAAGCGCTGGCATAAATTGATGCAATGGACTGGCCCCGGCTCAGGTACTGACCCAGGTCCACGCGTTCTGAACGCACTAGACCATCATATGGTGCGCGGATTTCAGTTCGGTTAAGGTCCCGGTTTGCCTGTTCGAGTGAGATCTTTGCATCCTGCAGTGAGGCTTCTGCAATTCGGTGATTGCGTAGTACTGCTTCAAGACTCGACTGACTCGTTAACTTTTTCTTGACCAGTTCTTCCATGCGACCGAGTTCATACCGGGCAAGCTCTTCTTCCGCGCTGGCGCGGGAGAGTGCAGCCTCTGCGCGCGCTACTGTCGACTTGTAGTCGCGGTCGTCGATTTTGACCAGGACGTCATTCTTGTTGAAGTAGCCGCCTGCAACAAGATCCGGGGACATCCAGCTGACGCGACCGTTTACCTCTGGAATGAGCTCGCTCTCCTTGTGTGGCACAACGGTACCCTGCGAGATTACCTGTAACCTTACCGGGGAGCGTTCCACTTCGATAACCCGGATGCTGGTCGCCATTTCTTCCGGTGCGATCTGTTCCGGCTCTGGTGCTGTTTTCACCAGTCCGTAAGCGACGATGACGGCGAAAAACAGGACGCCGACAGTCATAGCGCCCTTGATGATGTTACCCATGAGTTGCACTCCTTGCAGATTGCGCAGGTTGCAGCGGTTGTGGCTGCAGTTGTGAAGCAGCGACCTGGAGTCGCTCTTTCAGGAATTTGAAATGAATGGTCATTGCAGTGCTTGCGGCCCAGGCATCCTTGCTGCTGATCGCGTCACGAACAGCGGTCAGGTTGCCTGCGACCTCATCCAGATCAATGTTGGGTTCGAAATCAGGCTCCATGGCAATACCAAGGAACTGGGTCCTGACGCCGTTGCCGACCAGTCTCAGTACCAGGTTCTGGTGGATGTCCATCATCTTCTCGCCCAGTTCACGCCAGCTTTCGTGATGAACATCCGGTGTACCCAGAGAACCGATCAGTTTCTCCGTGAGCTCTGCGAGCTCATTGATGTCTTCTTCGTTTGCGTTCTCTACAGCGGTACGCACGGAAACAGACATCATCGCACCCAGAACGTCCAGCATCTGGGTGATAAGGTCAGGGCGGGGAATCTCGCCCAGCTCCAGCAGGTGACCGAGGACCTCGACACTGGCTTCTTCCACGGGCTGTACGCGCACACCGCCTGGCGTCACGCTCACGATACCCAGTTGTTCCAGCTTCTTTATCACTTCGCGAACGGCGCCTCGATTGGTTTCGAAGCGCGCCGCAAGATCTCGCTCAGAGGGCAGCCTTTCACCCTCGCGATACTGCCCGCGAAGCACCTCGCTGCGCAGAATGTCGAAGATTTCACCGGCTTTGGACGGTACAGTGGACACGTTAATTATCCTGTTGGTTTGGTCTTTCTACGGTCAGTTGGCCAGACCGGATTGGTAGGACCATGAATATTTTTTACAAAAATGGCCTTACCATTTTGGTAGGACCAATTTGGTCGGGCCATTATAAGGATGCCGTGTTGCGTTGCAACAGGCATAATCGGCCATTTGTCGGGCAGATAACGCATCTTGGTAAAAAAGCAATCAGTGGCAGCCCTTATTCTTGAAGGGTTTGAAGCTTTCCTGCACGAGTTCCGGGACGTCTCCGACGGTGCCCGCGACCGCTTCGCCAGCGGGGACTGGGAGGCCGTACAGGCAGCCGCAGAGCGTCGTATCCAGGTTTATGTCACAAATCGCGAGCAGGTCTGCCGCTTTATTCAGGAAGCCTGGCAGGAGGCGGACTGGCGGGCAGCCCGCTCGGAATTTAAGGGCCTGATTGCCAGCCATGATTATGCGCCGCAGGCAGCCACCTTTTACAACGGCGTCTATCGGGCCATCCATCCCGGCCATTCCACTGCCGGTGCACCCATGTTCTACGACGTTGACCCTGTGACTGAAACAGAGCCGGATGAAAGCCTGACGCTTCGACAGCAGGATACCCATCTGGCACGGGCAGTTGAAAACCTGCTGCTGGAAACTGAACTGTCAGAATTTCTGTCATCCCCTGCTGATGATGCTGGGCTGATCGCTAAGCGGCTCGAAAGCGAAATCCCGTTGCTGCGGAGCCACCCGATTAGCCTGCTGGAAACACTTAAACCCGTGTTCTACCGGAACAAGGGTGCCTATCTGATCGGCAGGCTTGTTGTTGAAGGGCACATATTCCCGCTGGCCATCGCCTTTGTCCGCTGTTCTGATGGCAGCATCCGCACTCACGCGGTGCTGTGGGGTGAGAACAAGCTGTCTATTGTCTTCAGCTTCACCCGGTCCTATTTCATGTTGAGATCGGGCAACCCTTCACGAATTGTAGGATACCTGCAGTCACTGCTGCCGGCGAAGCACCGTTGGGAACTCTACACCTCAATCGGCTTCTACAAACACGGCAAAACCGAGTTTGTTCGCGGATACCAGGCGCAGCTGAAATGCAGCGATGACAGCTTCCATATTGCCGAGGGTATCAAGGGGCAGGTGATGACAGTGTTTACCCTCGATTCCTACCAGACGGTGTTCAAGGTCATCAAGGACAGGTTCCCTGCCACCAAGTCTGTGAGCCGCCAGGATGTTCTGGCTGCATATCGGCTCGTGAAATCCCACGATCGCGTCGGGCGCATGGCGGACACCCAGGAGTTCATCAATTTTGAATTGCCCAGGGACCGCTTTGAGCCGGACCTGTTGGAAGAGCTCCAGAAGGTGGCGTCGGGCACCGTTGCGGTCAATGGCGATATGGTGCATTTCGCGCATCTGTATACCGAACGCCTTATGGTGCCCCTTAACATTTATGTCAGACAGTGCAGTGACTTCCAGCTGCAACAGGTGCTGACGGATTACGGCTATGCGATTAAGGACCTGGCGGCTGCGAACATATTTCCCGGAGACATGTTGCTCAAGAATTTTGGTGTAACTCGTCATGGCCGGGTAGTTTTCTACGATTACGATGAAATCTGCTACCTAACAGAAGTGAATTTCAGGGATATTCCGAAAGAAGAAAGTGGCAGTCATGCGGCTGAAGCCTGGTTCGACGTGGGAGAGTACGACGTGTTTCCCCAGGAGTTCGCGACATTCCTGTTCCCGGACGACAGACTCCGGGGGATGTTCAGCCAACACCATGCGGACCTGTTTACCTGTGAAGGATGGCAGCGGATCCAGAAAATGATCGAGGATCAGATTCTCTCCGATGTATTCCCATACTCTGCTAGAGACCGACTGGCAGAAATCTTGTAGGGTTCTGTTATGTCAGATGAAGTATTAATTGAAGCAGCACGCAGGCTTGCCAGTGAGTTACCGGCACGAAGCCAGGAGATCGAAGACGCAAGGCGATTACCTGCTGATATTGCGCAGCAACTTGCTGATGCAGGTCTGTTCCACGGACTGGTTCCAGAAGCTTACGGCGGCGGGGAAGTGCATCCTTCGACCTTTATCAGGTTGATCAGGGAAGTTTCCACCGGTGACGGTTCTGCTGGGTGGAATGTGATGATTGGTCTGACAACAGGTCTGCTTTCTGCATCGTTACCGGAAGAATTTGCCCGGGAAATTTATGGCGACGGTCCAGGGGGGCTCGCGGTTGGCGTTACTGCACCCATGGGTATTGCCGAGGTGGTCGAAGGTGGTTACCGGGTCACCGGTCGATGGCCGTTTGGCAGTGGGTCTTCCAATGCTGGCTGGATTGGTGGCGGTTGTTTCATCACGGAAAACGGTGAGCAGCGAATCGGCAAGGGCGGCATGCCGGAACATCACATTATGATGTTTGAACGCTCCCAGGTTGAGATTGAAGATACATGGCATGTCTCCGGTTTGTGCGGCACCGGCAGTCACCATTTCAATGTCAAAGACGTATTTGTGCCGGAAGGTCGGTCGGTGGTGATGGGCACCAGAAGCCGGATTCAGCGACCACTGTACCAGTTCCCGCTGCTTGGATTGCTGGCAATGGGTGTATCCGCCGTCAGCCTGGGTATTGGTTTCAAGGCGCTGGCTGCATTCAAGGAACTCGCCGGGGCGAAAGTACCTACCGGGGGCAACCGCGGTCTCGCTGAGCAGGCAAGGGTTCAGTCACTGGTGGCGGAATCCACCGCCGATCTTGAAAGTGCTGAGGCTTACATTCACCGGGTCATCGACGATGCCTGGGAAATTGGCTGTCGCGGAGAACGTTTACCCCTGGAATCGAAAGCGCGCCTGAGGCTTGCGGCGGTAAATGCGACCAGCAGTGCGGTAGCCGCCGTAGACCGGTTGTACCAGGCGGGTGGCGGCAGCGCGATTTATGAAGACAGTGTATTGCAGCGCTGTTTCCGCGATGTGCATGTGACCACTCAACATATGATGGTTGGTCGCCCCATCTACGAGATCGTTGGTCGCGTGGAGTTGGGGCTTGATCCCAAATCCCTTCTTTGAGCGTTGTATTCCGGTTCGATACTGCTATCCTTGCGCAGCTTTAACGCCCTGGCGCTCCGGTGAACATTTCCGCTGTACTTTACAAACTCTATGAGCCTTTCCTTTGGTCCCAGATCAAGGATGGACCGCGGCCCCAACACATCGGTCTGATCGTTGACGGCAATCGCCGCTTTGCCCGCGTGAAGGGGTTGGCATCCAATGAAGGTCATAACGCAGGGTCACAGAAACTTAAAGATTTTCTTCGCTGGTGCTGGCGGCTGGACATCAAGATCGTCACGCTCTATGGATTTTCAACCGAGAACCACAAGCGATCTGAAGACGAAGTGGACTACCTGATGGACCTGATCCTGCGCAAGCTTCGCCAATACCAGGTGGATCCGGTCATCAGGCAGGAGCGGGTAAAGATCAAGGTCATCGGGCAAAGGGAAAACCTCTCTGACGAAATGATCCGTGAGATTAACAAGACGGAAGAGCTGACGAGGGATCATGACCGTTTCCAGCTCAACATAGCGGTCAGTTACGGCGGTCGTGCTGAAATCGTTGATACCGTCAAGAAACTAGCCGAATTAGTCCAGTCGGGAGAGCTTCAACCTGACGAGATTGATGAGGACATTTTTTCCCGTCACCTTTACACCGAAGGCATACCGGATCCTGACCTGATTATCCGAACGTCAGGCGAAGAGCGACTCTCAGGCTTCCTTCTCTGGCAGAGCGCCTATTCCGAACTGTACTTTAGCGAAGTTTACTGGCCTGCATTTAGAATGATTGATTTCTGGCGTGCCATCAGGGTTTACCAGCAGAGAGAACGTCGCTTCGGCAAGTGATTAAAAAGTGCTATATTGGCTCGAACTTTCTGCGGTATCCATAGCCGGCGTCGGATGTCAGATCGTACAGAATATACAATCCATTCAGGACAGGTAGACCTTAACGCTCCCGGTGAGAAGAAACCCTGCCTTGTCATGAGTCGTGGTGACTTCATCGGTCAGGTCTATGAGCTGAATGATGAAACTACCTTGATCGGTCGCAGTGATGATGTTGACCTGACGATATCTGATACCAGTATCTCCCGAAAGCACGCCCAGATTGTCCATCGCCCTGACGGATTTTTCCTGTCGGATCTCGGCAGCACCAATGGCAGTTTCGTCAACAAGGAACCCGTTTCGGATGCATCGCTGCTGTCTGAGGGCGACAAGGTGGCGATTGGTCACGTCGTTTTCAAATTCACTTTCCAGGATGATGACGACACGGAATACCACTTGATGCTGCGAAACATGGCGATCAAGGATGGCCTGACACGAGTCTATAACAAGCGGTACTTTTCCGAGGTTCTGGAAAAGGAGTGTGACTACAATCGACGAAACCAGGTCGGTCTCTGCCTCATCCTGTTCGATATTGATCATTTCAAGCAGATCAACGATACCTGGGGTCGCCCTGCCGGTGACTTTATTCTCAAGCATCTGGCGCAGCTGATCGAAAGTGAGGCCCGGGGCTATGACGTGTTTGCACGATACGGCGGCGAGGAGTTTGCGTTCCTGCTGCGTGGTTCGCCTTTACCAGCAGCGATCCAGTTGGCCGAGAGAGTGCGGCAGGAGGTGGAGGCGCATACCTTCACCTATGATGAGGTTGATCTCAAAATTACTGTATCCCTTGGCGTGGCCTACTGGGATGGCGCTACGCCCATGACGGATGAGGAACTCGTAGAAGCCGCTGACAGGCGCCTTTATGAAGCCAAGGAAGGTGGCCGTAACTGTGTCTGCCACGACCCTGTGCTTGAGGCGGAAGCCTCCTGGCCAGAGCCGGATACCTAGCTTCCCTGTTTTAACTCGAACAGCCAGGAATTGCCTTCAGCGATATCCGCGGTTGTGTAGGGTGTTCCGTATTTCCCATTGAACTTCTCGATGATGGCGGCTGTTTCGTCATCCACTCCCAGTCGCTCCAGCGTGAAATGGTAAAGCTTGCCGTCACTTCGAATAATGGCCCGGTTGTCTTCCTCGACTCGCTTCGGCCATTGCTTCCACATCTTTCCTATGGCGGTATTCATAAAACTGCTCAGGACGATGGGTCTGTTTTCATGCACAACCAGCCACATGGTTCGAGACCTGGGTGGCAGCATGGTTTGTAGCTCGACCGTCATCTTCTCATCCAGGAAGCTCCAGTCGCTCACGTCGGTGACAACTTCACCCGTCCTGAACGGACCACCTGAGAGGATTTCCATGGGGCCGTCGGCTGATCGCACAACAAACAGCAGGGTGCCGATAGAGATAATGATCAGGAGAATGAAACCGATAAACCAGGTGAGACCGCGGGACATAAAATCAGGAAATTGGCCAAAGAACTAAACGTATCCGGCCTACCTATTGTTTGCAAACAGGTTCCCTTGCACACATGTTCCTATGCAAAGAGAGTGGCTAATCCTGGTCGTCAGCAACCCTCGAGGAGAGCAGTGTGACAACACGGTCCAGCATGCTGGTCGCGGTTGTCAGCACCAGTCCCCAGCCAATCCAGATAAACCAATCAAACGGAATGAGCGTAATACCCAGTGTAATCTGCATAATGGGAAAGCCTGCGAAGACAAAATAGCTGATGCCGTTGTAGCGACCGAGGGCGCTGGCGCGCAATGGTTGACCGGCAAGCGTTTTTGAATCGAGCATGTATTGCAGAAAAGCGGCAGGAATCATGAATACAAGCAGGAGAGGAGCCCATTCGTGTTGCAGGTGAGCGGCGATGGTGACCGTAACGAAAATGGCATCGCTGCCGTGGTCAAAGAGTCCACCTAGCGGCGTCAGGACTTCCTGCCTGCGAGCCAGGTAGCCATCCAGCACGTCGGTAAAAATCGCGAGCCAGAGAATGGTAACCGCGATGTACCACTCGCTGCCTGACACTGCCCAGTACATGAAGCCAGCCATGATAATGCGGGACAGGCTCAGCAGGTTGGGTACAGACATCAGTTGGGGCATCTGCGCATAATGCCACACTCATAACAAATTGGTGCACGAGTAAAGAATGCAAATAGCGATTACCGGTGCGAACGGGCACCTGGGACTAAAGCTGATTGATCGCCTGCAGGAGGCGGGTGATGCAGTGCGCGCGCTTGTTCGTTCTGAACGCGCGGTTGAGTCCGTCAGGGGGCGGTTCCCGCAGCTTGACGTTCGCATCGTTGATTACGCAGACAGTGAGGGGCTGCGTAATGCCAGTGAAGGTTGTGATGCACTGATTCACCTGGTGGGCATCATTAAGGAGTCAAAGGCCAATACGTTCGAGCAGGCGCATGAAGCCCCATGCCGTGCGCTCACTGAGGCGAGCCTCGCCGTAAAGCATGTGATTTACCTCGGTATTGTTGGCACACATTCAGGTTCGACGAACGCGTGCCTGCAGTCTCGAGCCCGGGCAGAGGCGCTGTTGCGGAAGTCCGATGTTCCCGTTTCGATTCTCCGGGTGCCCATGGTGCTGGGTCCTGACGATTACGCGTCCATGTCGCTGGCAAGAAACGGCCAGAAATCCCTGGTGTTTGGTTTTCGAACCGCCAGCCTGGAACAGCCCATTTACAGTGGGGACGTAGTGAGCGCAATCTTCGCGGCCACCAGGCTGGATGCTGTAAACAGAACGCTCGACCTGGCAGGACCCGAATCCCTTTCGCGGGCACAGCTGATCAAGCGAGCAGGTCAGTGTTTTGACAATGAACCTGGTGTGGTTTCCGTGCCGGTCTCGCTGGGTTACGCGATGGCGTTCCTGTTTGAGCTTGTCAGCAGTTCACCGCCGGTCACACGTGCCATGCTGGGTGTACTGGATCATGATGACAACATCGACAATGGACCGGCGCTCAGGGAACTCGGAATAGAACTGACGCCGCTGGACGAGACACTTCAGGCAGTTCTCTTGCCCAACGCATAACGACCTAGCACATCATCGCAGTCTTGCCTGATTCGTGTTCGAATCAGCTCGTCTCCGCGCGTCACTCCCGGGTTGATAGAGGCTATATCCGTTCCGCGCTCCGCAGCATAACGACAGAACCTGAATCCCGAAAACACCTTGAGCGATGTGCCGACTATCAGCAATCCGTCCGCGTCGTCCAGCGCTCTGTAAACTGCTTGCACTGTTTCCCGATTGACGTTGTCACCAAAAAATACGACATCGGGTTTCAGGTCTCCTCCGCAATGTTCGCAGTCAGGTGTCGCCATCTCCGGGGTCAGTTCACTTTCAATGTTCGCATCACCATCAGGCGCGAGTTCTGCGTTGTCTCCGAGTTGCTCCAGGAAGGGGTTCAGCGCCAGCAGGCGATTCTGGATGGAGGATCGCTCGAACAGTCGACGACAGGAGAGGCAGACGACCCGGTCAAGCCTGCCGTGCAGATCAATCACGCAAGTGGCGCCAGCTTTCTGGTGCAGGCGATCAACATTCTGGGTCACTGTCAGGTGGACAGGTCCGGACTGCTCCAGCTCTGCCAGTGCGTGATGGCTGGCACAGGGTATTGCACGGGACACAGCCGGCCAACCAATGTAGCTGCGCAGCCAGTAGCGTTGTCGCGAGCTCTCCTGTCGAACAAAATCCTGGTGCTGAATAGGGTCACTGCGCTGCCAGTTGCCGTTACGGTCACGGTAGGTGGGTATACCGGCACCGGCACTGATGCCTGCGCCGGTCAGGACAACAAGGCGCGATTTTCCGTCAAGCCAGGCGTCAAGCTCAGTCTTTGTAGACTCGGCCATCTTTCATCACAAAGCTGACCTGGCCCATCAGCGAAATGTCTTCTGTTGGATTACCCTGCACAGCAATCACGTCCGCGAGCTTGCCGGTTTCGATGGAGCCCAGCTGGTCAGCACGGCCCAGCAGGGTCGCACCTGGCATCATGGCTGAGGTCAGGGCTTCAATCGCCGGCATTCCGGCTTCCACCATGTATCCGAATTCCTTCCAGTTATCACCATGGGGGGATACGCCGGAATCAGTACCAAAGACAATGAGCACTCCTTCTTCGTAGGCTCGCGCGAACGTATCCTGGATCAGTGGACCGATGGCGCGGGCTTTTGGTCTGACGGTCTCGCTGAAGAAGCCGTCGATCTCTGCCTTTTCAGCGACAAACTTTCCAGCGATGATGGTCGGTACATAGGCTGTACCCATCTTTTTCATCAGCTTCATCGTTTCACTGTCCATGTAGGTACCGTGTTCGATGGAGTCAACGCCAGCTGCGACAGCCCGTTTCATGCCATCGGTACCATGCGCGTGGGCGGCCACCTTGAATCCGTAGTCCTTTGCAGTCTTGATGATGGCATCCAGTTCATCGGCATGAAACTGCGAGTTCTGACCGCTGGATGCTTCACTTAACACACCGCCGGTAGCGGTAATCTTGATCAGGTCGGCTCGATCCTTGTAGCGCTGGCGAACGGCCTTCGCTGCATCTGCGGGTCCGTTAACCACACCGTTTTTGGGTCCGGGATCTCCGATGTATGCATCATTGGCGCCGTTGGTCGGGTCCGCATGACCACCGGTTGTAGCAAGTGATTTGCCGGCTGTGAGGATCCTCGGACCTATGATGTTTCCCTCGTTTATCGCGTCACGCAGGTTGATAGAAAGATTATGTGAACTGCCCAGGTCACGCACGGTGGTGAACCCGGTCATCAGTGTTCTCTCGGCATAGGGAACAGCTGCGAGCGCCATGTCTGCGGGGTCCTTGCGAAATCGGTCAACAAACCGGTTGGGGCTCTGCTGGTTGGTGATGTGCACGTGTGCATCAATCAGTCCAGGCATACAGGTCGCGCCCCCAAGGTCTACAGTCGTCTCGCTGTGGCGACCGTCGTGAACGGCGACAATCCTGTTCCCTGACACCTGAATGGTCTTGTCTTCGTGAACTTCGAGATTCATGCCGTCCAGCATGCGTCCACAATAAAGGTGCTCGTCTGCGATCGCGCCCTGCGCAATCAGGGCAAGTGTCAGGCTCAGTAGTCGTTTCATCCCCGGTATCCTTCAGTACAAAGGACTTCATTCAATCATATTTGGGGTGTGTGACATAATGAACACACAGGAGGTACGGGACATTACAGATCTGGTTGCAGAAGACTTGCCGGGAGAAGCTGTGACGCCTGGCCTCACGCATCTCTGGCTGCTTACAGTCATTGACAGGACAGGTCTGTCTCACTGGTTGCTTGGTTTCGGTTTCTTCCTTGCCCAGGTCATCACCGCTTTTTTTATCCTCATTCTGGAACGCTATCCAGATCCCGCCATGTACCAGAATGGTGTCGCATTCTCTGCGATCTCCGGTTTTTTCCTCGCGTTTTATTTCGGTATGGGGCGTGGCTGGTACCGGGACATGCTGTAGTTCGTTCGTTTTGACCAGAGCCTCGTGCCACTGACGACACTGGTGGAGCCGAGTCGAGTTGTGACGATTCTTGAGTTGATCGTTGCCGCATTCTGCGTTCTTGTGAATGTCAGCATCAATGACAGTATCGAATGGGATTATTCTGCGGTACTTACGGTGACCCTGGTGACGTTCTACGGTATCCAGTGGATCCTGATCGTACTTTGTATCGACATCGTGCTGCGGCAGTTGATCGCTCTGATGAGAATCGTGAGGGATATCCGCATTGACCTGTTGTCAGCTGACTTTTACTCCAACCTGGCGAACGTGATGGTTCGCCACGTTGGGCTGTATATTTCGGGGATCTGTATTGTCTCCCTCAGCTACATCGTGTTTACGGAAGGTGAGCTGACAGCAGGTGAGATGATGGTGCTGATGATGCCCTGGTATCTGCCCGGATTGTTTATCATTAGTTTCTACATTATCCCCTATAACCTGTTCCGTAAACGCATGCGGTCCGCCAAGGCGAAGGAACTCAGCAGTGTCGCCGCTGCATTGAATGGCAACACCGGTGCGCTAAAGCAAACGCTGCTGGCCGGAGAAGAAATACCTTCAAAAATTGATCTGCTGTTTTACCGGGACAGGATTGATGCGATCAAGGAGTGGCCCTTCACGGATCGCATCCGTGCACTGGTGTTGTTCGGTATTCTCCCGCCCCTCACCTGGGTGATCGCCGCATTGATTGAGATATTCATCGAAGGTGCGCTCTGAAAGACTCAGCGCTATGATCTGGGCATCTGGTCAGGCCAGCTCCGAGGGTTAAAAAGATGGAATGTCCGAAGTGCTATGGGGACATGGATACAGTTCATGAGGCAGAGACGAAGGTTGATCGCTGCCAGAATTGTCGAGGTTTGTATTTTGACCAGCTGACCCAGGCGCTGCTTGAAAGTGTGATGGGACAGGCGGAGGCTATTGATTCAGGTAGTGATGAGATGGGTTCAGCCTACGATGACATGGTCTACGTGGAATGTCCCAAATGCGACAAAATCATGGATCAGCGCCTGATTGAAGAGCCGAACCGTATTCGGTTTGAGCTTTGCCCGACGTGTAATGCGACGTTTCTCGATGCCGGGGAACTGCGTGAATACATCTCCCCTGAGTTCCTCGACGACTTTCGTTCTTTGCTGCCGGAGCGCTAGTTGGGAGAATCCCGAAAGTTGTGATCATGCTCGCTGCCACGGTTGTGTGTGCGGAGAATCCCGGGACATCTATCTCATGCTCGGCACCGGGTACCGCATTGTCAGCACCGGCGTAAACCCATCCCTGGGGCCTGACACGAAACCGCTCTCTAGCGATTGGCTCGCCAATCGCAAACCCGTAGGGCAGGGATAGCCCGCGTGTCAGCGTTACATGGATGTACCGGGCGGCGTTCCGCGTGAGCGGTGGCGCGACCCATTACCCGTGGCAGCGAGCATGATCAGATGTCCCGGGATTCTCCGCCAAGCTACATCCTAGACAACCCGGTGCCGAGCATTCGCAAAGGTCTGTGAGTTAGAGCGCCTTCGCGATCAGGTTGCTCAGCGCATCACAGTTCTTGACGCGTTCTTCCGTGGTTGTACCCAGGAAGCCAACGTTGAGTGATGTCACGCCGTGTTCCTTCAGCGCCTGCAGTCGATCTTTCACAAAACCCTCAGGACCAACAAGCGATGTTGCTTCCAGGTAGGAATCCGGAATCGCAGCCTCGGCTTCTGACTTGCGTCCTGAGAGGTACAGGTTCTGAATAGTTTCAGCTTCTTCCTCGTATCCATACTTGCGGAATACCTGGTTGTAGAAGTTCTTTTCCTTCGCACCCATGCCACCGACGTACAGCGCAATACCCGGTCTTGCCATGTTTCGATAGCCTTCCAGGCCTTCACCGATCGCAACCGAACCGCCTGCATAGATATCGAGGGGTGGGCGACCGGGGTCGCGCTTGGCATTACCTTTCTTCAGCGCCTCTCCCCAGACTGCAGCCGCACCCTCCGCCATGTAGAAGGCGGGCAGCCACGCGTCCGCAAGTTCAGCGGTCATCTCAACACTTTTCTCGCCGAGCGTCGCCAATGCGATGGGAATCTCATCCCGGTAGGGGTGGTTGATGATCTTGAGTGGTTTGCCCAGACCGGTACCTTCACCTTCAGGTAGTGGAATCTGGTACTTCTTGCCGTTGTAGACGAGTTTCTCCTCGCGTTTCCAGACAGCGCGACAGATCTCGACAACTTCACGAATGCGGGTCATGGGCGCATCGTAGGGAACGCCATGGAAACCTTCGATGACCTGTGGTCCGGAGGCGCCGAGACCGAGCATGCATCGACCTTCTGAAAGCGCATCAATGCCGGCCGCAGTCATTGCCATCAGCGTGGGTGTGCGGCTATAGATGTTCAGGATGCCGGACGCGATGGTGACCTTCTCGGTTTTGGCCGCGATGTAACCCATCGCTGATACACCATCAAAAGAATAGGCTTCAGGTACCCAGACTACGTCCAGGCCGGCCTTTTCCATTTCCACGATTTCTTTGGTAGCGCCGACGTAGCCGTGCGCGTAGCTCATGAGAGTCGAAATTTTCATGAATGTACTCTTGTTGGTTTAAGGATTGAGACAGCCCCGCAGTGTAATGTGTCCGGCAGGCGGTGTCATGCAGGTCCGTTCAGGACATTGTCTGCGTCCTGACGTTAGGCAGGTACCAGGCGAGAGAAAGGGCGCGGGCGATAAAGTACAGCTGCAGGGACAGCCACAGCCCGTGGTTGCCGAATGGCCCCTGCAGCAGGTACCAGCCAGCGAGAAACGCGAGCAGCGATATGATCATGGCATTTCGCATCTCTTTCGTGCAGGTTGCTCCAATAAACACGCCATCAAGGAGGTAGCACCACAGTGATACCACGGGTGCCGCAATGGCCCAAACCAGGTATACCCGTGAGGCTTCCCGCACCTCCGGTACGTTGGTGAGCAGGTCGATCACAAAGGGGCCGCCGAAAAAAAAGGCGCCACTCAGTAACAGCGAGTTGGCGAAACCCAGCTCACAGATGTAGCGCAAGGTCAGTGAATACTGTTCCTCGTTGCGCGCGCCGACGGCGACGCCTACCAGGCTTTCTGCGGCAAGGGCATAGCCATCCAGGAAAAATGCCGAAAAGCTTACGAATTGCATCAGGATCGCATTGCTCGCAAGCAGTACATCACCGGCTTTTGCACCCTCGTTGGTAAACCAGGCAAATGCGAAAATCAGGCAAAGTGTGCGGATCATAATGTCGCGGTTCACGTTCAGCATCCGGACGAGTGCCGGAATGTCTTTCAGTTGCTCCCACCGGACGCCGCTTGAACCATAGGCCGTACGCATATGACGCAGAACGAGGAACAAGCCAAAGGTCGCGGCCAGGATCTCGGCGATGAGTGTCGCCGCAGCGATACCGGCAACGTCCCAGCCGAGAAAAACAACGAAGACAACATCCAGGACAATGTTTGTGCCGTTGAGTAGCAGCTGCAGCCACAGGATCAGGGTGGACTTGCCTTGTCCGAGCAGGTATCCCAGCACAGCCAGGTGGAGCAGGGAGAAAGGTGCTCCCCAGATCCTGATGGTGAAATAAGTCAGAGCGGCAGATTCAACCGCGTCACTGCCTTCAATCAGCGAGAAAGCGATTATAGCCAGTGGCTTTTGCAGCAGCAGAAGCATGAAGGCAATCATTGCCGCAAGAATGGTTGCCCGATAGAAGGTTGCCTTGACCTCATCAACATCACCTGCACCGTTGGCCTGGGCTACCAGCCCGGTTGTCCCCATGCGCAGGAAGCCGAAACCCCAGAAAATAAAGCTGAAGATCATCGCGCCCACGGCAATCGCGCCGATCAGCGCGGGATCACCCAGGTTGCCAATGACGGCCGTATCCACAAGGCCGAGCAGGGGCGTGGAGAGGTTTGAGAGGATGATCGGCCAAGCGATAAAGAGCACAGCGGATCGGCTTATTTTAGTAGTAGGGTTCACTGGTATGGCACTTTGATACCGTTGCGCTTGATCTCACAAAAGCATCACTTTTGTAAGCAGTTATTTACAAGCCATGCTCCTATAGTTTTATTTTTTACGCTCTATTGAAAGGACTTCAAATGGCTCAGCAAGCAGAACAAGTAAAGTTCGTACTTCGTCTTCCACCTTCCCTGCACAAGAAGATCAAGCGCAGTGCCAAAGCGAACAACACGTCCATGAACAAGGAAATCACCAATATCCTGAACGATTCCTTTACCGGCCTTCTTCATTTCGGCTATTCGGAAAGCAGGTGCAGGTCTCCCTGGGAATCGAATATCAGCGTGTAGTTTTCACCAGCAATGAGTGTTTGAGTCAGTTCACCGAGATTTTCTGACTGGTCGGGCGTGGTCACCAGGAAACGGACATTTTCTGAAAAAGTTTCGGTTGTGTTGGTGCCGCCAAAGCCAACATCGCTTAGCAGCGGTGGCACATCGTCTGTATCCTGACCGTCGCGCAGGCCATAAAGATCTACGGTCTGGTTACTGCCGTTGACAAACTTGAAGCCTGAGCGGTCTCTTGTTGGCCTTTTGGCATCGAGCACTGTGATTGAGCGGGTTTGTCCGGCGTTGCCGGAGTCATTGAACGTCATTACCGAGTGGTAGGAACCTCGCAGGAACACCACTTCGGTTTCCTCGGTGACACTACCCTCGGCTTCCGTAACGATGGGTTGGGTGCCATTCGGCGTTACCCGGTATTCGGAGATACTGTCTTGCGCGAGATTTGTGAAGCTCGTTCCACCGACAGTTAAGTTCACGTTAGCGAAGTTTGAATAGTTCCCGGCACGGGTTTCCACGCCCTGGGAAACATCCCGAATGATTGAACGTGATGTTGCCAATGTTCGGATGACGTCGACGTGGTTGTTGGCACCTGGTCCAAAGTCATCGACGATCGCAAAAAGTTCCTGTCTTCGATCGACGATTTCAATAGCGCCGCTATCGAAGACCACCTGACTGGTTCCAGCAACAGTCACGGTAAGCCTGCGCGACGTACCGGACGGGACAGAGATTAACTGGGAAAACGTGCCGGATGTAATGGTGGCCAGTGGCGCTTGAGTGGCGATCTCAGTATCGGCATCCAGCAGGTAGATATCCAGCATGTCGAAAACCGTGCTGTTGGAAGCAAACCATACGTCGGCAGTGCCTTCCGTACGGTCTGCCTGAGCGATGGTCGGTGTATCGACGACCTGGATATTAGGTTGTGTGGTCGTTCCCATGTACAAAAAGGTGCTCAGCGTATCTTCGGAAACCTGCTGATTTTCTGCTTCCGCGATGTTGATTCGATCTCCTGCGGCATTGACGTAGGCAATCTCCCAGTCGTAACGGTCGACAGGCCGTATATCAACCGGTGACGCAAATGGGAACGATACATCTTCGGTGTAAATGCCGTGAAACATTCGAACCTGAGGGCTGTCCGGCATCATGTTGACGAACTGTGCGGTACCGTCAGCCGGGATGAATTGTTCATTTGAAAAACCGGGATCTGATCCGCAGCCTGTCAGGAATGTGGTGACAATTAACAGCGCGCCAACGCCAGCGATCCACCTGGGCATGTCTTACTCTTTCGCTAAAAGGGGGTGATGCTATCGCTTAACTGTCTTTTAGTCGACCCGTCATTGAGTCTGCTGTCGGCGGCAGTTATGGTGTTGTTTTGGTGTCTGAAGAGAGGGTGTATGCGCCTGCAGTTACTGAATGAGGACATTACCTTCAGGGAAGAATTGCGAGCATTTCTCGCCGATAACCTGGATCCGGACGTCGCTGAAAAGGTCCGGTTTGGCTACCCGATCTCCAGGGAAGAACAGGATGCCTGGACTCGCAAGCTGAATGCCAAAGGCTGGGCTGCACCTAACTGGCCGGTAGAGGTAGGCGGCCCTGGCTGGTCCATGGTCCGGCGCCACATCTTTGACATAGAAATGAAGCTGCACCATGCACCCGAGCTCCAGGGTTTCGGTTTTTCCATGGTGGGACCAGCAATTATCAAGTACGGCACCGAGGATCAGAAATCCTACTACCTGCCGAAAATCCTGAATGCCGATATATCTTGGTGCCAGGGATACTCCGAACCTGGTGCGGGCTCGGACCTCGCAAGTGTCAGTACCAGGGCGGTTGTTGATGGCGATGACTATGTGGTCACCGGTTCCAAGATCTGGACGTCTGCTGCAGAGCGGGCCGACCACATTTTCATGCTGGTCAGGACAGACCCTGATGCAAAACCACAACTCGGTATCTCTTTCCTGCTGGCGGATATGCGAGACCCTGCTGTACGCGTTGAGCCGCTGATGGCCTTCAACGGCAAGCGACTCTGGAACCAGGTGTTTTTCGATTAGCTTCGGGTTCCCCGGGTAAACCGCCTGGGTGAGGAAAACCAGGGCTGGACGGTCGCCAAGAATCTTCTTGGCAATGAGCGTCTCCTGGTATCCCGTGTGGCGGAGAATCGTCGGATTCTTTCCAATGTTCGCGCAGCGCTTGAAGAGGAAAGTCTCGCCGTTGATTCTGCTTTGGCTGCTCTCATTATTCGCCTCGAGGCACTTGACGCTACTGCGCTGCGGCTGCTTTCAAAGTTTGACCAGGGCCATGAGGTCGGCGCAGAACCCTCGATGCTGAAATTGAAGGGCAGTCAGTTGGTGCAGGATATGGATCGTATGCTTTACGAGGTATCTGCCTATTATGCCTTACCGCTGGATTCCACCATGAGAGAAGGTGAGGCTGCTGGTCCTGCTGGTCCTGCTGGTCCTGCTGGTCCTGCTTACGCAGACATGGTCGCAAGCGGCATGTTCCATCATCGCGGTTACACCATTGCGGGTGGCACCAGCGAGATCCAGCACAATATCATTGCCCGGCAGGTGCTGGGGCTCTAGCAGGGGCATCAGATGCTTCAGTCACTTGTACCTGTGTTCGTCCTCTCGATCCTGGTTATCCCGTTACCTATTGCGGTTTACCTGACCGCGATCCTGCTCAGGCGCGATGTGCGTATAGGAACGCCCATCGCGATGATTGTGATCGCCGGCGCCACCTGGTCGGCGGGTTATGCCATGGAACTTCTGTTCGATACACCGGAACAGATCCGTTGGGCCACAGCCTTTCAGTACATTGGCCTTGCCTATGGACCCGTTGGGTGGTTTCTGTTGGGTGTACGCCTTAGAAGATACGTCTTCCCGCTTCTGTCCTGGCGTGGTCTGGCGATATTTGTCGTACCCACGATTACCTACCTCTGTGTTCTTACATCTGAGCACCACACGCTTAACTACCGGAGCAAGGAGCTGGTCGAGGTGTGGGGTTTCCTCGTTTACCAGAATGAATACGGACCGTTATTCTGGCTGCACATCGCGTATTCATATTCCATGAACATCATTGGGGTTTTCCTGATCACGGTATCCATCATGGAAAGCCAGAATTTCTACCTGAGCCAGCGGATAGCATTGCTGGTCTCACTGATCCTGCCGTGGATTGCAAACATCATGCATATCTTCAAGCTTGACGGGATACCGATTGATTACTCGCCCCTGACCTTGTTCGTGAGCGGAATTGCGCTCTATATCGCGGTCATGAAGTTCAAACTGGGTGAGCTGATGCCGGTGGCGCGGAGCAAGCTGATCGCGGAAATGGGTGATGCGCTAATGGTGTTCGACAGCGAAGATCGAATGATTGATCTAAATGAAGCAGCGACGAAACTGTTTCACCCGAACAAGCTCTCGGTGGGTATGGCGGCAGCCGAGGTGTTCGCCGATCATCCAAGGTTAATGCGCTACCTTGATGAACCTGATTCTTCGCAGGCCTCAAGCCTCGTATATACAGGTTTTCATGATCGAATCTACAGGTTCACCCAGGAGGCGCTGGAAGCAAGTGCTTCCAGAATGGTGACGTTGCGGGATGTCTCTTCCGAGAGCCGCACCCTGGACGCTCTCCAGGTGGTGCTGGCAGGTGTGGGTCAGGACACGGGTGAAGCATTCTGTCGCTCAGTCTCACGAGCCCTGGCAATGTCTCTGCCTGTGCGAACCTGTCTGGTGGGCTCAATCAGTCCGGATGAGCCTGACATTGTAAAGACGCTGGCATTCTGGGACCGCGATGACTATGTCGACAATGTGAACTACTCCCTGCATGGCGCCCCCTGTGAAAACGTGGTTAACGCTTCAACCTGCTGCTACCCGAACAACGTCAAGAACCTTTTTCCAGAGGATGTCGCCCTTATGAACAAGGGCATCGAGGCTTACGTCGGTACACCCCTGTTCAGCCACGATGGTCATCCTATCGGGTTGCTGGCGATAATGGATGACAAACCACTTGGGAATGAAGAGCTTGCCACTTCACTGGTTGAAATCTTCGGCCAGAGGACTGCGGTGGAACTTGAACGCAGTATCTATGAAGAGCGAATTGCCAGTAGCGAGGCGAACTACCGTCAGATAGTGGAGACGACAAAAGATGGTGTCTGCGTCGCAGACCTGGATGGCAATATAAGGTTCGTTAATGATCCCATGGCTGCCATGCTCGGTGTCGAGAGGAGCCAGGCCGCCGGGCAGGCTCTGGGTTCACTCCTGAGTTTTGACCTGCTGGATGCGGAAGAACTGAAAGTTGCCGGTGAAGAAACCCGGGAGCTCTGGTTCAGTAATCAGAGCGGGACGAGATTCTGTGTGTCACTTTCCAAGACCGTCATTCAGACACCGGAAGGCAAGCCGCATGAACTCCTATTTGTTTTCGTGGACCTCACCGAGATCAAGATGGTGGCGTCCATCAACGAGGAGATAGAGCGCCAGATGCAGCAGACACAGAAGGTCGAGTCGCTCGGCGTTCTCGCAGGAGGTGTTGCCCATGACTTCAATAATCTGTTGACGCCTATCCTTGGTTACGTCGACCTCGCGAAGCCGCATCTGCGGGGCCAGGAAGCAGAGGAATACCTGGATAAAATCGAGGAAGCCGGTGAGAAGCTGGCGGATTTGTGCAGCCAGATGCTGACCTACTCGGGTAAAGGGCAGTTCCTCAAGGAACCATTGGACCTTAATGTTCAACTATCGGGTTTCAGGGAGCTGGCACGGGCGACAGTCCCTCGCACCACGGCGCTGTATTTTCACCTCGACGGCCACCTGCCCCCGGTGCTCGCAGATGGCACCCAGATAAACCAGGTGGTATTGAATCTCCTGATTAACGCCAGTGAAGCAATGACCGATTCCCGCGGTGCTGTACAGATCACCACGGGCACCGAGTTGCTCGTTGCCGATGACCCGGCGATTCGTTTCTGTGACCAGGCAAGGAGCGGGGAGTATGTTTACGTAGATGTTGAAGATAATGGCGTTGGAATATCACCAGAAAACCTGCAGAAGATGTTCGAGCCATTTTTCACGACGAAATTCGAAGGCCGTGGTCTGGGAATGGCAGTGGTGTACGGTATACTCAAAGCTCACCAGGGTGCGATCAGGATCGTATCCGAGCAGGGTAAGGAGACGAGTATTCGCGTCTACTTCCCGATCGAGGAGGAAATCACCATCTCAGCAGCGGAAAAGGAGACCACGGAACAGGTCCAGGGTTCAGCAGCTTTGAATCGCGGAAAGGTGCTCGTTGTTGATGATGAGGATTATGTCCGCGGCATCCTGCGAGGCATGCTTGAGCACATGGGTTTTGAGGCGATAGAAGCTGAAGACGGTGACAAGGGTCTTGCAGCGTTTAGTGCAGGAAGTGGCCAGTTCACTGCCTGCGTCGTGGATCTCACCATGCCTGGAATGGCCGGGATGGAACTCCTGGACCACATAAGGAAACTGGACGACAAGGTGCCGGTGCTGCTGGTCAGTGGCTACTCAAGGCACGAGGTTTGTCAGCAGGAAGCCAAATCCACGAACGTCAGCTTCCTGCAAAAACCCTTCACCATGGACCAGTTCAAGAAAGCCATGGAAGCCAAGCTGGGCTAAATTTACCCGGCAGCATCCCGAATCAGCTCTGCAACGCAGGCCGTCAGCTTGCGTGCAGCAGGCAGGTGCAGAAACTCGTTCGGCCCATGGGCGTTCGACCTTGGACCTAGCACACCTGTCACCACAAAATGTGCGGTTGGTGTTCTGGCAGCAAGAAACTCCATGAACGGAATACTGCCACCACAACCCATGGCGACAGAAGGCGCACCAAAGTAGGCACCGGATACCCGGTCGAGGCTTGCCTGCAGAGCAGGGGTGGTCCGCGGCGCATGCCAGCCAGCATTGGGTGTATGCATATCGAGTGTTACATCTGCGCCATAGGGCGCATCTGCGACCAGCAATTCCTTTAAACCTTTTGCCGCGTTTATCGCATCCGTGGTGGGAGGGATTCGCAGGGCAAGACGAGCCGATGTTTCAGGGCGCATGACATTACCGGCTTCCTCCGGCCGCGGTGCGCCGCCGAGACCGGTCACCGCGAGGCTGGGCAGCCAGGTGTTGTTCAATACAAGTTCCGTTGGGTCATCAGAAACCGGGCCAGCATTTCCGGCAAACGGATACATGTCCGCGAAGGTTTTGCTCAGGATTTTTCCGGCTTCGATCGCCTCCTGCCGGCGATGCTCGGGGATCTGATCGTTCAGGAACGAAGGGTGGATATTGCCGGTCGTTTCATCCTCGAGTCGCGATACCAGGGAGCGGAGTATCCTGAAACTCGATGGCACGATGCCGCCTGCTGCGCCGGAGTGAACCCCTTCCTGAAGTATCCTGACGGAAAGATCGGCAATGAGCATGCCCCGGAGTGAGGTGGTGAGCCAGAGTTGTTCATAGTTGCCGCAGGTGGAATCCAGTGCAATCACCAGTGACGGGTCGCCAATGGTGTCACCCAGGGCTTCCATGTAAAAAGGAAGGTCCGGGCTGCCGCTTTCTTCAGACGCTTCAATCAGGACGACAATTCGTGGGCGCGGCAGCTGCTGTTCCATCAGGGATTTGATCGCAACAATGGCCGAGTAGATGGCATAGCCGTCGTCAGCACCACCGCGACCATAGAGCTTTTCATCGCGGATCACGGGCTGCCAGGGGCCGAGGCCAGGCTCCCAGCCGTCGAACTCCGGTTGCTTGTCCAGGTGTCCGTAAACCAGGACTGTCCCGTCCATATCACCATCGAGTGTCAGCAGGATCGTGGGTGTCCGGCCGGGCAGTGTGTGCACCTGTGTATTAAGACCTGCCACATCCTGCGCATTGACCCAGTCAACCATATGATTCACGGCGTCGGTCATATAGCCGTGCTGTTCCCATTCCGGGTCAAACATGGGCGACTTGTTCGGGATGCTCACGTATTCGGTCAGGCTTGGCATGACCTGCTCGTTCCAGTAGTCGTTAACAAATTGCTGGTTTTTATTCTGGTCCACTTTTTTCTCTGTACTGGGGGCCGGGTTGCTGGGTCGTCACGGCCCGGTGATCGGGTTGTCGTGACTCTTCCTGTTCATATTCACCATCGATCGTATAACTCCCACCGGGACCTCTGCCCCGAAAATGGGTATGCATGCTGAACTGGCTGAACGTTGAAGTCCCGATAATATGTCTCGCGATCGGTCTTCGAAGCCCCGGCAGCAGGCAGATGAAGCCAATAACGTCAGTTGCGAATCCAGGCGTCAGCAGGAGAGCGCCACCGATCAGCAGCATGATGCCCTCCAGGAGCTCGGTGTCGGGGATTTCGCCCCGGTTCAGTTTTTCCTGGACACGGTACAGCGTCGCTGTACCTTCCAGGCGCAGCAACCAGACCCCACAGACCGCCGTCAGGACCACGAGGCCAACGGTAGCCAGTGGGCCGATGATGCCTCCGACCTCAATCAGGATGACCATCTCAACCAGGGGAATCAGGAAAAATAGGAATGTCGCGAGTCGCACGGTGTCGACTCTATCGGAACCTGAATGTCCTGTCATTAACGAAGGTCGGGCCGTCAGGGGTTGTGGTAGATTATCGTCATGTTTTTAGATGGTCCCGTTGGTCAGCTGGAAGGGGAACTGGTTGCAGTACCCGGTTCAGAAGTGGCTGCTGTTCTCTGTCATCCTCATCCACAGATGGGTGGTTCCATGCATGATGCAGTGCTGGGTGCGGTGCACGAGGCCCTCGCAGTTCAGGGTGTCACCACGCTTCGTTTTAACTATCGCGGAGTTGGCGCTTCTGACGGCAGCTATGACAATGGACAGGGCGAAACTGACGACACTCTCGCTGCCGTTCGGTGGTTGCGCGAAAACACGGATGCCAAGCGTATTCTGCTTGCCGGGTATTCTTTTGGTGGCGTGATGGCATTGCGTGCCGCTGGTGAGTCAGAGCCCGATGCTATGCTGCTGGTGGCGCCAGCAGTATCCATGGCGGGAGACCTGGCAAATCCTGGAATGCCTGTGGTGGTAATACTGGCTGAGCAGGACCAGTTCGTGGATGTTGATGAGGCTCGGGGCTGGTTTGCTGAAGGTGCGGCGATAGAAACCATCGCAACCGACCATTTCTTTTTCGGCGAGCAGGACTCGATAGGACAAAAAGTTGCCGGGCATGCAGGTTTGCTCCTGGGAACAGGTGGCTGATGGAACTCAAGACAATTCTCTATGATGTGACGGATGGTATTGCGACGATCACGCTGAACCGGCCACACAGGATGAATGCCTGGACCGGGCGTATGCATACGGAATACCGCTACCAGTTGCAGCAGGCGGATGAAGACCCTGCGGTTCGCGCCATTATCGTTACCGGCAGCGGCAGGGGTTTCTGCGTGGGCGCAGATACCAGGGCGCTTGAAGGGCATGTCGAGAAAGGCGGTTATGACGCGGGTACGCCGGAAAAACTGGCAGAGCCCGGCAAGGGTGTCAGCGAGAACTTCGATGCTTCTTTCGCCTATCACTTCGGGTTAGCGAAGCCGGTAGTTGCTGCGGTCAACGGTCCTGCAGCGGGAGTTGGCCTGGTGCTGGCCTGCTTTGCTGACATTCGATTTGGGGTGCCAGGTGTTAAATACACAACTGCACACGGCAAGCTCAATTTCCCGGCAGAGTATGGCCTTTCCTGGCTGTTGCCCCGGTTAATAGGATTGCCTCGCGCCAACGACCTGCTTCTGACCAGTCGCATCTTCATGTCGGACGAAGCCTTTGAACTGGGATTGCTGAATCGCCTGGTAGCACCGGAAGAATTGATGCAGGCGACGCGCGCCTACGTTCAGGAAATGATTACAACGGTTTCTCCCGGCTCGCTCCGGGAAACCCGCTGGCAGGTCTACAAGGATCTACACAGGGATGTTGCAAGTTCAGTGCGGGAAAGTGAAGCGCTGATTGACAGCATGAGTCAACAGAAAGATTTTAGCGAAGGTGTTTCAGCATTTATGGAAAAACGTAAGCCAAACTGGAGCGGGGAGTAGTCGTGAGTACTGAAATTGCGACAGGGTATACCCTGCAGGAAGAGCCTTATTACCTGCCGCTCGCAGATGAGGTTGAGTTGTTTCAGGCAGCTTATGAACAGCGCCTGCCGGTGCTGCTTAAAGGTCCTACGGGTTGTGGTAAAACCCGTTTTGTCGAATATATGGCGCACAGGATTTACCGGAACAGCGTCAGCGCCCCGGAGCAGCCGTTGCAGACGGTGGCCTGTCACGAGGATCTGTCTGCCACGGATCTGGTAGGGCGTTTCCTTTTGCAGGGAGATGAAACTGTCTGGCAGGACGGTCCACTGAGTCGAGCAGTCAAGGAAGGCTCGATCTGCTACCTTGACGAGATCGTTGAGGCGCGCAAGGATTCGACGGTACTCATTCATTCCCTCACTGACCATCGGAGAATCCTGCCCGTGGAGAAGTTGGGGCTCATCCTCGAGGCGCATCCTGACTTCCTGCTGGTGATCTCCTACAACCCCGGTTACCAGAACGTCCTGAAGGATCTGAAAACCAGTACGCGACAGCGATTTATCTCGATCGATTTTGATTATCCGGGCCTGGAAGAAGAGACGTCGATCATTGCTCACGAAAGTGGCGTTGTATCTGAGCAGGCTGAGCGACTTGCCCTGGTGGGCGAGAAAGTTCGAAACCTGCATGGTCATGGATTCGATGAGGGTGTCAGCACAAGATTGCTGGTCTATGCCGGCCAGCTGATCAGCCAGGGCGTTGCACCAGACAGGGCCTGCGATGCTGCGATTATCAAAGCCGTGTCCGATGATGCAGAAGTGCAGAGGGCGGTGGCAGAACTGGTTGTGGCTATTTTCCCGCCAGCCTGATGACGAAACAAATCATTGTCGATGCAGCGGCGCAGCTGCTGCCAGTTAACCAGAAAATCAGCGAACGTTTTTTGCTTGTGTGCAGCAAGCTTGAGGACCCAGGCGAAGGTCTGCTGAAGACGTTTGCGGAAGACTGTCTTGTGGTCGCTGGCAGCGGTTGGCGTTCTTTTGAACCACTCAATACCCTGCTGGATTTAACCCCCGACCTTCAGTCAGCGAATCGCCTGCTGCAGTCTTCCGGTTGTTGTCGTCAGTTGAGCGGCTACTCCTACGAGCCGGTTCAGGCATACCTGGAACTGGTGGCGGGAGGTGTTGATGCGGCTGAGGACCTTGGCGAACTTGAAACCCTCGGGCTGTCGTTGCACCAGCAGTACCAGCATGCGTCATCTCTGGTTGCCGCCTATTTCAGGGCTGCGGCCAGTGTGCTCGGTAACCGCGACCTCGGTGCCTGGACTGCGCTGGTGCAGCTCCTGGCGACTATCAGTCGTGACCAGCTTCAATTGCTGCTGAAGCTCACCCCGGAATGCTCTCGATGGCAAACAGCCCTGTCGCTGGCGCTGGCATCTCCCGACAATGCGCTTGCCTGGCTGCGCAATTTCAGAAGGCTCGGCGCACTTTTTGGTGAGCAGATGACACAGGTGGAAGCGTTGCTGGAAGCCTGCGCAGACATGACGCACATGGACAAGCTGCTGGCGGTCCTCCCCGATCTAGCGGTACTGCCTGCCTCGAGTCGCGAATTATTGCTTGTGGAGGCGCTGGTCCTGCCGTCCAGTGACGGCGTGATGGCCTTGCTGTCGCATGCCGGTGAGTTGCCGTTGCACCGTGAGGATGTCGTCAGGAGCTGGTTACAGAAAGGCGTGGAAGAAACATCCGGCAATGATGCAGCCCTGGTGGCTTATCTCAGTCTCGAATCCATGCGTTCACAGGACGCGCTGAAGAACTTTCGCGGTGAGGTGTGTCTTGTAGATTACCAGCGGACCTTTGATCTGCTGGTCGAGGCATTGTCAGCTCGCCAATTGATGATAGAAGCGATGCCGGAGGTTCAGGAGTCGCAAGCCTTCCGGCAGAGCGGATTTGTGTCAATGGGCATGGACGCACGTACCATTTACCTGCCGGAAGCGGTGAACCTGTTTGATACCCAGGTCGATAACTTCGCTTTCTACAAGGTTTCCATTTTTCACCAGATTGGGTTTGTTGAATTTGGCTGTTTTGAGGCGATAGAGCAGGTCGACTCTGCGCTGTCAGCATGCAGGGATGAACAACTGGCCAGGGCGCTCTTCCAGATGGTGGAGGATGCCCGAATCGACTGGCAGCTCGAGTATCGCTATCCAGGCCTTGCCCCTTCGCTGCATCGTTTGAAGCAACTGGCGCTGGACAGTCGGCAGGATCCGATGACTTTGAGAGTTCGCTTGCTGGAAGAAGTATTGAGAACCGGTCTGGACAGTGAGCAGCCGATGCCTGTGAATGAAGCGTTGCAGGGGGTGGTGCTTTCCCTGCGCGAACAGCTGTATAGCCTGGCAAAACCCGGTGCAAGCATCGCTGATGCGCTGGACGTCACGCTCAACTGTTATGAGCTGATCATGAACGTGGTGTCTGGTGAATCAGCCAGGCTGAAGATGTCAGAGGAAGCCATGGCTGCCACCATGGAAGAACTTCCGGAGCCGGTTTCATTTCGAGGGGAAATCGAAGTATCTGAAGTGGCCCGAAGCCTCCGGATCGAAGCGCTGGTGGAAGCGCTTGAAGAGGAATCAGGGGTTCTCCCTGACGAACCCGGTGTACAGATGCCCGGTTCCCCGGACGAGCACCTGGAGATTGGTGATTTGCAGGGCGGAGAAGTGACCGAGGGTGTGTCCATGATCCTGACTGAGTTGCAGAGAGAACTCGATGGCTCGGAACAAACGCCTGAAGGCGGTGATGGAAAAGGCGTCCTGGAATTTTTGGGTGGTCTGTCGGCGCACACCAGTGAAACCAGTCGCCATCGTTACGATGAGTGGGACCACGGCATCGGCGACTACCGGGCGGGCTGGTGCACGCTGTATGAACATCGTGACGTCGAGGAAGACCAGGGATACTTCAGGAAAACGCTGCACGAAAATCAGGACCTCTCGCAACGTATTCGGCATCAGTTGAATAAGGTCCGGCCAGAGATGCTGCGCAAGGTGAAAGGCGTGATCGAAGGTGAGGAACTGGATCTCGAAAGGTCGATCAGTTATGTCGTCGACAGAAAGGTCGGGCTGACGCCTGACGAAACCATCTACATCCAGCGGCAGCGAAAGGAACGGGATGTCTCAACCCTGTTCCTGCTGGATATGAGTGCGTCTACCGATGACATTGTGCCCGACCCGGAACATCTGCCACCACCTGCACCGGATATGAACGATGATGATGAGTTTCTCATGCGTTACTTCGAAGAACACCGCGCATACGAGGCGGATGCCAAACGCATTATCGACCTGGAGAAAGCATCGGTTATCCTCATGTCGGATGCTTTGGAGTCGCTTGGTGACGCCTATTCCGTCTGTGGTTTTTCCGGTTATGGCAGGGATCAGGTGGACTATTACCTGTGCAAGGATTTTGATGAGCCGTTTAATGCCCGGGTTAAAGGCAAGATCGGTGGCATCAAACCTTGCCGGAGTACAAGAATGGGTGCGCCGATTCGCCACGCAACCCGTCGCCTGATGCAGACTGGTTCGCGGATCAAGGCGCTGATCATCATTTCGGATGGGTATCCCCAGGACCATGACTACGGCGCTGACCGTAATTCAAGAGAGTATGGCCTGAACGACACAATGAAAGCCCTGTCGGAAGCCAAGCAGCAGGGTGTGCTTAGTTACTGCCTGACTGTCGACCCCTCGGGACACGACTACCTCAGGGCGATGTGCCCGGACAGCCAGTACATGGTGATACAGGATATCAACCAGTTGCCTGAAGAACTGTCACGTGTCTATCGTTCCCTGACAGGTTAAGATGGCAAAAAAGAAGAACACGCATGACTGTCTCAAAACCCACCAGCAGTGACGTTGAACGCGTAAGCTATCACCATGGTGATCTTCGCCAGGCGATCCTGACGGCAGCATGCGAGTACCTGAAGAATGAAAATGCTGACACCCTGAGCCTTCGCGCATTGGCAAGGGAGATTGGCGTTTCCCAGACTGCACCCTATCGTCACTTTGATTCCCGTAACGCGCTGTTCGCCGGGATCGCAACCTGGGGCTTCCAGATTCTTGAGAAAGAGATGGAAACCAGCCTGGAAGGGAAGGTCAAGTCATCGCCGGATACCATGATTGATATGGGCATGACCTACCTGAAGTTCGCAGAGAGTCATTCAGAGAAGTACCAGTTGTTCTTTGACAGCAGCATGGTGGATTTCGATGAATATCCGGACCTGCAGGATGCCAGCGGCCAGTGTTTCGAGACCCTGCTTGAAGTCATTGAGGCAGGTCAGCGGGCTGGCATCTATCGTGTCCAGCCGGTAGAGCAACTGGCAGGCCAGATATGGTCAGGTCTGCACGGTATTGCGAGTCTCATTCAGCTGAGCGGCAAACGTCCAACCTTCTTTGAGAAACCCACGGGCAAGGCGATTCGTTACCTGGCAGAAGAGCGCAGGCAGGTGCTGACCAACCTGCTCGATACCATTCGAACCTGAATCAGTTAAGTTTTGCTGACGGCAGCGATTAAAAGGTCAGCCAGTTCCCTGACCCTGGTGTTGCTGGAGTGTGCTTTGCCCAGGGTGCTCAACCCGTGCAAGCTGATCTGGAACCGATCGGCGAGATCTGCGGCGCTGTCGCTGGAGCGGATTTCTCCGCGGGCGAGGCCTGTCTCAAAGGCATCCACGTAAAACTGTCTCATGTGATTCAATGCGAAGTTAAGGCGTCGGGTCAGCTTCTGGCTTTTACCTCGCAGGCTGACAGCTAGTGTGCCGATGGGACAGCCGATGTAGTATCGCTTGCCATCGAACCTGAGATAGCCGCTCGCGATTCGCTCGATTTCCCTGGCCAGCTTCTCGTTAGCGGGTATGCTGCTGGTGAAAATATCTTCCATGTCGGACTGGCACAGGTGCCAGACGTGGTTAACAACATCAACCGCCAATGCTTCCTTGTTGGGGAAAAAATGATAGAAACTACCCTTGGTAGAAGAAGAGAGCTCGCAGAGCTCATCGACAGTTACAACATAGCCACTGATGAGGAATCGCGTCATCGCGATATTGATGATGAGTTCCCTTCGATTCGATTTCCTTGGCATACCTTTATGATATCAGCTTTTCCCGGTATTCGAAGATGAGCTCAACAGCTGGCAGAGAACCCTCACACGGCTCCAACCCTTTTGGTTGGTATCTGGCGGGCGCTGCCTGCCAGTTCATACCCTTTGGTGTTCATAACGTACTGTTCGCATGGTTGCTCACGGTTCAGTTGGGTGAAAACGGTGTGCGTCTTGGGTTTGCGCAGATGTGCGCGCAACTGCCCGGCCTGTTCCTGATGCTGTTCAGTGGCGTGCTGGCAGACCGGATGGATCGAAGACGCATACTGGTCATGTTCCACTGTCTCGGTGCGCTGCCGGGTATGACCCTGGCGCTGCTGGTGAGCCAGGGGTACCTGAGTTATGGCGCGTTGCTTGTCTTTGCGCTTGCCTTTGGACTGTGTAACACCTTCCTGCAGCCAGCAAGGGACAGCCTGTTAAACCAGGTGGTGCACTCTAACCTGCAGCGTGCGGTTACCCTGTCCATGGGGCTGATGTTTGGCTGCCAGATTGTTGGGTACGGTTTTGCCAGCCAGGCAGATGAATTCGGTGCCGTGCCACTTTTGGTCCTGCAGGGTTCACTGCACCTGATGGGTGCCATGTTTGCGTTAAAACTGCCACATTTTGCTCCGGCGCGTGAATCCCTTGATGTCGCGAAAGAAAAGGCCACAAAAAGTGCGTTGTCTGATATTCGAGACGGGCTGAGTGTGATCCTCGGTTCACCACGGATGGCGCCGGTGATGTTGTTGATGCTCGCGATCGGGCTTTTTTACAGCGGTGCCTTTTTTGTTTTAAACCCGCTTGTAGTCCGCGATATTTACGGTGGCGATGCTTCTGACATTGCCCTGTCTTATGTCTGTTTCATGGTGGGTACAATTTTTACGACGATCATCCTGGTGGCTGTCGGCGGGATACGGCGGCAGGGGCGGGGATTGATGCTTGCACTGCTGATGGGAGGCGCCTTTCTCACACTGATTGCCTTTGAGCTGCCTTTCTGGGGTTACCTCATCTGCCTCGGTTTCTGGGGAATGGGGGCAGGTGTTTCCATGAGCCTTGGGCGTGGCATCATCCAGGAAAACGCTCCGGAAAATTATCGTGCGCGGGCGTTATCAATTTTTTCCCTGGGCAATCTGGGCGCCATGCCAATCGGTTCGGTGCTGATGGGATATCTCTCAATGCAACTTGGGCCACTCAATGCCTACCTGGTGGCGGTGGCTGGTGTTTACTCTGTGGTCGCACTGGTCTGGCTGCGCACGGAACTGGGACACGTGAATCGATTGCATGACTAGTGCTGGTGCCGGCAGCAACTGTCGGTTGCACAGTCAGTGCTCTGTCACCCGGCGACCTAGCCAGTGCATTGAGATAAACAAAAGCATGTACATCATGGCCGCAAATGCATAGGGCATAGCGGGGTTGTATTGATACATGAGTCCGCCCACCAGGGGGCCGATGGTAAATCCCAGGGGACCGCAGGAACCAGCTACACCCGCAACTGCCCCTTGCTCCTCGGCTGATACGGATAGCGAAGCGCCTGCCATGAAGCCGGGTCCGGCCAGTCCCATGCCGAAACCCAGGAAAGACATGGCAATCGTCAACAGCATCCGCGTCTCAACCAGGCTCATCATTGAGAAGGCGATAATGAGCAGCGGTATCGCAAGTCTGAGCAACGTGAATGGTTTAACGTCCAGCCGCTGTACAACAAATCCCTGGGCGAAAAGTGACGCAGCGGCTGAACACATCATGGCGATTCCAAATATGCGCGCGGTTTCAGTAGCTGTCAGTTGCAGGACGTCCTGGAACCTGAAACCCATGGTTTGTTGCACCAATGCAAATCCGGTGAACATGCTTACGCCAACAATGACAAACGGCAGGATGCGTGGGTCGAAATAGCTCAACCTGGCTGTTCTGCGGACCGAAGTTGGGTTGTGGGGAGACTCTGGCAAAAAACGCCAGATAAACAGTCCATTCAGGAATGCCAGGGCAGCGACTGACCAGAGTGGCGTCAGGAGCGAGATAACCGCAAGCCCGGCAAGCGCAGGTCCGAGGATAGATCCGATGTTATTGGCTGCGCCCGCTGCACCCATTCCCCTGGTTCGTGACGCTGTATCCGTGATGTCTGCCATGTAGGCGGTAGATGCGGGCATGGCTGCCGACATGATGCCTGCATGCATGACTCTTGTGACAATCAGGGCTGCAAAAAGGGGTAATCCTGCGATCCAGCCGGAGAGTCCCAGTTTCAGCACGGAATTGAACAGAACTGTCCCGAGCGAAAATCCGAATAACCCGACCAGAATCACCCGTTTGCGGCCCAGTCTGTCGCTTAGCCGCCCCCAGCGTGGAGAGGCCAGGAACACAGTCAGGGAGGAGATCGATATGATGCCTGTAATCTGTAGTTCAGAGAGCCCGAGTTCACGTCCCAGTGGTGCGAGCACCGGAAACAGCACGGTAAATCCCATACCCATGATGACGAGTGATGCCAGCAGGATGCGCCTGGCGTAGAGGTGTTCCAATGCGTGACCCTGGTGCCTGTAGGAAAAGAAGGCGCATTCTATGGCCTCGTGGCTTCTGGTGAAAGCTCAGGTCTTCTGGTGAAAGCTCAGGGCTGCCGGTGAAAGCTCAGGGCTGCTGGTGTTTTTTTCCTGGTCACAGTAGGCTGGCTGCGCATGAGTAAACCACTTCTTGCCATAACCATGGGTGACCCGGCCGGGGTCGGGGCGGAAATCATCATCAAGGCTTATCGGCTGGCTGATCTCTATGAGCGGTCACTGCCGTTTGTTATTGGTTCCGCCGCCTGTCTCGAACGGGCAATGGCCCAGACCTCGATTACCCATCCGCTGACTATAGTTTCCGCTCCATCTGAAGTAACCGATTTGCCTGGCAGTATCCAGGTGCTGGAACCAGTTGAGTTTGATGCTGACAGTCTTGTCATGGGGCAGGTCAGCGCAACTTGTGGTGATGCTGCTGTGCAGTACTTTGAATCCGCGGTACGACTGTGCCTCTCCGGTGAGGTCCAGGGCGTTGTTACCTGTCCCATCAACAAGGAAGCGGTTCATGCCGCCGGTTACATTGGCGACATTGGTCACCAGGAGATCCTGGCGCGGATGACTGGTTCCGGTCTGACGGCGACCATGTTAATGACCCGGGGTCTTAAAGTAGCCCACCTGTCCACGCACAAGTCACTGGCGGAAGCCGTGGCTTATGTGAAAGCGCCAATCATTGAAGAAAAACTTGTCCTAACCGACCAGAGCCTCCGGAACTGGGGTATTGCTGACCCAAGAATCGCGGTAGCTGCACTCAATCCGCACGGCGGTGAAGGCGGGATGCTGGGGCGTGAGGAAATCGATGAAATTGCCCCGGCGGTTGAGCATTGTCGCGAGCAGGGTATAAACGCGACAGGTCCGCTGCCCGCAGATTCGGTTTTTTATCGTGCGATCCGTGGAGAATTTGACGCGGTCCTGGCGCTGTATCACGACCAGGGCCATATCGCGATCAAGGTTCACAACTTTGAGCAGAGCATCACTGCAACCATGGGGATTCCGTTTATCCGGACCTCCGTGGACCACGGTACCGCTTTTGATATTGCTGGTCGTAACCAGGCCGATGCCAATGGCCTGGTGGAGGCAGCTTCAGCTGCCATATCCATGCTGAATCAATCACTTGTGTGAGACTCCCAATGTAACTACAGTCATTGGCCAGGGGTGCCGGGCCGCCAAGGAAACTATCGAAGTATGCAATGGAACAACTGGTCAGGTCGCCATCAGGTAGAAGCTGACACACTCACCTTCGTCCGGCGTGAAGAAGACGCCGCGGCATTCGTTTCTGAATATGCAAAAAGTGGAAAGACCATCAGGGTCGCCGGGTCCGGACATTCCCATGCACCGATTGTGGTCAACAATGAGGCTATTCTTGATGTGTCCGGCCTGTCTGGAATCATCAGTGTCGACAGCGAAGCCCGGTCAGCCTGGGTGCGGGCTGGTTCCACGATCTACAGCCTTGGCGTACAACTGCACGAACAGGGGCTGGCGCTCAGGAACCAGGGGGATATTGATCGCCAGCAACTTGGTGGTGTGATTGCGACAGGCACCCATGGTACCGGCAGTAAGCTGAAAAATATTTCGGGTTCAGTGCTCGGCGTACAGTTGATCCTCGCCGATGGTTCGATCGTGAACTGCAGCGCAGACGAGGAATCGGACCTGTTCCAGGTTGCGCGTCTCAGTATTGGTTCTGTCGGTGTCGTTACGCGCGTAGAGATGCAACTGACCGAAAGCGCGGTGCTGCAGGAGTCAGGCGAGCCGATGAGCTATGACGAGGTTGCGCCCAGGATTCCCGAGTTCATCGAGGGTAATGAACGCTGGGAGTTCTTCTGGTTCCCGGGCAACGACCAGGCGGTGACCAAGGCCATCAATCCAAGCAGCGAGCCTGCTTCCTATCCGCTGGCAGAAGAGGGCAGTCGCCGGGCATACAGTTTCGAGGTATTGCCCAATCACCGGCCGGTGCCACATACCGAGATGGAATACAGCATTCCTGCCGAGTCAGGTCCCGAGTGTTTCGCCAGGATTCGAGAGCTGATACACACGAAGTTTCCCGACGTCGAATGGCCGGTGGAATACCGGACCATTGCGGAGGATGACATCTGGCTTTCCATGGCGGGTGGCCGCCCGACGGTCAGTATTTCAGTGCACCAGGATGTTCGCCTGGATGAAGAACCCTACTATCGCGCCTGTGAAGAAATATTCCTGTCATACGGTGGTAGGCCTCACTGGGGCAAAGTACATTACCTGTCTCGCGATGAGTTCGCTCGGATTTACCCTCGCTGGGAAGACTGGTGGCGCGTCCGCGATCAGTATGATCCCAAAGGTACTTTCCTGAATGAACATCTGAGAAACATCAGGCCTGACTGAACAAACACAAATTCATCTGAGGAGAACTCATGGACTACAAGAACATTCAGCTCGACTATGTTGGTCGTGTTGCCGTGCTAAAACTGAATGCACCTGAGGTGCTTAATGCTTTGTCTGCTGACATGGTCTCGGAGATCTCGCATGCCGTGACCGCGGTCACCAAAAGTGACGCGCGCTGCCTGCTGATGACTGGTGAAGGACGAGCGTTTTGTGCGGGTGCTAATCTTCAGGCTCGTGGCAGTGGTGATGAATCTGCACCCGCGGGAAGCGTACTGGAAACCCACTATCATCCGTTGATGAACAAGCTGAAGAATATGGATATCCCCATGGTGAGTGCTGTGAACGGACCCTGCGTGGGCGTCGGCATGAGCTTTGCGGTGATGGCAGACATGGTTATCGCGGGCAAAAGCGCCTACTTCCTGCAGGCATTTGCCAATATCGGTCTGGTGCCGGATGGCGGTGCAACCTGGCTCCTGCCACGGCTGATTGGCTGGGGACGTGCAGTGGAACTTTCCATGATGGCGGAACGCCTGCCTGCGGAGAAAGCCTTTGACTGGGGGCTGGTTAACCGCCTGGTCGAGGATGACCAGTTAATGGATGAGGCGATGGCAGTTGCTGAGAAGCTCGCCAATGGTCCCATGTCACTGGGATTGATCCGAAAGGCCTACTGGCAGACCTTCAACAACAGCTACGCAGAGCAGTTCCAGCTTGAGGCCAACCTGCAGAACCAGGCGGGTGCCTCCGCAGACAACAGGGAAGGCGTGCAGGCATTCCTGGAAAAACGGTCCGCGAAATTCACGGGCAAATAGGAGGATATTCCGGTAGTATTGGACGCTGTTTTTTCAGGTAACACCGCTCTAGTAGCGATTTGATTTAGGGAGCCAAGCGATGCCTTTGGTATTGAACGAAGACCAGAATATGCTCAAGGACTCTGCCAAGAGTTTCTGTGCTGATAACACACCAATCACCCAGCTGCGTCGTCTGCGTGACGACAATGACGAATCCGGATTTGACAGGAACACCTGGCAGCAGATGGTTGAGCTCGGCTGGACGGGTATTACCGTGCCGGAAGAGTTTGGTGGCCTGGGCTTTGGCTACATGGGTCTTGGTGTGGTTATGGAAGAGTGCGGTCGCACGTTGACGGCTTCCCCCCTGTTTGCAACCGCGGTACTGGGTACCACAGCTATTGTGGAAGGCGGTACACAGGAGCAGAAATCAGAACTGCTCGGCCAGGTTGTTGCCGGTGAACTGCTGCTGGCGCTTGCGCTTGAAGAAACGCCTCATCACAGTCCCTATGGATCAGCAACCAAAGCTGAAAAGTCCGGTGACGGTTACAAGGTCAGTGGCAGCAAGAAGTTTGTGCTTGATGGTCACGTCGCGGACAAAATTGTTGTTGTGGCGCGTACCGCTGGCAGTGCAGGGGATCGTGACGGTCTGACGCTGGTCATGGTTGATCGCGAGGCAGCTGGCGTATCGGTAACAAGAACCATCATGGCGGATTCGCGTAATGCCGCAAACATCGAGTTTGATGGCGCAGAAGGTGCGCTGCTGGGTGAAGAAGGCAAAGGCGCCGACGTACTGGACAAGGTTCTTGATGCGGGTCGTATCCTGCTGTCAGCGGAAATGCTGGGTGGTGTCCAGGAGTGTTTCGAGCGTACCGTTGAATACCTGAAGACCCGTGAACAGTTTGGTGTGCCCATCGGGTCCTTCCAGGCACTGAAGCACCGCGCGGCACAGATGTTCTGTGAAGTGGAGCTTTCAAAGTCTGTTGTGCTGGAAGCATTGTCTGCACTGGACGAAAATTCTGAACAGATTGCAGAGTTGGCGAGCCTCACCAAAGCGCGCCTCAACGATACCTACAACCTCGTTAGCAGCGAAGGCGTGCAGATGCATGGCGGTATCGGCATGACTGATGAGTACGAGATCGGTTTCTTCATGAAGCGTTCACGAGTCTGTGAACACACGCTGGGTGGTAGCGCGTTCCACCGTGATCGATACGGCGTGCTGCAGGGCTACTAAACGCTTCCCATCTAAAAACAGAGGCCTCGCTATTGCGAGGCCCACGGCTGTTTGCGCAAAACCTTTCCGTTTATACACTTCACGATACCGAGCGTCCGGTTTTTGAGTTGTTCCCTGGCGGGAAATCCTCTCAGGACCTTGTCCTCGGCGTCTTTCGTGTTGGCAGATTTTGATGTCCGCCCTGGTTACGATCTTTCGATCTTGTTGCCACTGTACGCCCCTGCCGCGCAGAAGTTAAAGAACCTTTTCTTCTGAGCAGGTCGGGTTTAGAAGTGCTGGCGATAACGGTCGTTTCTTCAGTCGACCTTGCGCAGTTTGCCGGGTTGGTTCATCGAACAGTTAAAGAAGTCGCAAAGGATGGGCCTGAAGCGGTCCATGTCCACCAGAAATGCATCATGTCCCTGGATCGAGGGTAGTGCGTGGAACTTTACTTCGCGCTGACCATCTTCAAGACCATCAGCGATACGCTTCTGGTGATCAATCGGGAACAGCAGGTCGGTATCAACTCCGATAACGAGGGCTCGCTTCGCGCCGATTCTTCTGAGCCCGGCTTCCACGGAACCTCCATGGTCAGCCACGTCAAACAGATCCATCGCCCGGGATAGGTACAGGTAGGAATTGGCATCGAAGGTCCCAATCCATTTGTCAGCGTGGGCTTCCAGGTAGGACTCGACTTCGAAATCAATGCCGAAGGGTTCGCCCGTCTGGCGGCCGTCGGGAATCAGCTCCCGGCCGAACCGTTGTTCCAGTTCTGTAGCGCTGCGATAGGTCAGCATGCCCAGCTTGCGCGCAAGACGCATACCGGTTATAGGTTCTTCATCCGGCGCATAGCTGCCGTGGTTCCACACTGGATCGCTGCGGATAATTTCCCGTTGCAGGGAACGCAGGGAAATGGCAAAGGCGGATGCCCTGGGGGAACCTGAAATACTCACCAGGCCCTCGGCAACGTTGGGGAACAGCATGGAATAGGCAAGGCAGGTCATGCCACCCATGGAGGCGCCGACCACCGCATGCAGCCTGGTCAGGCCCAGGGATTTCACTACATCGTGCCCGGCACGGGCGATGTCTTCGATGGTTAATACCGGGAAATGCAGACCATAACGCTCGCCGGTTTCGGGATTGATGCTGGAAGGGCCGGTTGAACCGAAGCAACTGCCCAGCGAATTCACGCAGATCACGAAGTACTTGGTGGTGTCGATCGGTTTGCTTTCACCCAGCATCTGTTCCCACCAGCCATTGGATGGATCGTCCTCGGACGAAGCCGCGTGGGCTGAAGGAGAAAGCCCTGTGAACAACAGGATGCCGTTGTCACGCTGGAAGTTCAGTTCACCCCAGGTCTCATAGGCAACGACGGGACTTTCCAGATGACCATTGCGCATCCTGAAGGTGCCTTCAATCTGGTGGAATTTTCTGGCTGCAACCATATCCATCTCCCTCGAGGGGGCCTATTGTGCGCTTCTGGCCGCTTTTGTCCAATAGACCGCGTTGCTTACATCGAAATGCAATGTTTCTGATTTTGCAGATATTGCAACATGCGGTTGTCAATCGTAATCTGGAGCCATGGATATCAGCAGTCTCAGGCTATTCATTACACTGTCGCGCAATTTGCATTTCGGCAAAACCAGTGAGGAGATGCACATGTCACCCTCTGCGGTGAGTCGTTCTATCCAGCGCCTGGAAGACCAGTTGGGGCACGCGCTGCTCGTTCGTGATAACCGGAGTGCACAACTGACCGAAGCCGGGCAGATATTCCTCGAGTATGCTCTGGAAGTCGTCAAGCGCTATGAGTCCCTGCAACGGGATCTGGAAGGAAAGTCGGATGTGCTTCGAGGACAGCTGTCTCTTTTTGCCTCTGTCACGGCAAGCCAGAGTATCCTGCCGAAGGTGCTGACGGATTTTCGAAGGCGCTATCCGGAGATCCACATACAACTGGAGACAGGCTACGCGGTCAATGCATTGTCGAAGCTGGCTGAAGGCATTGATGTCGTCGTCGCTGCACTACCTTATGGCAATGAGCCCGATGACCAGTTGCAGAAGAAGATTATCACCTCGATTCCGCTTCAGACGGTCGCACCTGCCACCGGTGAATTTGATGGGCTTCTTAAAAATGGCAAGGTTGACTGGGCTGAGGTACCGCTCATTCTGCCATCCACGGGCCAGGTGCGGCAGAATATTGATGCCTGGCTGCGAGTCAACAACATAGTGCCTAACGTCTACGCCGAGGTGCCCGGTAATGAGGCAATCCTGTCACTGGTGGCGCTTGGTTGCGGCGTCGGATTCGTGCCGGAACTCGTGATACGGGAAAGCCCGCTGGCGGGGCAGGTGATGATTGTGCCGGACGGCCCCGAGTTGGAAGATTTCCACGTTGGCTTCTGCACGCGCCAGAAGAACCTGGATGTGTCCCCGATTATCAGGGCGTTCTGGGAGTCTATTCGTACCGACTAGTCCGGCCGGGTCAGTGGGTGTCGAGTGATTTTTTCTACCAGGTCGCATTCCGCGCCGGAAAGTTCTGGAAACTGCTGGAGCAGCGCCTGGATGATGGCGCCTGAGGTGGGTGGTTCCCGCAGATTGGCATGTTCCCAGAAGTTCTCCACGACCCATTTTGCCGCTTCGAGACAGGGCGTGCTGTAGTGATTACCCTTGTAGCGATGGCGAATCAGTTCCTCTGCCTTTGACAATTCCTTAGGGATCACGATGCCGTCCCTGTGAGCCCATTCGAAAACCTGTTCGCTGAGGATGTAGGTTTTGCCAAAATATTTCTGGCTCTTTACCACCTCCAGGTCCTTGTGCAGGGCCCCGCGCACCCGATTTTCCATCTCAAGCACATCTTCATCCAGTTGCCTGTGCTGCTTGCCTTTCAGGAACATCTCCCGGTGGGGCACACACCCGGTCAGTAGATTTGCTGTTTCTTCTATGGTCCAGTGAGGGTAGGAACACCATTCCAGGGCATACTGGTAATACTCATCGGGATACTGGTAGAACAGGCCACTGCGCTTGATCGCCCGCGTTTTGCGTTCCTGGGTGTTGTCTTCCATATTTGATCATCTTAGACAAGAGAACCTGCGATTGGCAGGTACAGCGGATGGCCGGTCGCCTGAGCCGGAATGAGTGGTGAGTTGGGCGGTTGGTCGAAAGTTGCGCCTTAATTGTTTTCAATTTGCCCCTCTTCAAAAAATGTCTCAAGCGGTCTAAAGAGTTCTCATGGCGGAAACTTTCAACCTTGTTCTCTATCCACAGGTCCAGGATGGGGAAAGTGTCGACGAAGTCAAAGAAAAGCTGTGCACGACACTGAGTGTCGATGCGGCGACGGTTGATACCTGGTATGCCACAGATAGCCCCACGGCGATCCTCAAGGATGTAGAGGAAGAAACCGGGGCCAAGTACGTGGAAGCAATTTTAGGATGTGGCGCTCAGGCGAACCTGCAGCCGTCCGGGGAAGACAAATCTGCCTGGTCGCTGGAACAGATGACCAAGGCGGAATTCACGGATCTGTTTATCTGCCCGAGCTGTGAACACGAGGAAGAATATCCGCGTGGCGAGAAACCGGAGCAGTGTCCCAAGTGCGGTCTGGTCATCGCGAAGTGGGAAGAAAAAATGAAAGAGGAGGCGGAGAAAGAAAAAATCCGTCGACGACTCATGCGCGACCAGCGACTGCAGGGTGACGAGGCAGCTGACCGTGAAGCAAAGAAAGCCGAGCTTGAACGCCTGCGTAAGCTGGAGCGTGAAATCATGCTGGAGCTGGGCATCAAGCCCCCGGGCCCTCTATGGATGTTCTTCGAGAAGTACACAATACCTGTTAGCTTCGCTGTCACCGTCATGATCATTGCGGCTACCGGTGTGATGTTCCATTTCGTTGACCAATGGCTGGACCAGCAGGCGTATGAGGAAAAAGTTGCGGAACCGGCCAGTGATGATATCCAGGGTATTGCACCGGTAATGGCGGCAGCGGTTCAGTTGCAGCAGAACGGCAACTCGGGTGTGGTTACGGAGATTGCTGACGCCACTCAGCTCTTGAATGGCACGGGTAACCAGGCCAGGCAACAGATCACTGAAGCTGCGCAACAGATGATGAAAGGCGTGCAACCGGAAGCGTTTATTGGCGTTGCCCAGCAGATGTCCCTGCCATCCACGGTAGCAAAGGTGTCTCCCGGTGAAGTTGAACCGGCTCGCGTCAACGTCGACACCATTGGTGGCGTCTCGGGACTGACCGGTGTCACCGACTTCGCGCCAACCCAGCTCGATACCATGTCGCCGCCGCTGCTTGAGCATGGCCATGAAAAGATACTTGCCGTGCTGACCGACAAGCAACTGATCAAGGACCAGCTTAATCCTGAAGGTCCCGAAATTGTGGTTGAGGCCATTGACGAGATGGACGGCTCCGCCATTGTCACGCTCATGTCATCCATCGGCAAAGACCAGGAATGGGATCAGTATTTGCTGTCAGAGGTGAAACAGTATGTGTTGAACACGCAGGTTGACGAAGCAGGCAAGCTCGCCGAGCGTATTGAGAATCCTGTATCGCGTATCCACGCCTACGGCGCGATCATGGAAGAACACCAGATCAATGAAAATCTGTCTGAATTGAAAGCTTACCGTGCCCGTGTGCGCCTTGATCTCGACAAGATTGCAGACCCGGATATACGTGCCAGGGTCATCCTGGAGCTGGGAGAGAAAATGGCGGATGCCGGCAGTGAGGATGAGCCTTACGATGCCATGGATCGGGTGGCAACCCTGGCAACCGACAGCGAAAGCCCGAAGGAGGAGTCTTCACTTGTGGCACGCCTTGCTGTATCCAAGTTGCGCGTCGGGGACCAGGCTGGTGCCGAGCGCGACATGCAACGCGCGATGAACATCGCCGGGCGTATCACGGACCTTTCAGACCGCATCTCGGCATTCACGAAACTCGCGCAGCGCTATTACTATGTACGTAACGTGACACTCGCCTCAGAGATTCTTGCCGAGGCGTCGGTTATTGCAGCGACCAGGCTGGAATATGAGCCGCGTTCTGTCGCCTTTGGCGAAATTGCACTGGCTCGCGCTTACGTGGGAGATCTTGAAGGTGCACGCCAGGCGATTCGAAACGCCGCCCAGGGTGAGGGGGAGCAGCAGTTAATTTCCAAGATTGCTGAAATGCTGCTGGGAGAAGGTCGTTACTACGAGGCGCTGTCCTGGATGGAAACGCTGACCGATGATGTCGAATATGCGCGCCTTGAGCTGCGACTATCCAGTGCGCTCTTCTATGCCGGTCGACGCCAGGAAGCGCTCAACCTTATGGAGCAATCTGCTCCCAGGATGCAGCTTGTCTATGAACACTCGGAACGTGGGCTTTTGACCAGCCAGTATGCGCGGTTCTTTGCTCGATTGGGTCGCCAGGAGAAGGCAGATCAGCTTTTTGAAGATGCCGAGGAGGTGAGCGAACAACTGACCGGCAGGAAAGCGCAGGTGAACCTGGCACTGGTTGCACTGGATCGCGCACGGGTCTTCCAGCTGGCCTGGGCGAAAGAAATCGTTCGCGAGGAGCTGACAGATACCGTGGTCAGAGATCCGATTGATGCGGAAATCCTGGCTACCGAACGCATTGTGAAGAACCTCTTGCCGGAAGGAAGAATCGTCGAACCGCAGGAAGATTGACCCTTGAGAGATGTTTTCGCCGCGATCCCGAGTACTTCCGGAAACGCAGTCCCAAACGACGCTGCTTTAGCCAGGCGAACCCGGACCGTTAATCACGGTGCAGTCCTGGTACTGTTCAGCGAAGTAGTCCATGAAGCTGCGCAGTTTGGACGGCAGGTGCCGACCGGGTGAATACACCACGTGCACATCTGTCGGACCCGGCTGGAAATCCTGCAATACCTCAACGAGGCTGCCGTCAGCCACCCGGTCGCCGACCAGCCACCTTGGCACACTTGAAATACCAAGACTGGTAATTAGGGCACTTCGAATCACCTCTGAGTTGTTGCTCTGGAGGTTGCCGGATACCTTGACATGCAGCGGTTGCCCGTCCTCGCGAAAGGTTGTCTGCTCCCTGTTGCCGAGGTCAGTGTAGACAATGTAATTGTGCGCCCTGAGGTCCCGGGGATGTCCAGGTACGCCGTACTTCTCGAGATACTCTGGTGTGGCCACGGTCATGGTGGGGCTGGCGCAGAGCTTTCGGGCAATCAGGTTGGAATCGCGCAGTTTGCCCATGCGAAAAGCCACATCAATGCCTTCCTCGACCAGGTCGACCACACGATCATTCAGGGAGATATCGATTCGAATATCCGGATACTGCTCATAGAAACCGGCGAGCCTGGGCACAATGTGCAGTCGGCCGAAGGCGACGGCGGCGCTGACACGCACCAATCCCCTGGGCTGGGTCTGCAGTAGGCCGACATTCTGTTCAGCGTCCTCAACATCCTGCAGGATCGCCACACAGCGCTCGTAGTAGTCAGCCCCGGTTTCTGTCAGTCGAAGACTGCGGGTACTGCGATTGAGCAGCTTTGCCCCCAGCCAGGATTCCAGCTCCGCGATGTTCTTGCTGACCGTGGGCTGTGTGCTGTTCAGCTCTTTCGCCACCGCAGAGAAGCTGCCGGTCTCGACGACTCGAACAAACATTTTCATCGCGGACAGGCGATCCATGGCAAGACTATTCCGAGGAAGAATAAAGTGTATCGAAACAGAATCTATTATCAATAAATGCTGAATGAATTAGGGTGAGCTTTCTTAGCGGACAACATCGGGAGATAATGTGCGGCATGCCACTATCAGCCTTTCTCGACAAACTCGCCCAACTGCGTGCCAATAACTGCGAGAACCTGCCCACTCCTGAGCTGGCCATTCTGACACGCACGGTGGCTCGCCTGAGACGCGAGGGGCTGCAGGGCAAGTGCCTGCAGGTTGGCGAGACCGCACCGGACTTTTCCTTCGAGACACACGCCGGTGAGGATTTACGGCTCTACCAGCTGCTTGAACGTGGCCCGGTGGTGCTGAACTTCTTCCGTGGCTTCTGGTGCCCATACTGCAAGACGGAACTAGATGCCTATGAGAACATCCAGGATGAATTGGACCGCATGGGTTGCAGTTACCTGGCCGTTTCGCCCCAGAAACCCGTCGATATTGAGAACCTGCCGAGCAACTACCAGGTGATTTTTGACCGGGATAATGCCATCGCCCACAGCTTTGGAATTGTCTACGAACTTGATGATGCCGAGCGTGAGCTGTTTCAGGGGTGGGGGCTCATGCTCGACAAGGTGAACGAATCAGACAAGTGGGAGTTGCCTGTGCCCGCAACGTTCATTCTCGCGCAGGACCGGACAATCGGTTACGAATACGTGGATGTGGATTTCCGCGCCCGTTGCTGCCCCGACCAGCTCATTGCAGAGCTGAAAAGTTTTACCGGCTGATACTTTTCAGCTCCTTTCAGGGCTTCTCGAACAGCAGAGTGAATCGGTCGGTGTTGCCGGTAACGCTCTTGCGGCCTACCTCATAGCGTAGCTCGTCGTCCGGTTTGTAGTGCAGGTCGGAGTAATCCACGAACCTGAAACCTGCAGCCTCAACTTCCTTGATCACCTGGACGGGGTCAATACGTCGCCAGACCTCAGTGCCATCAGGCTGCATATGCCGACGGGTGTGATCCACAACGCCATAAAGGCCGCCTTTCTTAAGCGCCTCGAACACCGCAGCGTTGATGTTGGCGCGACCTGGTGCATCGAAGTTATGCATATTACGGAATGTGAGCGCCAGATCGACCTTGCGTACGCCGAATGAGAATTCCGGCACCGTGTAGCGACGCTCCTCGATTTCAGAGCGGCCAGCGCCATCAAAGGGGATGACCTCGGTTGAGCCAAAGCCGGGGTTGTTCTCGATCAGCTTGGCAGCATTGTTGGTGCCGATAGACAGGTACAGCTTGCCGTTCTCTTCCAGCACCGGCCCCAGGATCCTGGTATACCAGCCACCACCTGGCAGCAGTTCGAGCACGGTCATATCGTCAGTCATACGGAAAAACTGCAGGGTCTCCAGCGGTTTCCGATTGGCATCCCGAGCAGTGTCCTTTTCTGTCCGGCGCTCATCAGCCAGGGCTGCTTTGATTTTTTCTTCGAGGGTCCTGGGAGTGTCAGCTTCTTCGGCCAATGAAACCAGTGGCAGGCTGAGCAGGAGGGCGAGCAGGTATTTCATCGGGTTATCCGGCAATAAAATTCGAGGGGAATGGTAGCATCCGCATTTCGCTCGTGACATAGTTTTGGCTCAGGTTGGCCAATTGTTTAGGCATCTTCCCGATGTTTTTATTGCTGGGTGAAAAGGTACGCACCAGGTCGAGCCCCGTGGGTACCCATACCTGCGCTGTGTGTAAGTCGGAGCAGGTGTTTTCCGACCACGGTGAAACGCTCTGGTTTGCGGTTTTCGGTCTGTCACTCTTTCCCCTGGAGGAAAGGGCACATTACTGGCGCTGCGAAAACTGCCTGACCGCCTACAAGCCCCGTGAGCTGGAGCAGCCATCTTCGGTACCTCTGGTGAAAGATGTGGTGATCTATCTCCTGCTGGGTTATGACCAGCAGGAACAGCGCCCACTTGCGGACGAAATCTGCGCAAAGGTAACTGGATTCGACTTTCCGGACAGCGAAGTGCGTGACCTGACCCGAGATATTGCCTCAGGACGCCTGAACGTCGCAGAGCTGGTTCGACGTTACGCCAGCTCTCTCAATGCCATTGGCAAGCAACAGGTGATTGAAGCGGCTTTTCTCGCGGCCTATGCCTGTTGTGATATCCAGTACGAGGACCGCCTGCGCATTAACCAGATTGGCAGCGCACTGGATGTTGGGCTTGAATTTGTTACTTACGCCATCGATGAAGCACGTCGGCAGAAGAACTATGGTATCCGACGGCTCCCGGACATCCGCACCGAGGTTTGACAGGCCCACCGGAAACCCTGACAATTTTTCTTTCAAATTCAGCATATTGGATACTTTTTCGGTAAATCATGGCGAACAACCGACTGGCGGCATTTCAATCCCGATTCCACAACTACAGCCTCGATAAGAAAGCGATTCCTATCGCGATGGTCCAGGCGCTTGTGCAGTACATGCAATCCCGGGGCTTTGATCCGAAGATCAGCCTGGCCGGTACGGATATTGACCTGGATGCTGACAGGGTCACCTATCGGCAGCGGATTCAGCAGATGGAAAACATGCTGGACCTGATCGGCATGGATGGACACTGGCTGGAATCCAGCAAAGAAACCTCTATCTCGGATTATGGGCTGCTTGGTTATGCCATGATGAGCAGTGCAACGCTGGAACAGGCGGTGCAGATTGCTGTCAAGTATCACCGTATGGCGGGTGCCATGTTCGAACTCGCATTCCTGATTGATGAGGATGAAGCGGTGCTGCGCATCGAACACCTGCTGCCTTCTGGCAAAGTAGGGCAGTACACGGTCGAGGATCTGTTCGTGGGTATCATCGGGCTGATTTCCCTGTTACTGCGCCGGCAGCATAACCCCAGCAGAATCTGCCTGAGTTACGCACGACCCGTTTATGCGGACAAACATGCCGAGCGCTTTGGCTGCGAGGTACAGTTTGACCAGCCGTATTGTGAATATCGTTTCAGGGTCTCGGAGCTGCATGAGTCGCTCGCTGCCGCAGACGCGAATACCGCGAGGATCTGTGAAGAGTCCTGTCGCAAGCTCCTGAACCAGATGGAGATCGAGGAAGACATTATCTCTCGCATCTGTCACCTGTTGCTGAGCTCACCGGGAGAATTTCCCAAGCTTGATGCCGTGGCCCAGAAATTGTCGCTGGGTGCGCGCACGCTTCGCCGTCGCCTGAATGAGCTGGGCACCAGTTACCAGAAGATTCTTGATGATGTCCGCCGGGAACTTGCAATTGAATACCTGCAGACCACGAACCTGACCGTGCAGGAGATAGCAGAGTTGCTCGGTTACAGCGAAGTCACCAACTTCAGGCGTGCATTCATGCGCTGGGTTGAGCTTTCACCCTACCAGTACCGCAAGCAGCTGGCAGCTCCTGCGTGACCAGGGCGCACCTTCTTATTATCGTCAGTTACATGCTGGCGCTTGCAGCTGCCTGGTTTACGCTACCTTTTGTCTCTGAATACCATGTGATGGTGCAGGTTCTGATCGCCGATGTGGTGGCCACCATAGTGATTTTCGCGTTCAGTTTTGCCTTCAGCAACTCCAGTTTCTACGATGCTTACTGGAGCGTAATTCCAATCGCGATTGTTGCCTACCTGGTGGCCCTGCCGGGAGATGCAGAAACTCTGCGCCAGCTTATGCTGGCGCTTGTAATCGGCCTATGGGGCGTGCGGCTGACCGCGAACTGGGCTTATACCTGGAGCGGGCTGGATCACGTCGACTGGCGCTACATTAACCTTCAGGAGCAATCCGGTATTCTCTGGTGGCCACTCAGCTTTGCCGGTGTGCACCTGTTCCCGACGATCCTGGTGTTCCTGGGCTGTATCCCTATGTATCACGCGCTGGTTATAGGCGATCACCCGATCAATGTTTTTGATTACATCGCGCTGGCGGTGGGCCTGGTCAGTGTGTGGATCGAATTCCAGTCGGACCGGGAGCTGCACCGCTTCCGGGAAACTCGCAGCAGCCGTGCAGAGGTTCTGGATACCGGGCTGTGGGCCTGGTGCCGTCACCCCAATTACCTGGGTGAAATTGGTGTCTGGGTATCCGTCCTGTTGTTCGGCTATGCAGCCGTCGGTTACCTGGATTACTGGATGCTCTCAGGCGCAGTTTCCATGGTCCTGCTCTTTACCGTGGTCTCCATACCGATGATTGAGAAGAAGCTGGCAGCGGATAAGCCTGGTTACGCTGATTACAAGGCGAGGTCATTTTCGCTGATGCCATTGTCAAAATTTAAACGCTAGCTGTGCTGGCTGATTTCAAGCCAGGTAACCCCCCTGGCTTTGGTTTTGCAGGATCATGGCCCGGGGATGGTGCAGGAGTTATCTCTCATTGAGTCGAGAGATAACTCCGAGATCGCAGCAGGGGCCTGTCTTTAACCCGGTCGGTGGATACCACAGATCTTGTGGCCATCCGGGTCAAGGAAGTAACACAGGTGCATGACGCCCATGTTGCTTTCGCGGGGTCCCGGTGGTTCTTCAATGCTGGTGCCGCCGTTGGCAATTGCAACGTCATGGAACTCCACAACCTGTTCAGGTGAGTTGCAGACAAAACCGATGGTTGAACCGTTTGCCGCGGTTGCGGGCTCACCGTTGATCGGTTCGCTGATGCTGAATGTGGAACCGTCGTGGATGTAGAAGAGGCGGGTCTGCCCCGTGTCATTGACATGCTCCATGGGTTCGCCCGCGCCCAGAACACCCAGGACAGCGTTGTAGAAGCTCCGTGTTTTTGCGATGTCGTTTGAACCAATCATGACGTGATTGATCATCATTTTTCTCCTTTCTGAGTGAAAATGTTTGGTGAAAAAAATTGGCTACTTCGGTTCCCAGAGTTCGATGGGGTTTCCTTCAGGATCATAAAGGCGCGCGAAGCGGCCGTTGGGGTATTCATTCGGGTCGGGTGTCACTTCGATGCCCGCGTAGCGCAACTGAAGAATCATGGCATCCAGGTCATGCACGCGGAAGTTGACCATCCATACCTTGCTGGCATTGCCAAAGTACTGGGTATCCTTGCTGAACGGTGCGAAAACAGTTGGGCCAGCTTCCTGATGCCAGGGCTCGGCATCGTAGCTTTTTGGCACCAGGGAGATGCCGAGATGTTCCTTGTACCATTGCGCTAACTGCGCTGGTGCATCAGCCCTGAAAAACAGCCCGCCGATTCCGGCAACTTTTTCTCCTGAGCCGGCTTCTTCCGGTTCGGCAATGGCAGGGGTAGACGCGGCCAGCAGCGTAATAAAAAACCACCTGATCATGGAAATTCCTCTCTTCCAGAGAGAGCGAGTATACATTGAAGTGGGCCGCTACTCCTGGCGGATACCAGGAGTAGCGGGAAGTGCTTATCCGAACTCGGCAATAACGCCTGAGATGGACTCCTTGGCATCGCCAAACAACATGCGTGTGTTCTCGCCAAAGAAGAGGGGGTTATCAACACCGGAAAAGCCGGATGCCATGGAGCGCTTCAGAACGAAGACAGTGCGCGCCTTGTCGACGTTGATGATCGGCATGCCATAAATCGGGCTGTCTTCATCTTCGCGGGCACTGGGGTTAACGACGTCGTTCGCGCCGATGACCACGCAGATATCAACGTTTTCAATACGCGGGTTGATTTCGTCCATTTCAACCAGCTGCTCGTAGGGCACATCAGCTTCCGCCAGCAACACGTTCATGTGACCGGGCATACGTCCAGCCACCGGGTGAATGGCATAGCTGACTTCAGCGCCGTTCTTCTCAAGAATCTCACCGAGTTCCTTCACCACGTGCTGTGCCTGGGCAACCGCCATACCGTAACCCGGTACGAAGCAGACGTTGCTTGCGGCCTCAAACAGGTAGTAGGCGTCTTCCACAGAGATGGGTTTGACCTCACCTTCGATCGACTTGCCCTGTTTTACAGCGCCGAAGCCACTGAACAGAACGTTAGTCAGTGATCGGTTCATCGCCTTGCACATGATGTTGGTCAGGATGATACCCGCGGCACCAACCAGGGAGCCGGCAACAATCAGGATGTTGTTGTTGATAGCGAAACCAGCCGCACAGGCTGCAAGACCTGAATAGCTGTTCAACAGTGAGATGACCACTGGCATGTCCGCGCCCCCGATGGGGATGACCGCCATGATGCCGAAAACCATCGCCAGGCCCAGCATGATGTACAGCCACTGGGAATCGACTGCCGGGTCAACCGCAAACATATAGCCGCTCACCAGGATGCCGATCAGGATCAGGCTGTTAACAATTTGCTGGCCTGTGAATACCACGGCCGCACTATTGATCGTCTCGGACAGTTTGCCGTAGGCGATGAGAGAGCCCGTGAAGGTCATGCCGCCAATGAGGATCGCCAGCAGAATGGTAATGGCAGTGAATGTGCTGACATCGCCGCCATACAGGGTCGCCCATCCCACCAGAAGACTGGCTGCGCCACCGGAGCCGTTAAAGAGTGCCACCATTTCAGGCATGGATGTCATTTCGACGAGTCTGGCCGATGCAGCGCCGATCAACCCGCCGACGATCATGCCGCCGATGATGTATTCGTAGCTGACAATCCCTTCGGCAGTCAGGCCGGCAACCACAGCGATGAGCATACCGATCGAGGACAGGGCATTACCTCGTCGGGCAGTCGCCGGTGAGCCCAGCATTTTCAAGCCGAAAATAAATAGTACGGCTGCCAGTACGTAAGAAAGGTTAGCAATCATTTCAATGTTCATTTGCGGCCCTCATTCTTGCTTTTGAACATGCCAAGCATGCGGTCCGTGACCATGTAACCGCCAACCACGTTGATGGTCGCGAAGGCGACAGCGGCAGTACCGAGCCATTTGCCCATTTCACTGTCCACCATACCGGCTGCAAGAAATGCACCTGCCAGGGTGATGCCGGAAATGGCATTCGCACCGGACATCAGTGGTGTGTGCAGCGTGGCTGGCACTTTTGAGATCAGCTCGAAGCCGAGAAAAATCGACAGTACGAGAATAAAAGTTAGAAATACGACTTCCACTTTAGCTCTCCCTCAGGTTCTTGATGGTTTCGTTGACGATAGCGCCGTCGTGCGTGATGACACAGCCCTGCAGAATGTCGTCTTCGAGATCCAGGTTGAATGTAGAGTTTTCCTCATCCCAGTACTCGGTGATCAGGTTCACCAGGTTGGATGAATACATCTGCGAGGCATCTGTAGACACTTCTGCCGGCAGGTTGGCAATACCCAGGATGGAAACACCATTCACAACAACAGTTTCATCAGGTCTGGAGCCTTCGACGTTACCGCCGGAATCAACGGCCATATCGACGATCACACTGCCAGGGCGCATGGCTGCGACCATGTCTGCGGTCACAATGCGCGGGGCAGGGCGACCAAACAGCTGGGCAGTTGTGATCACGATGTCGGATTCTGCAATCACTGCCTTCTGGCCTTCTTTCTGCATTTCCAGCTGTTCAGGTGTCAGTTCCTTTGCGTAACCGTCTTTGGTCTGGCCCGTTTCGCCAAGATCAATCTCGACAAACTTGGCGCCGAGGGATTCGACCTGCTCAGCAACTACCGGGCGAGTATCAAAAGCCTGGACTCGTGCACCCAGTCGCTTGGCTGTCGCGATAGCCTGAAGGCCAGCAACACCCGCACCGATCACAAAAACTTTTGCCGGTGACAGCGTGCCCGCCGGGGTCATCATCATTGGCAGGATGCGGTCCAGCTTGTCGGCAGCCTTGATCACCATGACGTAACCCGCGAGGTTAGCCTGCGAACTCAGCGCGTCCATTTTCTGTGCGCGCGTGGTTCTGGGAATCATTTCCATGCTGATGGCTGTGACGCCCTGTGAGGCGAGTGCGTCGACAAGCTCATGTTCGTTATAGGGGTCCAGGTAGCTCACCTGGATAGCACCCTTCTTGACCAGGGCAACATCTTCCTTTGCGGGCTTCCTGACACGAAGCACGATGTCACCGCTGCCGATCAGGGCATTGCGGTCAGAAGAAATGGTTGCGCCTGCTTCCTCGTAGTCGGCATCGCTGAATCCGGAGTTCACTCCGCAGCCAGCTTCTACCGAAACTGACAGTCCTGCCCGGGTGAGTTTTTTCACCGATTCAGGGATCAGCGCGACGCGGCGTTCATTAGCCCACGTTTCCGCGGGAACCACGATTTGCATAGTTACCTCACTTGAGTCTGATAGCGTGATGAGGGCAGTCCGGATTCTTGTGTCCGAGTCTGCCGAAGGAGGTGAAAGTTAGCATGATAAGTGTGTCATTTCTAACGCTTAATCAGCCGATTTGCGCCTGATTGGTGCCCGTTATAAATGGGGTGTGGTTGCCTTGATGAGGCACCGTGCATATAAAGGGCGTATGAGTTGGCATAAAGAAGTAGATGAAATCGAGATTCGCCGCGAACTGTCGAAACAACAGGGCGGTGAAGAAGGTATTGCGAGCCAGCATGCCAAGGGCAGGCTGACGATCCGCGAGCGCATAGATCGCCTGGTGGCGCGGGGTAGCTTTGAAGAACATGGTGAAGGCGCAGGGTTTGCTGAGAAAGCTGAAGACGGCTCAATCGAGTCATTTGCCCCCGCTAACTACGTGGTTGGCTTCGGCAGTATTGGCGGCAGGAGAGTGGTTGTGGGTGGCGAGGATTTCACCCTCAAGGGTGGCTCTCCCAATGGCGCGGGCCTGCGTAAATCTATTTATGCTGAGGAACTGGCTGTGCAGTTCAGGGTGCCGCTGGTGCGAATGCTCGAGGGCGGCGGCGGTTCGGTAGCAGGCTCAGGTGGCCCGAGACCAACGACGGTGGGTTCCCCTGTGTATGCGGAACCAAGATTCAAGATTATTGCGCAGGCCATGAACGAGGTCCCTGTGGTTTCCGGCGCCATGGGACCGGTGGCTGGATTTCCGGCTGGCAGGCTCGTGGCCTCGCATTTCTCTGTGATGGTCAAGGAAACCAGCCAGGTCATGGTCGGTGGCCCGGCACTGGTTGAGCGAGCACTGGGTGTTTCGCTGAGCAAGGAAGAACTGGGTGGCTGGCGTATCCATACACGCAGCGGCATTGTTGATAATGTGGCTGACTCGGAAGATGACGCGCTGGCGCAGATGCAACGTTTCCTCAGTTACCTGCCGCAGAATGTATGGCAGCTGGCAGAACGCCAGGACTGCAGTGACAGTCCCAATCGTGCTGAAGAAGCGCTGATTGATATTGTGCCCAAAGATGGCCGCATTGCCTTCGAGATGCGTGATGTGATTCGTCACGTGGTCGACCTGGATTCTTTCTTTGAGATCCAGCCGCATTATGGTCACGGCCAGATCATTGGTCTCGCGAGATTGAACGGCCAATCGGTGGGCATTATTGCCAATGACTGCAAACATTTTGCCGGTGCGATGACCGCAGAGGGCTCGCAGAAGGCGAAGCGCATGATGGAGCTGTGCGACACCTTCCACATTCCTATTGTGAATTTCCTGGATGAGCCGGGCTTCATGATTGGTCCCGACTCGGAAAAGGCGGCCTGCATCCGTTACGGCATGAGCGCGGTTTCTGCTGCGGTCCAGTCGACGGTACCCTGGGCAACGATTGCTGTGCACAAGTCATTCGGCGTCGCCTCTGCTGCCCACTTTGCACCCAACACCTACAAGCTCGCCTGGCCTTCCTATGAGATGGGTGCGCTGCCGGTAGAAGGGGGGGTTGCAGTGGCGTTCCACCGGGAAATTGCTGCCGCGGAGAACCCTGAAGAAAAACGCCGGGAGCTGGAACAGAAGCTCGCTGAAGGCCGTTCCCCTTTCCCCATGATGGAAAGCTTTGCCGTGCACGAATTGATTGATCCAAGGCAAACCCGTGCGAAACTGTGCCGCTGGGTTGAGTGGATTGAACCGCTCCTGGAAGAACTTAAGGGACCTGTGACCTGGGGAATGCGCCCATGAGAATCCTGTTGCTGTTTATTGCCATCATCACCTTTGGGCAGGCGATCGCCCAGCCAGCACCGCACGTTCGTGGTGAACTGGTGTCATCGGTGACCCAGGTGGCCGCAGGCGAGACCTTCAAAGTTGTCTTTGCCCAGGATATTGATCCTGATTGGCATACCTACTGGCTGAACCCGGGAGACTCGGGCGCACCACCCAACATACGCTGGCAGGTCGCTGACGGGGTGGAGGTCAGCGACTTTGAATACCCTTACCCGGAACGTATCCCATACGGGCCTTTGATGAACTACGGTTATCACGACGAGGTTCGCCTGCCGTTTGATGTGACGGTGCCGGAAGACTATACGGGAAGTGAACTCACGCTTGATGGAACCGGCCAGGTGCTGGTCTGTGCGGATATCTGTATTCCTCAGAAAGTGACGTTGTCCCTGTCTGTGCCGATTGGTCCCACACAGGTGGATAGCAATCGGGTTGCCTATTTCGAGGAAGTGGCTGCGCTCATTCCCGCCAGGCTTTCAGTGCCGACTTCCTTCGCAGCCACCGGGGATGAGATCAGGCTGACCATTGGCTTGCCATCCATCCAGGGGGACCGGATCGACTCGGTGGATTACTTCCCGCTTGTGACCGACACCATCGATAACCCTTCAGATCAGTCATTCCGGATGACGGATGCGGGACTGGAACTTACGCTGGTGCCTGGCTACGGTTTTGAGGCCGCTGATGCGGATTTCAGTGGCGTGCTGGTCATCCGTGAGGATGTTGGTGAAGGTGTCGTCAGCAGCTTCCTGATTACGGATTCCGTAGCTGTCGGCAGTGCCTCCGCGGCAGAAGGGGTTGCTGAGACAGGGCTTCTCATGGCGCTGGTGTTTGCGTTCCTGGGAGGCGTGATCCTGAACCTGATGCCATGTGTTTTTCCTGTCCTGTCGATCAAGATCCTGTCACTGGTGGAATCCGTACATGAAGAAGGTGAATCCATTCGCCTTCACGGCTGGGCCTATGCGTTTGGTGTGGTCGCGAGTTTTGTAGCCATTGCGGCGGTCCTGATAGTGCTGCGTGCCGGTGGCGAAGCCATTGGCTGGGGTTTCCAGCTGCAGTCTCCGGTTGTGGTGTCGCTCCTGGCTTACCTTTTCCTGGTGATTGGCCTGAACCTGATGGGTGTTTTTGAGATTGCTCTGTCAGTGTCGGATTCAGAAGGGAAAGGTTACGCCGGGTCCATATCCACAGGTGTGCTGGCGACCGTCGTTGCTGCGCCCTGTACTGCGCCATTCATGGGCGCTGCGCTGGGTTATGCGCTGCTGCAGTCGCCCGTGACGGGTCTTCTTGTGTTTGCAGCGCTCGGTTTTGGTATGGCTGTGCCGTACCTGCTCCTTTGCTACTCCCCGGCACTGTTGTCACGGTTGGCAAGACCCGGCAACTGGATGGTGGTTCTCAGGCAGGCGCTGGCGTTCCCGATGTTTGCTTCCGCTATCTGGCTGGTCTGGGTGTTGGGTATCCAGGCGGGACCGACGGCCATGATGCAGGTGCTGGGTGGTGGCCTGATCATTGCGTTTGGCATCTGGCTCATGCAGCAATCAACCGGGTTGTTAAACAGGGTGATTGCGGTTGTTTTGATAGTTACCGCGGTCGGTATTGGTGTAACGCAGCAGCCTTCGACGCAACCTGCGAGCACCGCCAACGTTGATTCGCCCTCAGCTTCCCTGGCACAACCTTATTCAGCGGAAGCGCTCGACGAAGCGCTGGCGCAAGGACCGGTGTTTGTGAATTTCACGGCGGCCTGGTGTATCACCTGCAAGGTCAACGAGCTCAATGCACTGGAAACAACCACCGTGCGTGAAGCGTTTGTTGATAAGGGAATCGCTTACCTGAAAGCAGACTGGACCAACGAAGATCCAAAAATTACTGCTGCACTTCAGGAATATGGCAGAACGGGTGTGCCGCTTTACCTGCTGTATAAGAAAGGAGCGGGGGAGGCCAAAGTCCTCCCCCAGATTCTGACGCCGTCGATTGTGACGAATGCACTGGAATCCTTGTAAAAGGTCAGTCGTCCATCCTTGCGGAGGCTTTGCCCTTAATCACTTCCACACCTTCTTCATCGGTGGTGGAAACCTCAAGGTCAGCGATCTTTACGCCGTCTTCTTCCCGGATGTCCGTGATAGTGGCCCTGGCGGTCAGGGTGGCTCCAGGGAACACCTGGGACGTAAATCGCACGCCGTAGTAGGTCAGGCGCCCGTCACCCACATAGTTAGTGAGCATTCGGCCTGTCATGCCCATGGATAACATGCCGTGGGCAAAAACGGACGGATATCCAGCCTCCTGGGTGGTGAAAATCTCGTCTGAATGCAGGGGGTTATAGTCCCCTGAGGTGCCCGCATACATGACGATCTGGGTCCTGGAGAGGTTTTCACAGACCTGCTCTTCGTAGCTGTCGCCGACCTTAACTTCGCTTGCTTTCAGTGTCATATCTCTCTCCTTAACTGTCGCCTGAAGTGGCCGGACGCTCGGTTCGAACGCCAACGCCGGTTGCGGTCACGACGAGCTCACCGTTCTGGTCACGGTACTCGGTCACGGTTTCAGTGAACATCAGTTTGCCGCCTCGACGACCTTCTTTTTCCCATGACTTGCCGGGTTTAACTTCAGCGGTCAGCACATCTCCAACCTTGGGCGTGCGGTGATAAACATAGTGTTGCTCAGCATGCAGGCCGCCGCCGCCACCTCCGCCACCACCTTCTTTTTTCTTGGTGATACCGGTTGGACCTTTCGCAGATCCAAACCACTCTTCACCAATCTTTGGCCTCAGGAAATAATCAGGATCAAACTGTGCGCTTGCCTGAACAAAGGTTGGTGGCGCAATGATGGCACCCGGCTCAGTTCCTTTAGCGTATTCTTCGTCGTAGTAAATTTCATTTGCGTCACCGATTGATCTCGCGAACATCATCACGTGTGATGCTTCAATCGGAAATTTTTCAACTGCCATGTGCAGCCCCTCCGTTCAAGTTTTGTTGGTTTTTTGTTTGCGACTTTTGGAACTTACTCATGGTTGTGTGTCAAGGTCAACCCGTCTTTTACAGCGAAAAAACCAAAAATGGCTTGTTAGTGCAAACACTCGGTTGTAAGATTTTTAGCCCGTTTTGGTAGAGCCTGTTCATCAGTTCTATCTTTAAACGAGAAACCAAAACCAATAAAAAAATCTACGAATACACATTCGACAACGATCACGTTTAACAACCGAGGCTTCCAGACGCAGTTTATGTCCAGACCTGTACGAATTGAGTTCCCCGGCGCTGTGTACCACGTTACCAGCAAGGGAAGAGACGAACAGGTAGTCTTCAAGGACAAGGAAGATCGGGGCGTTTTTCTCAACGTTGTTGAAAACGTCGTCGACCGATTCGGCTGGCTCATCCACAGTTATGTACTGATGGATTCCCATTACCACATGGTTGTTGAATGCCCGGAGGCAAACCTGTCAAAAGGTATGCGTCAATTAAACGGTGTCTACACCCAACACGTGAATCGTCGTCACGATCAGGAAGGTCCGATCTTCCAGGGACGTTTCAAGAGTGTCCTGCTGGAAAAGAAAAACTACCTTTTGCCAGTTTGTCGCCACGTGGTGATTAACCCGCAGCGCACTGACGACCCGACCAGCTACAAGGACTACAAGTGGAGCAGTTATCGGGCAACGGCCGGGCAGGTGAAGCCGCCTGGTTTCCTGCACAGTGAAACTATCCTGTCGCACTTCGGCAAACGGGAAAAAGAAGCCCAGCGCAAGTACCGTGATTACGTGAAACAGGGTCTCGGAGAAGAATCGCCGCTGGAATCCAGGAAAAACCAGGTATTACTGGGTAGTACCCGGTTCCTGAATGAAATGCAGCCCATCTTGCAAGGCGAGCGCCTGTCGAAGCGCGGCCCAAAGTCCGCCCAGCGCAGACGCAGCCTGAATGCGCTTTTCAAGAGGGTAGACGACAAGACCCGTATGGAGCGCAATGAGCTGATCAGGCGCGCCCACTTGGATTATGGCTACACCCTCATGGAAATCGGTGAACACCTGGGTCTGCACTACACGACTGTCTCCAAGGTCATCAACGCCGCCTGAGGGTTGGTGGACGCCCGAAGAAAGTCCTAGTATGCTCCCGCGTTACACGTTTATCGCGACTAATTTCGGAGTTACACCGTGCGTAGAGTACTTGGCCAACAACAAGAAGAAGAAAGCGAAATTGATCTGACCCCCATGCTGGACGTTGTGTTCATCATGCTGATCTTTTTCATCGTAACCGCTACTTTCGTCAAGGAAATTGGCCTCGACGTCAACAGCCCGGACAAGAACCAGAACGTCAAGGACGCTGACAAGCAGAGCATCGTCGTTATGATCACAAGCCGTGATCGCATCCAGATTCGTGGTCGTGATGTCGACGTGCGCGCTGTACGTGCCAACATCGAGCGACTGCACGCTGAAAACCCTGAAGCACCTGTCGTGGTTCAGCCGCATCCGGAAAGCTCCACCGACACCATGATTCAAGTGATGGACTCCGCGCGCCAGGCCGGGGTGTATAACGTCTCCATCGCAGCCACCTGATACACCTGATGCCGTGAATATTGGCATCAACATCCGGGTCATGGGTCCGCAGTCGTCCCGTGACACCATTTCCTCATTACTGACCCAGGCAGAATCGATAGGCATCGAATCTGCCTGGATCGTTGACCATATTGCGATTCCTCCTGACGATGCAGAAGGCTCCGGTGGCAGGTACCTTGACCCCATCACCACGCTTGCGTGGATGGCGGCCCAGACCAGCACGATCAAAATTGGTACCAGCGTCCTGATCCTGCCCTATCGGCCAAAGCTGCCGACCGCCAAATCCATCGCCACCATTCAGGAACTGTCGGGTAACCGTCTCCTGCTTGGGGTTGGCATTGGCTGGATGGACCCGGAGTTCAAGGCGCTCGGTGTGGATCGACACCAGCGTGGCAGGATTTCTGACGAGACACTTCAATTCTTCCATGACTGCTTCAGCAAAGATGTCGTGGAGTTAAATGGCCAGCCTTTCCTCTTTAAACCACAACCACCCCGGCCGCCTATATACATAGGTGGTGGACCGCCGCATGCGCTTGATCGAGCCCTGAAATACGGCGATGGCTGGTTACCCATGGGTTCCCTCGACAAGATCAGGGACGATATCCGAGAGTACCGGGAAAGATCAGAAGCGGTGCACGGCAAGCCGGGAGAGGTGGTCACCTTCAGCAGCATTGAAGGACTGGGCGTTGCCGAGGCCGAAGATAGATTAAAAGCCTACGAGGAGGCGGGTGTCACCCGCGTTGTTCTTGGGCAGAAATACGAGACCACAGACGACTGGCAACCAGCGTTTGAGGTTCTAGAGAAAATGCAGAAGTAACGGAGAAGTCACCATGGAACTGATTCTGATTCGCCACGGCCTGCCTGAGCGCGTTGAAACTGAAGACGGCACACCGGCAGACCCACCCCTGTCAGAAGTGGGCCACGAGCAGGCGCGTCGCGTGGCTGCCTGGCTGGAAGATACACAGATTGATCATCTCTACAGCAGCCCGATGCAGCGCGCCTACCAGACGGCGGAACCGCTTTCCGCGCTCAAGGGGCTCGACATAGAAACCAGGGAAGGGGTTGCCGAGTATGATCGCCACGCGGATCACTACATCCCAGTGGAGGAGCTCAAGAAGTTCGATTACGACCGCTGGCTTCGCCTGATGCGCGGTGAAATCGAAGATATCAATTTCCCGCAGTTCTGTGATGCGGTAATCAGTACGCTGAACGACATCATTTCTGCCAACAAGGGCAAGACGGTGGCAGTGACCTGCCATGGTGGTGTGGTGAACATCTGGACGGCGCATGTGCTCGGTATGGAGCTGCGCATGTTCTTTAACCCGAACTACACCAGCATTTCCCGTTACCGTGCAGCCAGCAGTGGCGAGCGCTCAATCATTACCCTGAATGAGCACACGCACCTGAAAGGCCTGGGATCTAACCTGGGTTAACCCTGAGTCTAGCTTTGCTGGTCCCGCCCGCGGGCCTGAACATTCAGACGGTTTTCTTCCAGGGTCTCGGCAGCGAGCCCCTGGTTTTCTGCGCGACTGGCACGTCGCTCCTCGGCAATACCTTCGCCCAGTGTATGTTCCCAGCCAAAGTCGATCAGGCGATGCACCTCACGCAACGTATCCTGGTTGACCGAGGTGATATCGGTCGCCAGCTTTCGGCAGTAGGGCAGCAGTTCATCGGGTGGTAACACCACGTTAACGAGACCCCACCTTTCGGCAGTTTCAGCATCCAGGTAGTTCCCGGTGAAGCTGAGTTGCTTGGCGCGGCTCACGCCGATCAGTTGCGAGAGGCGCTGGGACAATCCCCAGCCCGGCACAACGCCCATGCGAACATGCGTGTCTGCGAACTTCGCTTCTGTTGACGCAATCAGGATGTCGCAGGCGAGCGCCAGCTCAAAGCCGCCGGTTATGGCGAAGCCGTTGATAGCACCAATCACCGGTTTTCCGACCTCCCTGATTGCAGCCTGCAGATCCGGATTGCTCTCTGCGGTCGCGGGTTCGGACGAGGTATTCATGCCTTTTTCGCCGAGCTCCTTCAGGTCGAGCCCCGCGGTAAACGCGCGGCCATTTCCGGTCAGGATAATCACCTGGGTGCTGTCATCGGACTTAAGGCCGATAAACACCTCCGCGAGCCTTCGGCGCAGCGCGGTCGAAAGTGCATTTAAGGCATCAGGCCGGTTCAGGGTGACCGTGGTGATGCCATTTTCTGTTTCTGTCAGTACGATGTCTTCACTCATGCCTGTCTACAATACATCTCGTTCAAGACTGCATTGTTTCACGTATACTCAAAGCGATGAAGGGGTTCCTGATATTTGTTGGCATCCTGGTCGGCATCGGCCTTTTGCTCGGCTACATGCGCAAGCGTGAGCAGGAAAAGTTTATGGATGCCGATATGGTCGACTTCCATCATTTCCGCGAGAAACAAAAGAATGAAGAGGAGCCCGACCCCCTGATGGCGCGGGCTGAGGCCTATGCTGCCCTCAATCCCGATGTAGTGCAACTGAAGCGGCCCGAGACTCCGGAGCCAGATGCCCTGGTATTCACCGACGCGCCGGACCCGACGCTGTTCGAACTGAAACCGCATGCGTTCGATGAGGTAACCCGCAACATGCTGACGTTGTTCCATCGTGTGCTGCCACATGGTGTGACCGTTCTTCTGGATGTGCCGCTCAGTGAGTTCGTCAGGAACGACGGCTCCACACAGACCAATCTTAATACGACGAAAGTGGCGTACCTGCTGGTTGAAACAGCTGATCTCACCATCCTTTGCGGCGCGCAGCATCGAGATGCAGGCGCAACCGGCAGGCAGTCCATCGACACCGTGAAACAGGTGTTTGGCGACCTGAACCTGCCACTGCTTGAGTTTCCGGTCAGTAATGACATCTCTGAACATGAGGTGCACGACAAGCTGGATCCGGTTCTCATCGGCAAGAGCAGCCAGTCGTGCCCGGTTTGTGGTGAAGCCATGTCGATCAGGAAAGCGGTCAAGGGTAAAAATGCAGGCAACATTTTCTGGGTGTGTTCGGATTTTCCTGGATGCAAAGGTGTGGTGAGGGCGTGATGATCCGCGGATTCGATCATGTCGCGCTGCCGATGCAGAACGTGGAAGACATGATCGCCTTCTATAAAACCATTGGTGCTGAAGTCATCGAAGAAGTGCCGGGTTTCCTGCACGCGGCTTATCTCGGTAACAACAAGATCAATCTGCACATGCCGGCAGCCTGGCAATCGCCGAAGTTCGAGCTTCGCGGGCCAGCTGCGCAGCCTGGTTGCGGGGATCTTTGCTTTGCCTGGGAGGGTTCGATGGATGACCTGCAGAATCTACTGGCAATAGCCGGTGCTGAGATCATTGAAGGGCCCTGCGAGCGCAGGGGCGGGTTGAATGAAATGGGCACCAGTGTTTACGAGCGTGACCCCGACAACAATCTTCTTGAGTTCATCACATACGAAAATGTTCAAAGAGATAAGCTTGCGCGCAAAGGTTCCTAGGCGGTTTCCGGCTCTACTATAACGCGCTCTTCAATCAGCCCATGCACGCGGTCAGCTAGCGCTCGTGCTTCCTCGTCCCCGAATGTCTCTGCGGGGATCGGTTCAAGGATCGTGACCTCAACATGGGTCTCACCATGAAAATTGAAACTGCCCTTGGGCACTGCCGTTCGGGACCCGTTGATCACGATGGGGAGAATAGGGCGGTTCAATCGCTTCGCCAGCACAAAAGCGCCTTCCTTAAACGGGCGCATGTGACCGGATTCTGAGCGGGTACCTTCAGGGAAGAGATAGACCGAACTGCCCTGGTTCAGGTGCTTTTCACAGGCGGTATACATCTGCTTGATGCTGGTTGAGTTACCACGCCGGAGTTTGATGTAGCGGTTCAGCGACATGTTCCAGCCTATGAGTGGAATGCTGAACAGCTCAGCCTTGGATACCCACTTGAAATGGGTAAAGAGCGTGAACGCGACCAGGATGTCGACCAGAGACTGGTGGTTGGAGACGATGACATAGGTTTCATCCGTGTCGATGTTCTCCTTGCCGTGGATGCTGACCGACCAGGGTGGCATGACCCAGATGTAGAGACTCGCCCAGAAACATGTAAACCGGTGCAGAGCTCTGAGGCGTTGATCAAAAGGTGCCGTCACCACAAAAATCCCAAGCGCGATAATGAAAAAGAAAAAAGACGTCAGGAAGATAAATGCAATGTAGGTAACCGCAATCAGGCGGTAAATCAGACTCTGCAGCATTAGCTTGGGAAGTCGCTGTGTAACTCAGTGTGCGAAGTGGTAAATTGTAGCACTTGAGAGTTTGAGGACCAGCCGGAGTCACGCATGCCATTTCAGGTTCCCGAGGTACAGGGGAATGTTATCTTTGAATCTTTTCCCGTGGGACCATTGCAGTGTAACTGCGCCATCGTGGGTGATCCGGTCAGCAAGACCTGCCTGATCATTGATCCGGGGGGTGATCCGGACAGGATCATGGCGATCGTGGAAGAAAACGATCTCACCGTGAAGGGTATCATCCACACCCACGCGCACCTCGACCATATCCTGGCCTCGGCGGTCATCAAGGAACGGACTGGTGCGCCACTGCTCCTGCACCAGGGTGACAAGTTCCTGTGGGATGCACTGGAAGACCAGTGTGCGAAGTTTGGCCTGGATTACACACCCACCCCGGAACCTGATGCATGGCTGAAAGACGACCATGATCTTGGTTGCTGCGGCGGGGTCGCCATACACACACCGGGCCATACGCCCGGTTCCATCAGCTTCTGGTTTGAGGAGCATGAACTTCTCGTGGCCGGCGATACACTATTCCAGTTAGGTATCGGTCGAACCGATCTGCCGGGAGGCAGTTTTGAGCAGATTGAGAACTCAATCACGGACCGGCTCTTCCGTTTGGCGGAAGATGCACTGGTCGTCACCGGGCACGGCCCGCAAACCTCACTCGCATTTGAGCGACAGGCGAATCCCTTCTTTGGTGGACAATAGCTTCTGATGGTCAACATTCGAATTCTTTTCCTTGCCAGCCTGCTGGCACTGGGCGGCTGTTCCAGCCTGGTGTCCGGCATCACGTCGCAGATGGCAGACGATCTCGCAGGTTCCATCCTGAACAGTGAAGACATTGATACCGTGCGCGAGGGTGTGCCGGCCTATCTGCTTCTGATTGACAGCTTCCTGCGGAGCAGTCCTGATTCCGAAGACCTGCTGTTGGCGGCTTCCACATTGAATGGTTCTTTCGCGGTACTGGTGGATGACCCCGCTCGGGTGAAACTGCTCAGCGACAAAGCCATGCGATATGCGGAACATGCGGCGTGTGTCTCGGGTTCACCATTGTGTGATGCACGGCAACTCGACTTCGATGAATTTTCCGGCATCGTGGATTCGCTGGAAGCCGACGACGTGCCCATGACCTATGCCCTGGGGGTGGCGTGGGTAGGCCGGCTGCAGGCAAACAGTGATGACTGGGCGGTGATTGCCGAACTCAGCCGTGCCAAGTTGTTGATGGACAAGGTCCTGAGCCTTGATGAAACTTTTGAGAATGGCGGCCCACACCTTTACATGGGAGGTATTGAAACCCTGCTGCCGGCATCCCTGGGTGGCAAACCGGAGAAAGGCAAAACCCATTTCGAGAAAGCCATTGCCATCAACGATGCGTATTTAATGACGAAAGTGATTTATGCCGAACAATATGCGCGCCTGGTGTTTGACCATGAGTTGCATGACAGACTGCTTAACGACGTGCTCGAAGCTGACCCGGTGGTTGACGGCATGACACTCACCAATCGTATTGCACAGGAGCGGGCGGCAGACCTGCTCAATTCCTCTACCGACTATTTCTAGGAATCAACATGTTTCAAAGACTGACCACCCTGGTGTTAGGCGTACTGCTGGTACTGCCCGTCACTACCCAGGCGGCCACCTACAAAATTGCGACTATCTCTCCGGATGGTCTTTCATGGATGCAGAAGCTGCGCGCTGGCGTAAAAGAAATCTCAACGGCCACCGATGATCGCGTCAACTTCAAGATTTACCCTGGCGGTGTGCAGGGTGACGATGAAACTGTGCTGCGCAAGATGCGTATCGGCCAGCTTCATGGCGGCGCGGTTGCTGCCGGTTCACTCACGCGTTTTTACCCCGACCTGCAGATCTATAACCTGCCGCTGCAGTTCCGTTCCTATGAGGAGGTGGATTATATTCGCGGTGAAATGGATTCGATGATTGCCGGCGGTTTGCGTGAGGGCGGCATTGAAACTTTTGCGTTTACTGAAACCGGGTTCGCCTACATGTTTACCCAGGAACCGGTGACTACG
>JADHNI010000056.1 GCA_016779585.1 Pseudomonadales bacterium
CACCGGGCCAGTCACGGTGCCGCTGGTGCTGGCAATGGGTCTTGGCTTCGGTAATGCGCTCGGCGCCATTGAAGGTTTCGGCATCCTGTCGATGGCGTCCATCGGGCCGATCATCGCGGTGCTCAGCACCGGACGCTACATCCGCTGGAAGATCAACAAGCGGCATGCCGCAGCCAAACTGCAACCGGAAGATTATGAAGGGGCGCCTCTCATTTAGGGGGCGAGGAATGAGCTTATGAGCCAACGAGAATTTACAGTCCTCACTGATGTTTCGATGATCACATGCGTGGTGCAGCGTGGCAAAGCCGAAGGGGTGGTGCAGGCCGCACAGGATGCCGGCGCGCAGGGTGCAACCATCTATTACGGTCACGGCAGCGGTGTCCGTGAACGCCTCGGCCTGCTCGGGCTTGCCGTCGACGTGGAAAAAGAAATCATCACCATCCTGTGCGGTGACGATCAGCTGGATCGTATCTTCGAAAAGATGTACTTCGCGGGTGAACTGGACCTGCCTGGTGCGGGCATCATTTACGTGACCAAGCTCGATAAAGCCGCGACCTTTGTGCCAAAAGAAATCATTGAACGCATCACCGGAGCCGCGTGATGCCGGATACCAGCTACATCAAAGACACCAAGCTGATCACGGCAATCCTGCCGAAAGGGCGTTCCCGCCCGCTGCAGGAAGCGTTGGTCGAACAGAAGGGTATTCATACGGGGCACTTCCACTATGGACGCGGTGTTGGCCGCGACTCCCACATCCGTGACCGCGGTATCGGCGAGCAGCAGGAACGTGAAATCTTTGAAGTGATCGTGACCCAGGATCTCGCAGAAGAAGTGTTCGAGTTTATCTTCGACCAGGCCAGGATGGATGAGCCACACGGCGGCATGATGTACATGGCGAGCCTGCTGCGAAGCACCATCATGACGATGCCGGACATTCCCGAAGAGGAAGACTAGGCGCTAGCGTTGCTTCACCTCAACCAGCCACAACATCAGCCTCGCAAACCAGAAAATCACCACATGGAACACCGCGTAACACACCTGGCCCCAGATCCAGGGTGATTTGAACTCGTCTGGCAACATCCACGTGATAAACGCGTTGAAGATAATCAAAGCGATCAGCGTGCCGACAATGCTTTTCCAGAAATCCCCGATGCGATACCACAGGTCAATAAAGCGATAGCAGGTCGCCAGCAACAGGATCATGTAATGCACACCGGCGAGGAACAGCAGGGCCGTAATCAACAGATTCATACTTCTGCCTCCTCGGTTTCCTCGGTGTGGATGGTCACCTCTCCGTTGCTGCCATCCACCAGTAGCCGAGTGCCGGTGGTGATGCGGCTGGTGCAGCCGGTGGCATCCACCACGCAGGGCATGCCGTATTCGCGTGCAATGGTCCCCGCATGGGACAGGTAACTGCCGACTTCCACCACAGCTGCATTGGCGGTTAAGAAAAGCGGCGTCCACGCTGGGTCCGTGTAGGGTGCGACGAGGATTTCGCCTGGTTCAATTTCATTATCGGTGGCCGGGTCCAGGATGACGCGGGCAATTCCTTCATACTGGCCCGGAGACGCGGCCTGGCCGTACAGCATCTCGCCGTTGCCAGACTGCATGGGTGTGTCGATGTCGACGCCGATGGTCTTCGGCGGAACCAGCTTGGTTCGGCGAATATGTTCCATCCTCCGTGCGCGGATAATGTCTTCCACATCCAGCCAGTCGAGCTCACCGCTTTCCAGTTTTTGCACCTCATCCCAGTTGAGGTAAAAGATATCGTCTTTGCACTTCAGCTCGCCTGCTGCCAGCAGTTTCGTTTCGATGGCCAGAATCTTCTTACGCACGCCGTAGAAACCCATGATGTGATAGAAGCGCGAATTCTCGCGTAGCTTCATGTAGTACCGGGTCTGTTCTACTAACTTTTTGATAATAGCGCGGCGCGGGCGGCCGAGATCTTCCAGCGGCAGTTTGTCGAGATGCCGGGTCAGTTCCGTTATCATTGCTTCGCGATGCTTCTCCACATCACTTTCCGTGTTGTCGATATCCGAATCCACGACGAGATAGTTACGCACCATGCCGATCACCGGTGTCGGGTCTTCATCCCAGCGCACACTGGCCAGTTCAAACTCCTTCAGGGCGCGGTGACCATGCATGTTGAGAAACGCATCCAGTTCGCTGAGGAACTCGGCAGCTTCCGGGCAATCTTGCAACGCTGCCAGCACCTTATCAGCAAAGTGACGCCTGAAAATTTCGCGTACGCGATTCTCGCCGCGAGCGGTGCGTGCCAAATCTACAATGGCGCGACCCATCTGGGTCGACAGCACACCTTCGGAACCGCTGCACAGCAGCGAGGCTGTATCCGGGTGCATGTCCGGCGCCCAGCGGGCTACCAGGTTCTGCAACATGCGCAGGAACAGCATGTAGCGGGGTGCCACCAGGTTCGCCAGCATGACCATGTTGCCGGCAGGTTCAAAGAATCAGAAGCGCAGGAACATGCGGATCATGGTGTTCTGTGCGTTGATGCTGTCGTCTTCCACCACACGGTTTGCGAAGTCACGGTAGCTTGCCATGAAGTCGTCCGGCATTTCGGCTGTGCGTCGGTTAAAAACACCCATGACCAGGTAGTTTCCGAAGAGGATGGCCAGCAGGAAGATCATCCTTGGTATGGAAATACGCGGTTTCGTTTCGGGTTCAGCGAGGTAGGCGAGGCGCGCCAGATCATCGTCGGAGGCTTTCAGTGGCACCAGCCGGCGGAAGTCATCAAAGTTCATGTAGACCCGGCCATAGATTACCTTCATGAAAGGAATCGCCTTGGACAGGATATCCGCTGTCAGCGGCATCAACGGGTCGGTGAAGTTTTCGATCACCGGCTTAAACAGTATCCAGCGACCTTCAGGCACATCTTCATCCGCCTCGCCCAGGATCGTGATCGGCCGTGACTGCAGCAGGTAGATCTCATCATTTTCGATGGCCCATTCCAGGTCCTGCGGTTTGCCGAAATATTCCTCGGCTTTCAGCGCCAGCGCAGCAATGTGCTCTACCTGCTCATCGGTGAGTGATTCCAGGCTTCGCCTGGTGGCAGGCACTTCCTGCAGGCGTGAACTGGATGGATCTTCCAGCACTGGCGGCACCATGAACTTCTTGTCAGATATCTTGAGTGAGGTAAGGCGCATGGTGTTTTTGTCGACCAGGAACTGATCTGGCGTGACGCGACCATCGACAATCGCGGCGCCCATGCCCCAGGACGATTCCGTAATAATCACAGAGTCGCTGCCACTCACCGGGTCTGCAGTAAACGTTACGCCGGAGACGTCCGAGCGCACCATGACCTGCACGACGACGGCCATGTTTACCGTGCGATGCTCAATGCCCTGGGTCTGGCGATATGAGAATGCTGATTCAGACCAGAGTGACGCCCTGCACTTCCGCAGCATCAGCGCGATCTGCAGTGGCTCCACGTAATAATAGGTATCGTGCTGCCCGGCGAAGCTGGCATCGGCCAGGTCTTCCGCGGTGGCTGACGAACGAACCGCAAACACAGCATCCGGATGTGACTCGTGGATAGTTGTCAGATATTTGTCGATGCTGGATAAAAGGTCTTCTGAAAGGGCCGTGTCCAGCAGTTGTCCACGCAGGGATTCCAGGAAGGCTTCGGTGTCTTCCGGGATGTCATCATTCGAAGGCAGATTGAGAGTATCGATGAAACGGGCGTATTCATCGGCGCCGACCACGAAACCAGGTGGAACAGGGAAACCCTGCCGGATTAACTCTCCCAGGTTGGCACCTTTACCCCCGGCAGATTCCAGGTGTTCGGCGCCGACTTCATCCAGTCCTTGTACGGCCATGGTCAATTGCAATACAGCTGCTATCCAGCTACTTTACGCGTTTATTTTCAGAGTGAACATATGTTTCAGGGCCTCACTTTCGAACCGTTTAGCCTGCCTGAAGAGGCAGAAGCCATTCGCGGGGACATTCGACAATTTCTCGCAGACACCCTAGACCCTAACGAGTTACCTAACTCGGACTTCAATGCCGGAGACGACGCTGCATTCAGCAAGAAGCTGGGTGAAGCCGGTTTCATCGGCATGACCTGGCCAAAAGAGTATGGCGGCGGAGGAAAGTCGTTTCTTGAGCGTTACGTGGTCACGGAAGAAATTCTCGCGGCCGGTGCGCCGGTCGGCTGTCACTGGATTGCTGACAGGCAGAGTGGGCCGCTGATGCTGAAGTTCGGCACGGAAGAACAGCGCCAGCATTTCCTGCCGAAGATCATCTCAGGTGATTACTTTTTCTCCATTGGCATGAGTGAACCGGACACTGGCTCTGACCTGGCCTCCATTCGAACCAGCGCCACGAAAGTTGATGGTGGCTGGCTCCTGAACGGCAGCAAGATCTGGACAAGTTACGCGCACACCAATCACTACATGGTGACACTGGTGCGCACAGAGCCTCCTTCAGAAAACCGTCATGCGGGCATGAGCCAGTTTGTGGTTGACCTGCATGCAGAAGGTGTAAAAGTCACCGGCATCCGGAACCTCTCGAACGAGGAAGACTTCAACCAGGTGTTCTTCGATGACGTGTTCATTCCCGACAACATGGTGGTGGGTGAGCCCGGCAACGGCTGGGAGCAGGTGATCAGTGAACTTGGTTACGAGCGAAGCGGGCCGGAACGATTCCTGTCTGCTTTCCGTGTGATTGTGGAGTATGCCCGTGAAATCCAGGATAACCCCACGGACGAGCAGCTCGCACTGCTGGGTCGATTGGCGGCGCACCTGGTGACGCTGCGGCGAATGTCTATCTCGGTTGCCGGGATGCTCGAGGGCGGCAAACTGCCTATCACCGAGGCGGCACTGATCAAGGACCTGGGCAACACCTATGAGCGCATGGTGCCGGAGCTGGTTCGACTCGCTTCCGTGGACAAGCCTTCACGCCGATTCATCGACACCCTGAACGAGTGCATCCTGCATGCACCGTCATTTACATTGCGCGGCGGTACGCGAGAGATCCTGAAAGGGGTGATCGCGCGTGGGCTGGGTTTGCGATAAAGGGTGAGGAGATAAGAGATGAACGAACAACAACAGCTGATTAAAGACACCCTCGATCGCATGCTCACGGACCTGTGCACGGCAGACGTCGTGGACAAGACCGAGGCGGGCACCTTTGCGAAAGACCTCTGGAATGCGTTGGCCGAAACCGGCCTCACGGTGGCAGGCCTGCCGGAAGCTGCAGGTGGCGCTGGCGGTGAACTGGAAGATTCCCTGCTGGTGATTCGCGAATCCGCGCGTTACGCGGCGCCGATTCCACTCGCCGAACACTTCGTGGCCGGCATGATGATCGCGGGCCAGGACGGCAAGGTGGGTAATGAAATTCTCACTGTAGCGACCGGCGACTTTGAGGTGGATGACAGTGGCAAGGTCACCGGTTCCGGTGAAGCACCGTTTGGCCGCTGGGCAGATCGCGTCGTGTTTGTGGCGGATGCTTCCGGCACCAGCAAACTTTGCGTGATCCCAACATCGGATCTTTCAATTGAAGAAGGCACCAGCGTTGCCGGTGAGCCACGCGACACAATTACCGTCGACACCAAGCCGGATGACAATGCGGTCATGACCACAGGCGATGATGCCGCAGACAAACTGAACCTCATGATGGCGGCAGTGCGCGCGCTGCAGATGTCTGGTTCGCTGGAATCCGCGCTGGAGCTCTCAGTTCAGTATTCCATGGAGCGTAACCAGTTCGGCAAACCCATTTCCAAGTTCCAGGCGATTCAGCAGCAGCTGGCCGTCCTGGCAGGTGAAGTCGCTGCCAGCACCATGGCAGGCCATGCCGTGGTTGCGGCATTCCGCGACCTGGATGCCGTGGATATTGCCATCGGCAAGACGCGGATTGGCGAAGCGGTATCAGCGGGCACCGATATTGCCCACCAGGTGCATGGCGCCATGGGCTACACGCTGGAACATACGCTGAACCAAAGAACGCGCCGCCTCTGGTGCTGGCGTGATGAATACGGCACCGAGCGGCAGTGGCAGGTGATGATTGGTCAGGCGTTCCTCAAGGGTGGTGCTGACAACCTGTGGCAAAACATTACTGAGCGACGGTAAACGTCGAATCCACTTTGGCCGGGTTGCTGTCACAGGTGACCTGGTCGGTATCAATCATGCGGATCATGGCGGCCAGCACGGAATGTGCGGCAGCGGGGTAGAGCGCCTTATCCGTTTCCGTATACATCACCGGCACCATGTCGGTGATCTTTGAATACCCATTGCCCAGGCACTCCAGGATCTGCCGCTCCCGGTCGAGCCGGTGATCAATAAACGCCTGCACGAAGGTTTTGACATCCTTGATGCAGGTGCCGTGGGTCGGCCAGTAGGTGTCTTCATCGCGTTTGAGCAGTTTTTCCAGGCTTTCCATGTAGGCGGTCATGTCGCCATCGGGCGGGCCGATGACGCTGGTGGACCAGCCCATGACATGGTCGCCGGTAAAGAGTGCGTTTTCTTCCTTCAGGGCAAAACACAGATGGTTCGACGTGTGGCCCGGCGTGTGCACACATTCAATGGTCCAGCCGTCGCCTTCAATCATATCGCCATCGCGGCAGACGACATCCGGCACAAAGTCCATGTCGCCGCCTTCCTCGATCTTCACGCCTTCCTCGGCCTTGCCGGCGCCATGTGGGCCAAAACCGTAGGTTTTGGTACCCCAGAACTCCTTTAGAGGAGCGGCAGCGGGGGAGTGGTCGAAGTGCGTGTGTGTAATCAGGATGTGAGTGACGGTTTCACCGGCGAGGGAAGCCTTCAGGGCCTCGATATGCTCGTCATCCAGGGGGCCCGGGTCGATCACGGCGACATTGCCGCGGCCGATCACGTAGGTGCCGGTGCCGTGAAACGTAAAGCCACTGGGGTTTCGTGCGGTGACGCGGCGGATCAAGGGCGTCAGTTCCTCCAGGGTTGCGTACTCAAAGTCATATTCCCAGACGAACGGTATTTGGGTTGCCATGTAAATCGGGCCTTTTAGAGCGGAGGGGCAAGCTTAGCGAAAATGACACACGCCCGAAAAGCTTTTATGATGGTTTTGCTTGTGACCGCCGTGGGCTGCGGCGATCCGGCAATCAAGGAGGAAGTTTATGTCGTCTGACCTCGAGTCTTTTAAACGACTGATAGACATCGGTATTGCGCTCTCTGCAGAGAAAGATACCGACACCCTGATGGAAACCATTCTGCTGGAAGCCAAGGATATTGGTAATGCGGATGGCGGTACCCTTTACAGGCGCAACAAGCACGACCAGCTCACCTTCGAGATCCTCCGCAACGATTCCCTAGGTATTGCCCAGGGCGGCACCACCGGTGAAGACATTCCCATTCCACCGCAGGAAATGTATATCGACGGTGTGCCCAATAACCAGCAGATCGTCAGTAACGCGGCGCTCTCCGGGCAGACCCTCAATATCAAGGATGCCTACGACTCCACCGAGTTCGACTTTTCCGGCACCAAGAAATTTGATGAAGGCACGGGCTACCGCACCAAATCGGTACTGACGGTACCGCTCAAGAACAGCCAGGATGACGTGATCGGCGTGCTGCAGCTCCTGAACGCGCAGGATGCAGACGGCAACGTCATCGAGTTTTCAGAAGAGATCCAGCCCTTGATTGAGGCGCTGGCCTCCCAGGCGGCGGTGGCGCTGGATAACGCCATCCTCATCGAGGCCCAGGAAAACCTGCTGGATTCATTTATCACCCTGATGGCGCGCGCGGTGGACGCGAAATCCCCCTACACCGGCGGGCACTGTGAACGGGTGCCGGAATTGACCGAAATGCTGACTAAGGCGGCCTGCGAAGCGAAAGAAGGGCCGTTCGCCTGGTTCGACCTTACGGAAGAGGAGTGGTACGAACTGCACATCGGCGCCTGGCTGCATGACTGCGGTAAGGTCACGACACCTGAATACGTCGTGGATAAAGCCACCAAGCTTGAAACCATTACCGACCGCATCCACGAAGTGCGCATGCGCTTCGAAGTGTTGAAGCGCGAGAAGATCATCGAGTGCCAGGAAAAGATCATCGCCGGTGGCGATGCAGAAGCGCTGCGCAAAGAACTCGATGCCACCCTCTGCCAGATTGACGACGATTTTGAGTTTATTGCCGAGTGCAACCTCGGCGGTGAGTTCATGGCCGATGAACTGGTTGACCGCGTGAAACAGATCGCGACCCAGACCTGGACACGTACCCTGGATGACCGCAAGGGCATTGCCTTCGAGGAACTGAAACGTAAAGAGCGCGAAGAGCCCAAAGAGTTGCCCTGCGAAGAACCGCTGCTCGCAGACCGGCTGGACCACATCATTGAACACGACGCCGTGGTGCACTCAGCAGACCCGGACAACCCTTACGGCTTCAAAATCGAAGTGCCGGAGCACAAATACAACCTGGGTGAGATCTATAACCTCTGTATCGGCAGGGGCACACTTACCGAAGAAGAACGCTTCAAGATTAATGACCACATTGTGCAGACGATTGTGATGCTGGACAGCCTGCCATTCCCGAAACACCTTGAGCGTGTGCCGGAGATTGCAGGTGGCCACCACGAGAAGATGGATGGCACCGGCTACCCGAAACGCCTTAAGGGTGAAGAAATGTCGATCCCGGCCAAGGTCATGGCCATCGCCGATGTGTTTGAAGCGCTTACCGCCGCAGACAGACCTTACAAAGCACCAAAGAAACTTTCAGACTCCATCAAGATCATGTCTTTCATGGTGAAAGACCAGCACCTGGACCCGGACCTGTTCAAACTGTTCCTCGAATCAGGTGTTTACCAGGACTATGCCGATAAGTACCTGCTGCCGAGTCAGGTGGATGAGGTGGATATAGGTGCCTACTTGAGCTGAGAGAAATCGACTCAAAAGCTCACGAAGATCAAGCAAAGGAGGGCGGGATCATCAAAACTGAAATCATAGCTTCCGGGTTATATCGATATAGTTCTGTGTTTGTCTGTCTACCATATTGTTATGTTGCTGGGATTTGGCAATGGTGAGTTTCCTGCCAATTATTACGACAGCGAGCAGCATCGTAATGATAATAGCCGCAGTTTTCGTTTACCTTGCTTCTCGTAAAACAGGCGCTCTGATCATTGTTCTTGGCTTCTTGATGGGAGTAGGACTATCGATCGTCAATCAGATTTTCGTAATGCTTCGAGGCCCGTCGGTAGATGGATTTCTTATCTTGGGGTATCAAACGTACATGACGATACTTACCATTGGCTCGGTGGTCACGGCGGTTGGTTTCGTTGTTTTTGCTATTCAGCTCAAAGGCGACGACCGTGCAACATAACATTCAGTTGAAACCGCTCAGTTCATTCGTTCGGACCAAGCATCGGAAAGCCGCACCGCTGCGCCGTTTAACCGGGCGCTATGTGTCAGCGCGCATCGAGACTCAGATGTGAGCATTCAAGATCTTGGAGCTATTGGTGAACTTTTAGGCTCATTGCTGTTGCTCGCCTCAATTGTCTATCTTGCGATTCAAATTAAAGACACCAAAACCCAGATTAAAGGATCGACATCTCAAGCAAGGGCTTCGGCATTCAATCAATTGTGGTCGATGAAATTGCAGCCTGGTTTTTCTGATGTAGAGATGAGGGCCCTCAATGATCCAGGTAGTCTTACGGAAGAAGATCGCTATGTCCTCGCCTACTTCCTGATTATGTTCATGAATTTTTACCAGGATAGTTTTTGTCAGAGAAAAATTGGTACTTTGGATAGTGAGCAAGCCGGAGCACTGGACAGTTTCCCCATGCTAAAAGCTGTTCCTATCTACATGGAACTATGGAAGGTTTTGCGTGTGGGAACCTTTTCGGATGAGTTCATTGAGCACGTGGATAGTGTGTTGGAACAAATGGATTCGGACCAGGATCAAAAAGCGCAGCTTTTTACATTGCCCCGGTAATCTGGGCAAACTCATGTTGAATTAGTTACGTCGGAGCGTTTGAGTTAATGGCCATCGAAGAGATCACCGGATCCTGGATCAACCAGAATGGTTCAACCGTCAATCTCACCGAAAAAGATGGTGTGCTAATTGGTGAGTATTGTTCCCGAAAGGGGCGTGCGGTATCGGGGAAGACGTACCCACTTGCAGGTATCGTAAACGGTGACGTCCTATCGTTCAGCGTGAATTGGCAAGATGCCGAAGATAATCTCGAATCTATTACGTCATTCTCCGGGAGGCTGGAACGCCGGGGTGGCGAGATCAAGGCGATTCATACGGTCTGGGTCCTGGTAAGGCGGTGGGAAAATGAAGCGCGAACCCGTGAAACCGGCGCCTGGAACTCTTTCCTTACCAACTCTGATGTGTTCACACGAGTTGAAAACTGAATCAGGAACGTGCGTAACCGGGAATAACAACCGGGCGATACCAGCCTAACTTCCCAGCACTCTGGATACATGCTTTTCGACGCAGCTCGCCAGTGCCTCCAGGTTATAGCCGCCTTCCATCGTAGAAACGATTCTGTCCTCGGAGTGGTTCTTGGCCAATGCCATCAACTGATTCGTGACCCATGCATAGTCACCCTCAACAAACTCAATCTGCGCCAATGGATCATCCCTGTGCGCATCAAATCCTGCACTGATCAATAGCAGATCCGGTTTATGGCCTTCCAGCTTCGGTAGCCATTCATTCTCCACACGTTTTCGCCACTCATCTCCCTTGGTCCCAGGTGCCATCGGCAGGTTAATGATGTGCTCGTTGGTGTAGTCGAGGTATCGATTAGGGTAGTAGTTATCTTGAAAGCTGGAGCAGACCATCACTTCTGGCCTGTCCTTGAAGATGTCGACGGTGCCGTTGCAGTGGTGCACATCGAAGTCGACGATGGCGACCCTGTTGATGCGTTCATCCTTGAGGGCGTACTCAGCGGCCAGCGCAATGTTGTTGAACAGGCAGAATCCCATGGCGGCGGCGACTTCTGCGTGGTGGCCGGGCGGCCTCACCGCGCAGAATACCCGTTTTTCTTCGCCTGACAGCACATCTTGCGTCGCCTGCAGGCAGGCGCCTGCGGCGAGCCTGGCGGCGCGTTTGCTGCCCGGGCTCATGTAGGTGTCCGGGTCGACCTTGATCACACCTTCTTTCGGTTCTGCCTCATTGATGGCCGTGACGTATTCCTCGGGGTGGATCATCGCCAGCATGTCGTCGCTGATTTCCTCGGCGAGTTTGACATTCATGTCATCCAGCAGGCCGCTCTCAGATAATCGCTGCATCACAGCACGCAGGCGATCCGGCCGTTCCGGATGGCCCCGCATTTGGTGGAGTTCGCAGTCGGGGTGGGTGTATAGCTTCATGATGTTTGCAACGATTCCGCGTAGTCGCGAATGCGCTGCTGCCACTCCGTCATCACGATATCGCCCTGTGCCAGCGGCGTCCTGGCGATTAGTTCATCCAGGTGTTCTCTGAACAGGGTCGAGCTCTTCACCATCCTGGTGTTCTGCCTGATCTGCACGGCGAGATAGATCAGCGAGGCAACGACGGCAACGCCACCGATGAGTTCGCCAAGATTGGCCAGTTGTTCGAGATTCATAACGCTCTACCGAAGCCTTTGCCACCATTCCTGGACAACAGCGGGCATGGACTCGGCGTACTGCTGCATCAATTCACTTGAGCCTTCTGGTATGTCCATCGAGTTTGTTTCGCTTAGATCACAGGCGCCCTGGATCGGATCAATCCACTCCAGTTCCAGGTTCTCCAACAGTGAGCCGAAGTCCGGTGCCTCGTGGTGATCAGAGGTCTGGTGCTTCATGAAGCCGAGATAGTCATCAAATGACTCCATGCAGTAGTAGGTGCGCGGTTCCGCCCCTCGCCAGTATTCATATCGCCGGCAGTCGGGTTCGTGTTCGTGTGTCGCTTGAAACATCTCCTTTGCAACCTGTTCGAACTCGGCTTCTTTGCCTTCAAAGACTGTAATTTTTGCCAGAAATGTGGCCATCGTTTGCTCCTCTTTTCGAGAACTATACGGCCCAGCCTTCGCAAGACGCAAACGGGAGTTTTCACCTATGTATCTGGCTCGAATTTGTAAGACATGGCGCGCTCGAGCGTATTGCTGTGGTAACCATCCATTGGAAAACGAACATGCCACCTAAAACCATGAATCCCCGTATCGGCAGACTTCTGGTGAATGGCTTGATCCTGATGTTCTGGGCGTTCCTGCTTGTGGATTCGTTTGCGCAGGGCAGGGAGCTGCCGCTGCTCCTGGCTGAGGTCGAATTGCCTGAGCTGCCGCTGTTTTGGTTTGTTGGTGTGGCGGTGCTGGGTTCACTCGGGGCGAGCACCTTCGTGTTCTGGCAACGCAAAAACATCATGGATGAGATGCCCCTAGTGGCGGAAAGGGTTGATGGATTCTTTGGCGCGGGTGCCTACAGCCACTTCATGCGGCAATTACGACCCACCTGGGCTTCTATCCTGACCGGCCTGATCATGGGCGGGGTGGGCCTGCACACAACCTTGCATAGCACGCAGGGCGCCTGGAGCTACGCGATCAGCGGAGGCACGCTGCTGTTTGCGCTCTTTATGTTCCTGGCGTGGCTTTTCAGCCTGAAGTTCCCGCCGACGCTGGGCTGACCCTCTAAAGCTCTCTTTGAATGGTGACGCTCTTGTAGTCGCGGATGATGTTGAACGATTCCTCAAGACACTTCACGTAAGGGCTGTTCACAGCTGGTTCGCCGTTGATTGTCTCGATGGTCAGTTTGCGCACGGGATCAAAAGACCGGTACATCATGTGGTGCAGCACTTTGAGGTACTGATCGATCTTCTCGTTGTCGGGTTCCACCAGGAAGTTCAGTTCCTTGCCGCGTTTGCCAATTAGCAGAACCAGTTCCTCGCTGTCATAAACAAGGTAGTTGCTGGGGATGCGTCTTGGCAGTTGTTCGCCGTGTATACCCAGGCCCAGCCCGGATGGGCTGATCGGGTCTGCTGCATTGAGGAAGAAGACGTTGTTTGCGTTTTCCTCTTTGGGTTCCTGAAAGAACCTGAGTGCTGTGGGCGTCATGTACTGCGGGCCGGGGATGCCTTTGAAGAAGTGGCCGGAAACCACCTCGCCAGAAAGTTCCATGAGTCGCAGTGTCCTGAAGATGGTACGCCAGTTAAAGGCATCGGATTCCCGCTCGCAGATCTCGCGGAACACGATGCCCCAACGATCCAGCATCAGTCGCGCAAGCTCGCGGTTCTGTTCCTGTTGTTCCAATAGGTCTAGTGAATCCGTTGAAGCATTCACCAGGTGCCAGTTTCCGGCGAACGGCATGGAGCCTCGCCAGCGGTTGAAGGCGCCGCGCCGTGATCGGCGCATCTGCGTGGCGTTGGGTGCTTCAACTTTTTCTACCCTGAAGTCGTTTTCGATGCCTTTGCGCAGGGCGGCGAAACTGTCGTTGGTGATGGTGCCATCCCAGGCTTCCTGCCACAGGCCTTCAGCCAGCGTCGCTGAGGATTCCCCGGTCATGTCGAGCAGGGTCGAGAAGTCATAGCGTGCATGGGGTGAATCGATGAACTTCGATGATGGCGGTTCTTCGCTGGTGGGTAACACCAGGTCCAGTTCGTCGATGAAACTGAACAGCACGTTCTTTTCACCTGAACCCATCCATACGAGGTCACCCTCCTGGAACAGCAGGTCCAGCTGGCTGCTGTGATAGTCATTGAGCCTTGCTGGCAACACTTCAGATTCCCAGAGCCTTGCCGGTAATGGCATGCCTCGCAGCCGTTCCATGCATTCATAAAGTTTGTCGAGCGGGTCATGGGCACTGTAGCGGGTCTGCCAGCCATGCATGAAGGCGGGCAGGGCTTCACCGGGTTTGGCTTCGATGCGCGGCCTGCCGCGCGCCCGCTGCAGTCTCAGCAGGTATTCATAGTTGTCGGCATCACAGTAGTAGGCGTTGTCGTCATCCAGGATGAGTTCACCCAGCACGAGGGCGTTTGCGTCGGTCAGTTCATCCAGGGTTTCGCGGATTCTCAGTTCATCGACCTTGAGCGTGTCGGCGAGATACTGGCTGGAGATTGGGCCGTAGTACTGAAGCAGGTTTGAGATAAAGACGCTGAAGCCTTCGTCATCGCTTTGCAGCAGTTCGGTGAAGCGGGCCTGGTCGTCTCGCGTGACGATAAGCCCACCATCCTGAAGGGCGGCAAAGACCTTGTCATCGATCTCAAAATCCAATTTGCCGGTGAGGGTCTGCCACTCCCGCATCGGTATGGCAGAGCGTTCACCCACCCAGTCGACGAGGTCGGTCATGTCCTGCGGCAGGTAACCTTCTTCCTGGCGCTGCCGCATGGTGATGAATTCATCGATGATGTGGCGCGCAATACCGGGTCGCATACCCGGCGTGAACACCACTTCCTGCAACAGGTCCTCGCGCAGTTTCGAGGTTTTGCTGCCCGACTTGGGCGCATCGTTCATGTACATGTAAATCATGATCTGGCCGTGCGCCACCGCCTGGGCAAAGGGGCTGGGTGTGGCGGAATCGACCTCGCTCACGACAATTTCCCGGGTTTCGATTTCATGCAGCATCTGGCGCAGGTGATCCATGTCGAACTCATCGCGCAGGCAGGTGCGCCAGGTTTCCAGCAGTACGGGGAAGTCTTCGTATTTCAGCACGGAATCCAGCAGCTTCTGTGACTGCAGGCGGCTCATCCAGAGTGGTTTGCGTTCGTTGAAGCGGCCCTTGGATAACAAAAGCGATCGACCCGCGTTTTCGCGGAAGCGCGCACCGAAGAAGCCGGAACCTTCAAGGCGTTTTCGGAGCAGTTCTTCCAGGCGATGCGACGGCACCAGCTCCAGGATTTCAGCAGCGCTGACTTCATGGGGGAGCTGCAGCACCACGGATTCATTGGCAACGAACACTTCCGGTTCGCTGCCGTACTTTTCTTCCCAGGCGGCTTCCAGCGCCAGGGTCAGCGGCCGGTTTACCTCGGCGCCCCAGCCGGTGTGCAGCACCAGCTGGTATCCCGTGGCTCGCATCGGCCCGGAACGAATCTTCTCAAGAATCAGGTGGTGCCGATGCGGCAGCGGACGCTGCACATGGTCCTGCTGGCGCTTCAGGTAGGTGACAATTTCCTCGGCGACCCTGGGTTCGGCGCAGTATTCCTCGATCAGTTTGTCTTTGAACGCCGGGTCATGGATTTCTTCATTGGCGGCTTCGAGGAACTCGTTGATGCGCTCGGCATAGTGAAAGCTGCGGTTGATGGGTTCTGCCCGCCAGAAGGGCGGCGCACTGGTCCCAGGTTTGGCCGGGCCAACAATGACATCGTTGTGGGTGATCTTGCACACCTGCCAGCTCTGGGTGCCTAGGGAAAACACCTGACCGACGCGCGCTTCCCACACAAACTCTTCATCGAGTTCGCCGATCTTGGCGTTGTCGGTTTCGTGGCGCAATTGAAAGTAACCGCGATCAGGAATCACGCCGCCTGAAAGATACAGCGACAGCAGGGCGCCTTTGCGTGCCTCCACCGTGTTGTTCATGCGATCCACGCGGATGCGCGGCTTTAGTTCGCGGATGTGGTGATCAGCATAACGGCCCAGCAGCATATTGATGACAAGATCAAACTCTCGCCTTGTCAGGTCGTTGTAGGCGGTGGGGCGTTTCACCTCGGCGTATAACTCATCCAGGTCCCAGGCCTCGGTGCCGGTCATGGAGATGATCACCTGGCCAAGCACATCCAGCGGGTTATGGATGGTTTTGACGGGTTCCAGCGCTTTTTCTTTCACGGCAGAGGCGAGCACTGCTGCCTCAACAAAATCCTGCGGGTGGGTCGGGTAAATCGTGCAGCGGCTGGCAGCCCCTACTTGGTGGCCGGCGCGGCCAATACGCTGGATGGTGCTGGCAATGGAGCCGGGTGACTGTACCAGCACCACTTCATCCAGCGCGCCGATGTCGATACCCATTTCAAGAGAACTGGTCGCGACAATGGCTTCCAGCGCACCGTCTTTCAGGCGCTGTTCCACTTCCGTACGGATCTCCCGTGCCAGTGAGCCGTGGTGCGCATAAGCCACCATGCGATTCGCGAGGGTGTTGATCTTGTAGGTGAGCTGTTCACACAGGGCGCGGCTGTTGGTGAAGATCAGCGTGGAGTTGTTCTCCTGTATCTTCGGCAAGAGGTCTTCCGCCAGGTAATCCCAGATCTTCTCATCTTCACCGCGGTTGGCAGCCGCTTCCGGGTAGCGGATGCTGATGTCATAGGTTTTCTTGGCGTTGCTTGCGAGGATTCCAACCTCGCGTTTTTTGTAACTATCGTCTATGCGCTCAAAACCGCCGACAAATTCGGCCACAGTTTCCAGCGGTTTTACCGTGGCTGAAAGCGCAATGCGCTGGAACTCACCGTTCATAGAAGCAAGCCGCTCAATGGCGCTCATCAGGTAAACGCCGCGCTTTGAATCTACCACTGCGTGGATCTCATCCAGGATCACCGTGTCGATGTCCTGCAGGATGTTCAGGCCGCCGCGGGAAGAGAGCATGATGTTCAGGCTCTCCGGTGTGGTGATCAGTATCTCCGGCGGCTGGCGCAGCATGCGCCGGCGTTCTTCCGGTTCCGTGTCGCCGCTTCTGACGGAAACACCGATGTGCGGAAGTTCCTCCCCTGCTTTTTCAAAGCGTTCCGCCAGTTCGCTGAGCGGGTCCAGCAGGTTCTTGCGGATGTCGTTGTTCAGTGCCTTGAGCGGGCTGATGTACAGCACGCGGGTGGCGCCGGTTTTCAGTTCACCAGTGGCAAAGCGGTTCAGGGTCCAGAGGAAGGCCGTCAGGGTTTTACCGCTACCAGTGGGTGCGGTGATCAGCAGGTTTTCCCGTTCAGCAATGCGCGGCCATGACATCGACTGGATGTCTGTCGGCGCGCCATATCGTTCATCGAACCATTGCTGGATAATAGGGTGAAACTGAAGCATGAGATGTCTGCTGTTTATGTCGATTAGTGTATCAAAGGGGAGTGTAGCTCAGCGCTGTGTCCACCGCGTTGTCAGCATGATTCTGATTTTGCTGTCCGTGCACTCGCTCGCCAGCCCTGTGGATGCGGAAAAACAATCCATCCGTATCGCCATGCTACAGGAACCACCCAGCCTCGATTCCACCCGCACCACTGATCTCGTCAGCTTCTTTGTGCTGGGCCACATTAATGAAGGCCTGGTTCGTTATGGTCGCCGTGGCAAGCTGGTGCCGGGCGTGGCCGAATCCTGGGAAGTCTTCCCGGATCGTATTGCATTCAATCTTCGGGCAGATGCGCGCTGGGAAGACGGCTCGCCGGTCACGGCCGACGACTTTGTCTATGCCTGGCGCCTGGTGGTGGACCCGGCCAATGCCTCGCACTTCGCTGCGATCATGCATCCCTTCAAAAATGCCCGCGCCGTCGCCGACGGTAAGCTGCCACCGGATCAGCTGGGTGTTCGCGCCGAAAGCGATCGCAAGCTCATCGTCGAACTGGAACGTCCCTGCGGTTACTGTCTCGGCATGATGCCGCACACGGTGTTTGGCCCCGTGAAGCAGAGCTTTCATGAACAGGCGGGGGAAGCTTACGCCGCCCAGGCTGATAAGCTGTTGAGTAATGGCCCGTTCAAGCTGACGGAGTGGGTGCATGAGGCGAGCCTCAGGTTCACCAAGAACACCGAGTACTGGAACCGTGACGAGGTGTATCTCAATGAGATCCATGCGCCTTATATCACCGGCGATAACCGCACCCGTCTGAACCTGTTCCTGGATAACCAGATTGCGCTGGCGCGCCTCGGTGCGGAAACCGTGAAAGAAGCGGTGAACAAAGGCCAGCGCGTTCGTACTTTCCTGTCAGGCGGGGTGAGTTACATCTGGTTCAATCACCGTGAAGGCCTGCCGATGACCAACCCCGCACTGAGAAAGGCCATCCAGTCCGCCTTTGATGTAGACGAATACGTGAACCAGGTGATTGCCATTCCTGGTTACAAGCCGACGCGTACCCTGATTCCCAGCTACTTCGACGGCATGGAAAAGTCGTTTGTGGAGGAGTTCCCTCCATCTGAAGTGAATACCGACCCGGCTTATGCCCGGCAGATGCTGGCGCAGGCCCTGGAAGAGATGGGTAAAATTCCGCGGCTTCGCCTGTTAACGGTGACGTCTACCACCGGCGTGAAAGCAGCGGAGTATGTTCAGGGCAAACTGAAACAGACGCTTGGTCTCGAACTGCTGGTCGACCAGCAATCGTTCAAACAGTACCTGTCGAAAGCGCGGGCAGGGGAGTTCGACCTGGTGCTTTCCAGCTGGTATCCCGACTATGACGATTTCCTCACCTACGCGGACCTGCTGGGTTCACACAACCCGAACAACCGTGGTCGTTACTTCAATGAGGAATATGATCGCTGGCTGACGGTATTGATGGAATCCATCGACAAGCCGACACGCCTCGAGGCGGTGGCCCAGATGCAGCGCATTATCGTGGAAGAAGCGCCGGTATTGCCCACGGCAGAAACCGGCAGTGCCTACCTGATTCATCCAAAGCTTCGGGGGGTAGAGCGTCGGGTCCTGGGGCAGGACCCGGATTACACATCGGCGAGAGTGATTCCCTAGAAAAGAACGGGCTAACTGCCGGTTCGCATGTCCTCGATAAACGCATTGGATTCGTTGATGGCGCTCTGCATGGCGCCGATCAGGTTCTCCACGTCGCGGTTCACCGTGCTGAGTTCTCCCTTGAGTGAAGCAATCGCACGCGCGTTCAGGTTGTGCTTCAGGTACAGGGTGTTGTCTTTCAGGCTGGCGAGCACCGGGTCGATGGTCTGCTCGGCGCGGCGCATGGCAGACATCAGGCGCTCGTAACGGCGCTGTGTGTCACGCAACTGCCGTTCGCTGTCACGGCGCAGGTTGGCATTGCTGTACTGGTCCAGTTCCGTTTCCCACTCGGCAAAGAGATCCTCGGCCACGTCTTCCACGGAATCGATGCGGTCGCGGATTTCATTCGCGGCATCTTCACTGGCCTCGTATTCATCACTCAGGCGGTTGTAGATGTCTTCCAGCTCACCGCCCAAAGTTCACCACAGCCTGGAACTGCTCCAGTGCGTCCTTGAACTGTTCCTGGCCTTCTTCCTGGGCCTCCTGGGCATCTTCAATACGATCCACCAGGATGTCGCGCTTGTGCACGCCGAACTGTTCCATGGTGTCGTAATAGGCCGACTCGCAACCAGCAAGTACGGTGAGCAGCGCAACGGCAAACAGTTTTTTCATCGTTCATTTTCCTCGATGGCTTTTACGATGCGGTCGGTGCGCTTGTCTTCGAGATGACTGTGCACGACGAAGAGGGCGTGGATTACGCCCGGAATCCAGAACATCAGCGTCAGGAAAATACTGATGATGCCCTGGACGGGTTTACCGCACAGGAACACCGCCAGGGGCGGCAGCAAAATGGCCAGAAGATATCGGATGGTTGTTTCTCCTTACATTAACTCGAAGTATCGCTGAAATTCCCAGTCGGTGGCACCCTGTGACTCGGTGTCACCGCACTCTGAATGGTAGTTCAACCATTCCAGTTTTCTTGAATCAATCCAGTAATCGACGAAGTCGGTCCTGAGGATCTCTCTCAGCAGTTCGTCATCGGAAAGCGCATCGGCGGCAGAGAGCAGGGTGTTCGGCAACCGCGGCACGTCATCCGGCAGCCCCCAGCCAACGACGGTCAGTTCCGGAGGAATCGGCAGGTGGTTCCTGTGGCCGGCAAGACCGCCCGCGAGAATTGACGCCAGCACCAGGTAGGGGTTGGCATCACCGCCGGGGAGCCGGTGTTCAATCCGCGCCAGGTTGGCCGAGCGGCTGATGACGCGCAGCCCCGCTGTTTTGTTTTCTTCACCCCAGGTGGCGGTCACGGGCGGTGCCGTGAATTCCTGCATGCGCCGGTAGGCGTTAATGCTCGGGCACATGAGGGAGACGGAACCCGGCATGGTTTTGAGGATGCCGGCAATCCATTCGTTCATGAGTTCGCTGCGCTGGCCGTCCTGGTAGAAGGCCGGCGCGCCGTCTTTTGCCACCAGTGAATGGTGTACATGCAGGCCGCTGCCATAACCCGGCTGCATCTGCGGCATAAAGCTGACAGACATGTCCATGTCGACAGCCACCTCATAGATCACCTGCCGTGCGCGCACGATAGTGTCTGCAGCTTTCACAGGATTGGCCGGGAAAAAGTTCAGTTCCGCCTGGCTGACGCCGCCTTCATCGCTCCAGGATTCCCAGTCAAACTTCTGCCAGTTGAGGCGTTTGAGTACCTCGTCCATGAAGGGTTTCACGTTATGCGCGTTGCGCAGCATATAGATGTTGCTGCTTTGAGACGCGGTAAGCGGTGTGAGGTTCTGGTAACCCTTCCTGCGTGCGTTTTCGAAGGAGTCCTTGTAGATAAAAAATTCCAGCTCGAAGGTCGCCTTCACGTCATAGCCCAGCTCACCAATCTCGTCAGTAATTCGGCGCAGCATTGTTCGCGGGCAGAGCGACAGCGCTTCACCTTCTACGGTCGTGAAGTCACACACAACGTGGCCGAGGTCGGGGTCTGTGCCATCCGAGATGATGGTGTCCATATCCGGGCGCATCAGGATGTCGCCGAACTGGCCGTTTCGCATCTCATGCCATATCGTCATATGCGGGAAGCCGGTGTAGTCGCCGGCAAGTGCCATATCGGCGATCGCGTGGCCGTTCGGCAGCGACTTCAGGAACTTCGGGCGCCGCAGGTATTTTCCGACGGCGTGGCCATCCAGGCCGGTCGCATGGGTGCGGACCACCTCGACATGATGCCGGTCCATCCATTCTTCTATGGTGGGTTCATCCATCATGGTCAGCCGTCCAGTTCACCCATCAGCAGTTTCTGGCAGGCATTGCTCATGCCGGTCAGGTGTTCAAGCGAGCCACGGTACTGCAGCTTCCCGGTCATGACATCCAGAGCGAGAATGGCGTGCCCCGCGAACAGGGGTTCAAGAATTTTGGTTGTGCCAATCAGCTCAACCGTATTTATGCCTTCACCAAAGGTCAGGCTGCGACTTTCATCCCTGTTGGTGATGATGAGCTTCTCAGGCATGTTCGGCAGATCGTAGGTGGCGGCCCAGAATCGCTTGGCACTGTCTGCCCAGTTCGGCAGTGGCAGTGACAGCAGCTCACCGAATCGCATGGCAGCGATGGGGTGCCGAAGCAGCCCGGTGATTTTGGGTTTGGCAGAAGGGTCGTCCAGGTCTGCCTCGATCATGACCTTGGCGGCTTCAGATTTGCCGGCTTTCAGGCTGACCTGATTGCCGTCAAAGGTGTAGGTGGCAGCCTGTGCGCCATTGATGGACTTCACGGTAAAAGAGCCGTCCAGGCCGGAAAGCAGCTTCTGGGTTTCCGGGCGTTGCAGGGCCAGGCGAAGCGTAGATGCAAGCACTCGCACCATTGGCGTCGCTTCTCTGTCTGTGGTGACCTCGTAATGCTGGGCCATGTTGCCTCCCCTTTGGCGACATCATAAGCTGCGGTGTCACCCGAAACAACGAGTCTCATCCTGGCTGAACTGCACTCCATCGCACTCTGGAGCATGCTGGCAATTGCTGCCGTTGTGTTTGTGTCGCTGCTGTTTATTTCAGCGCCTTATGGTCGCCATGCCCGCGGCGGTTGGGGCCCCGGGGTCAATGCGCGAACCGGATGGATGGTGATGGAAGCGCCCGCAAGCCTGCTCATGCTGGCGCCGCTCCTGTTACTGCCCATGAACCTGGTGATCTACCTTTTCCTCGTGCTCTGGCAGGTGCATTATTTCCACCGCGCCTTTTTATATCCGTTTTCGCTGAAATCGAGCCGGGAGATGCCGGTGTCGGTGGTGCTGATGGCGGTAGCTTTTAACACCGTGAACGGGTTCCTGAATGGCGGGCACTTTGTGCTGCATGCTGATTGGTATACACCCGACTGGGTGACCTCGCCGCAGTTTATTGTTGGTTTGCTTGTTTTCGTCCTGGGTTATTACGGCACCAAACGCTGCGACGCAATTCTCGCAGCACTGCGTGACGAACCCGGGGATGACTACAAGGTGCCGCAGGGCTTTCTTTATCGCTGGGTCAGTTGCCCCAACTATCTTTGTGAATCGGTGCAGTGGTTCGGCTGGGCTTTGATGACATTATCGCCAGCAGGCTTTGTGTTCTTCGCCTGGACGGTGGCAAACCTCATGCCACGCGCCATCAGTCATCATCGCTGGTACCGGGAGACCTTCGCGGACTACCCGCGCGAGAGAAAGGCAATTATTCCTTACGTGGTTTGAACCTGCTGTGCAGAAACGCGGGGCGAAGAGAAGGTGGCCAGCAGTGCCGGCAGGGAAATTATCGTCAGGAACATCAGCGCGGTAAGCGCCACGGTCAGCAGAACGCCAATGGAATAGATGCCCTGGTGAGTTGAGAAAGACAGCGCACAAAAAGTACCGAGGGTGGTGAGGTTTGAAAGGAACACTGCTTTCGGCGTACTGCAATGCACCAGGTCGTTCACATCGGCACACTGGTGAAAGCGCTTCACAATGTGAATGCCGTTATCGACACCCAGGCCAAAGATCAGCGGGATTACTACAACGTTCGCCATGTTGAGCGGCAGGTCAATCAGCACCGATACCGCAAGCGTGAGCATCGCTGTCATGGCGAGCGGGATAAAAACGAGTATTGAATCCACCAGGCTGCGCAGGGTGAGCATCAGCACCACAAAGATACTGACCACGGCGAGGCCAATGGCTGTGAGAAAAGCTTCCACCACAATATCGCCAATGCCCAGGTCCAGCACCGGGCGCCCGGTGACTTCCGGTACCACGGCCATCACGGCTTCGGTGAACTGTCGCATCACTTCCACCGGCAGGACATCATCAGCAGGCGTGATCGACACCACCGCGTGCCCGTCAGGAGAGATGAGTCTTTCGCGCGTGTCATCTGGCAGGTCTTCAAGGGTGAGTGCCTGCGGAAACAGCGCTGTGCCGAGCCATTCTATTTCCTCGCGAATGGGCGGCACAATCAGGTTCGTAAACTGCGCGCGGGCTGCCTCATCACTGGTGCGAAGTGTCGAGATCGCAGATTTCAGTGACCTCATCGAAGCTGCGAGGGCTGCGTCGTCGGTGTCTGCGATCGCGGTATCAAGGCTGGCTTCCAGTTCCCCCAGCTGCGCCAGGAATGCATCGTCCGGAAAGTCTTCAGTCACCTCCACCGGGTCGAAGATGGACTCGAGGAAAAAGCTCG
>JADHNI010000057.1 GCA_016779585.1 Pseudomonadales bacterium
CCGACACATCGGGGCAGGAACCAGCTTGAACAGGCTTCCGGAACGATGCCGCGTTTCGCGAAAACAAAGCCGTACTTTGCTTTTTCCGAGGCCATGCGGATATCCATGGCGCACTGCATGGTGGCTCCGACGCCGACTGCTGGGCCGTTACAGGCAGAGATAATCGGCTTCAGGCTGTTGAATAATCGCAGTGTGAGAACGCCGCCGCCATCCCGCGGCACTGTTTTGCCATCGTTCCTGCCATTGTCATCATAGTCGAAAGTATTGCTACCACCGGAAAGGTCAGCACCGGCACAGAAAGCCCGGCCCTGGCCGGTAAAGATAATCGCCTTAACATTATCGTCAGCATCGGCTTTGTCCATTGCATCCATGATTTCCGATGACATCTGGCCGTTGAACGCATTGAGTTTCTCCGGGCGGTTCAGCGTGATGGTCAGGATGTTGTCTTCAACCTCGTAGATAATGGCTTCGTAGTCCATGGGAATCCTCAGTTATGTGAATTGTGATAGTGTGAAATAAGTTGTGAAAAAAGATCGCGCTGCGCGTGGGAGCCGCCAATCCGGTAGATATCGTCTTTGATGGCACTCAATCGGTTTGAACCGTCTGAACCTCTACCCGAGGCCATCTCAAAGATCGCCTGGGCCATCTCAAGCCCAACTCGTTTTGCTACCTCACCCTGGGTGGTGTCGTCGTGTGACCAGTTCTGAAAATGCAGGATACCCTTGCTGACGGTATCCGTGTCTCCGAGCACTGCAGGGGCCATCAGGTAATGCAGGGTGGTAAACACGAGTTCATCGTCGGTGACTCGTGCTTTTGAAAGCTCAAGAAGCTGTTCCCAGCGGCTGCCGACTGGCATGCCCAGCATCTCCAGGCGCCAGAGCAGGGATGCCGCGTTACAGACGTCCAGGTAGAAATCATCTTCCAGTGGTTCCACCAGGAGCGCGTCATAGATGGCCAGCGCCTCGTCCAGCTGTCCGAGTCCAATATGCTGCAGGGCCTTGTGCCAGTGCATGTGATTGACGAAGTTATTTGCGCCGGCCCAGTTATCTGACAACGACTCAATGAAGGGGACGCCTTCCTCGAATCGGGATTGCATTTGCAGCACGTGAGTCACGGCATGTGTTGCCCAGATGTCAGCCGGGTTGATCTCAAGGGCCTCGCGACCTGCAGCTTCAGCCGCCGGGTATTCGCCCAGTTCCTCCAGTGAAAAACTCTCCATGCCCTTCAGAAATCCATAGAAGCGATCGCCTGGTTGCCATTGCTGGATGACGTTCTGTAGCGAACTGACCATTTGACTGCCACCACTGCCGTAAAAGTGCAGGTAGTGTGCAACTCGCGCCGCCAGTATGTCCCTGGGGTATTCGCCTGTGATGGCGTCAAAGACCCGGACGGCATCTTCCAGGCGATCCTGCTGCCAGTAGTCCAGCGCTTTGCGATGCAACTGTTCCCGTGGATTCAGATCTTTCCGGTCGGCCACAGCTTCGAAACTTTTTACTATGGGTGCACGGAACCTGGGGTCAGCTGCCAGCTTCAAAAGGTAGGCACGGAACATGATTGCCATGGGCATGGTCGGGTCCAGTTCCAGGATAACCTCCAGTTTTGGCATGACTTCGGTAGAAGATGCCAGGTACGACTCCAGTGCGTCGCAGAACAGAGCAGGTGTGCCCCCGTGCACGGTGGTATAGCTCAGGTCAAATTCGTCTTTCATGAAGCGTTCTTATTCTTGTCCGTACGCTCGGCTGTCTTTCTCTAGATGGGCCTGTTCTTCGGTTGTCGAGACCCTGCCAAGGATCTGGTTCCTGTGTGGAAATCGTCCGAACGTTTCAACGATCTTTGCGTGGCCACGAACAAATGACAGGTGATTTTCGACTTCATCCTCCCAGATTTCACCGCCCGCTGCTTTCAGTTCTGAGAACAGGGTAACAGCCTTTTGCTGTTGCCGGGCATCTTCAGCGTGGTGGTAAGGATGATACAGCATGATGCGGCCAGGCACTGATAACAGGAGGTGTTGCCCGGTATTGATCGCGTGTTCTGCAACAGCCAGTGCTTTTGTGTCGTTTCGCCACGCGTCTGGTGTTCCCCGGTACAGGTTTCGAGTGAACTGGTCCAGCAGGATAACCAGTGCAAGACTGCCATCCGGCGTTGCCTGCCACGGCTCCAGGTTACCCGACTCGGCTTCGTGCAGTGCATCTCCGAAGCGTTCCCGAATGGTGTTGTCGGTCTCAGTGTTTACGCTGTACCAGAGCTTCCATTGGCGTTTCATCGATTCTACGGACAGCTGGTCTGTCCCCAGCCAGTAATCGATGATCTCAGCCGGATCAGTCTGCATGTGCCCTGAGTTCTTCTTCGGATAACTCGAGATACTTCGCGAGGTAGTGCACGCCGGCGTAGAATGGCAGGGTATCAGCCAGGGCAACGCAGAGTTTGAACAGGTAGTTGCTGCCCATGAGCACCAGCATGGCTCCCGCACTCATAGCGCCGGCCAGGAACTGGGCGCCGAAGGTTACGGTGATCACCATGAAAGAATCGACACCCTGGCTGATGATGGTGCTGCCGTTGTTGCGCAGCCACAGGTGTTTGCCGTTGGTCAGCCGTTTCCAGAAGTGAAACATGTAGACGTCGCAATACTGCGCTGCAATATAGGCCATCATGCTCGCCATAACGGCGCCCGAAGTTGTGGCGTAGAGCAACGTGAACAACTCTACCGAATCGGTGACCGAGGTACCGTTGGGCAGGGCGACATCTTCAGCCAGTTGAATCAGTTGCCAGGGCGGCTGGCTCTCTGGACCGACGGAGGGCATCGCCTGCGCGAGCCACATGGTGCCGATGATAAAAAAATTCAGGATCAGGCCGACGGTCACCATGAAATTGGCACGGGAGCGGCCGTAGAGCTCACTGATCAGGTCGGTGCACAGAAACGTCAGCGGGTAGGGTAATACGCCAACCGCCAGTGCCATCGGACCAAGCTGAATGAATCGTGTGATCCCGATGATATTCAACATGGTCATGGCGCACAGGAAAAGCCCGGCCAGGACCAGGAACACCCGTTCCCGCCTCTCTCTCAGTTCCTCGCTGATCTGTGGTGCAGCTTCTGCCATATCAGTTCTCTATCTGTCCCAGGTTGGCGTGAATGACGGCGCCGTTCAATACGGCGTTACCTGCTGCGAAGACGATGGTCCGCGCAATCTCATCCGGCTCGATCAGGCGACCAAAGGTGGAGCCCCCTGCGATGCTGTCGAGAATTTCCTGCGATTCGCCAACATGGGCTCGCAGCATTTCCGTGTTGGTAAATCCCGGGCAAATGCAGGTGGTGTGAATACCCGATCCTGCGAGATCCTGGCAGGTGGCGCGCATCATGCCGATCATCGCGTGCTTGGTCACCACATAGCTGTAGGAATTGGGAACAGCTTTTTCTGACAGGGTTGATCCGATGTAAACGATGGATGAACCCGGCTGCATCTTTGGCAACAGCACGCCGTTCAGTATCTGGGGTGCGATGATGTTGATATCGATGGTTGAGCGGAAAGCCGGAATGTCGATATCTTTCACCGATTCACTGGTCAGGCGGGCCGCATTGTGGACCAGGTGGATCTCACCGTTTTCCAGTGTTTCAGCAAACTTTGTCACCTGTTCTTCAGCGTCAGAAGCGGCCAGGTCAATCGAAACATTGGTGATGCCTTCGAGGTCACACTCGGTTCGGGAAATGTTGAAAACCCGGTAGCCGGATTCGGCGAACATGGTTGCCGTGGCTTTTCCGATACCCTTGCTGGCGCCTGTAATGATGACTTGTTTCATGGATGTTCCCTGTGAGCTGTTTCTTAACGCTTGACGTAAGTTGCGGAACCATTCTGGCCCGGGCTGCTGGATACCTTGATGGTCATGTCCCTGATGTCCTGGTGCTGGATGTCGGGATGGGTTATTACGCGGTCCAGCACATAATGGCTGAGTTCTTCAACGCTGGCGTTGGCAATGGGCAGCGTGATGACATCCCTCGGTAGAAACGGGATACGTTCACTGCCGTAGACGCCGACGATGTAGTCACCGTCCCGTTCAATGGTCAGGTGTGGTGACTTTTCCGGCAGGATGGTTTTTTCATCCAGTTCATCGCAGATATCTTTTACGGCCTTCTTGATCAGCGAGTAATCGAAGATCAGGCCGTTCTCGTCGATAGGCGAGGTGAGTTCGCATTCCACCTGCCAGTTGTGACCGTGCAGGTCTTCTCTTTCCGTTGCGCTGAAGATGGTGAAGTGTGCGGCGCTGAAATTCAGTGCCTGCTTCGCGATCTCAATTCGCCCGAGTTTTTCTGCGCTCACTTATCGCTATCCGAGTTAGGAAACGCGCATATTAACATGACGGCGCTGGCAGGGTTTTGTCACTTCAGGCACACTCAGGCGACATCGAAAGGAGGGAATCACATGGCACTGTCGACACTCAGTCGTTCTATCAAAGGCGAGGTGGCGATTGTCACCGGCGCAGCATCAGGTATGGGCCGGGCAACAGCACATCTGTTCGGCGATGAAGGCGCGCGAGTAGCGCTGATTGACATCAACGAAGAACCCCTGCAGGCGGTAGTCAAGGAAATGACTGATGAGGGTTACGACGCCAGGGGCTGGACGCTTGACCTGTCGGATGAAGCAGCCGTCGGCAAAGTCATATCCGAGATTGGTGAGCATTTCGGCGGTATCGATATCCTTGTTAACAATGCCGGTATCTCAATGTTCGCACCTATCGACTCAGATGAGTATTCAGAAGCCTGGAACAAGAGTATGGCAGTACTGCTGACCGCCCATACACTGACCATCCGTGCGGCGTTGCCTTACATTCGTCAATCAGCACACGGAAGAATTGTGAACATAGCATCGACCGAAGGCCTGGGTGCGACACGCTACGGCAGCCCTTACACGGCAGCGAAAACCGGAGTGATTGGGCTGACGCGTTCGCTTGCGGTGGAACTTGGACCTGAGAATATTACGGTCAACTGTATCTGCCCCGGACCAATCAATACCGGTATGACAGCCGGGATCGGTGATGAGGACAAGGTGATCTTCGCCAAACGTCGTACCGCGCTGCGTCGATACGCGGAGCCTGAGGAAGTTGCTCACGGGACCCTTGGTCTGGTGCTTCCTGCATCACAATATATTACGGGTGTAGCATTGCCGGTCGATGGAGGCCTCACCATAAGGAACGCCTGATGCTGGAATCCATTGAGCCCAACAGGGTGGTCAAAGCATTTGATCGAGAGGTGATCCACGAGGGCAACATCGGCCTTAACGTGGATTACGATGCGGTGAGCACCGAGGTCGATCAACTGCTTGCCGAGATGACGCTTGCGCAAAAAATTAACGAGATTCGCGGCCAGCAGGCGGCGCCTGTCGACGGACTTTTTTACGCGGGCGGCGATGAGTCCCTGGGTATCCCGGCTTACAAGATGGTGGATGGTCCAAGGGGTGCCCGGAGCGGGCTTGCGACCGCGTTTCCTGTTGCCATGGCGAGAGGCGCGACCTTTGATGTAAACCTTGAAAGAAGGGTAGGGCTCGCCATTGGCCTGGAGGTTGCGGCAAAGGGTGGCAATGTTCTGCTGGCCCCCACCATCAACCTGCTTCGGCATCCCGGTTGGGGCCGTGCCCAGGAAACCTATTCCGAAGACCCGTGCCACATGGGTGCCATGGGTGTCGCCTTTGTCTCCGGCGCCCAGAATCATGTGCTCACCAGTCCCAAGCACTTTGCCCTGAACAACCTGGAGCTGACCCGCTTTGAGATGAGCGCGAACATCGACATTCGATCCCTGCATGAAGTGTACCTGCCGCATTTCAAGCGTTGCGTGGTGGAGGGGGCTGCCGGTTCAGTGATGAGTGCCTACAACAAGGTGAACGGCGTTTACTGCGGTGAGCACCCTGAGCTACTAACGGACATTTTAAGGGACGACTGGGGTTTTACAGGCTTCGTCGAATCAGACTGGTTCCTGGGGACTCGATCCACCGCATCGGCGATCAATGCCGGTATGGATATTGAAATGCCAGCGCCTTACCGGTTTACCGACGAAAAGCTGCAGGAAGCCATGGAAAGTGGTGACCTGGATGAGGCCGTAATTACCCGTAATGCGCGTCGTGCGCTTTACCAGAAGGTGGCTTACAAGCTATCTGATATGCCTGAGGTAGATGCGAGCGTGGTTGAGAGCGCGTCTCATATTGAACTTGCACGGGAAGTGGCGGAAAAGTCTTTTGTGCTGCTCAAAAATGAAGATGTTTTACCCTTGTCCTTAAAGCAGATGTCTCGAACACAGAAGATTGCTGTTGTCGGTGACCTTGCCGATATTGCGAACCTGGGTGACCGTGGCAGCAGCATGGTCTCATCCACGGAAGTGACCACGCCACTTGGTGGCCTTCGCGCCTACAGTAGTGAATTAGATCTGCATTACTTCAGCAGTGACAGTGACCTGTCTACGCTCGATGAGTTTGATGTTGCGCTGGTTTTCGCCGGGCTTACCTACCGGGAAGAAGGAGAATTCATCCCGACGCAGCAACAGGATGCAGAAGATGAATCAGAGTTTGCCCGTGGCGGAGACAGGATGGACCTGCGTTTGCCTCTCGAGCAGGAGGCGCTTATCAGGCAAGTGACCGAACATTCCTGCAGAACGGTTGTGCTGCTTGAAGGTGGCAGTGCGATCGAGGTGTCTTCCTGGTCAGATGGCGTCGATGCCCTGATGATGATCTGGTACCCGGGCAGGGAAGGTGGCCACGCACTGGCGAGAGTTCTGTTTGGTGAGGTTGATGCCTCCGGCCGGTTACCTGTGAGCTTTCCGGTATCCATGCGGCAGTTGATGGACTGGGATATCAACGCCCTGGATGTACCCCATGATCTTTTTCACGGTTACCGATACCTGGATCGTGAAGGTGAGAAAGCGCAGTTTCCCTTTGGATTCGGTCTCAGCTATACCCGGTTTTCCATGGATGGGCTGCAGGCAGAGCGAACCGAAGCCGGTTTCCTGCTTACTGTGACGGTGACCAATACCGGTGATCGAGTGGGTGACACCGTACCCCAGGTTTATGTCCGTTACCCTGATTCTCATGTGCTGCGCGTTGACAAGGAACTGAAAGGTTTTGGTCGACTGACCGTGGAGCCGGGTGAAAGTGTCGATCTGGAGATTGAAATCCTGGACCGGGAGCTTCGGTATTTTGATACCGATGATGGCTGGACACTGGAAAGCTGCCTGTACGAATTTCATGCAGGTTTCTCTGCAGGGGAGCTTATCCTTGAGTCAGCCTGGTTTTATGACGGGGAGGACTGGGAACCTCAGTGACGTCGTTCATCGATCCGCTGGCTTCTCCGGCAGGCTATCCAGCAGCGGTATCAGCTTTTCCCTGTCGGCAAAGTGACAGAATTCTTCTCCGAGCAGGCGAACGTTCGGGCCACTGATACAATGGCCGAGGCACACTGACCGATCGACCCTTGCGTCCAGCCCTCTCGATTCAATTTCCTGCTCCAGCCAGTCCGCGAGTTCCTTGCTGCCTCGCTGGGCGCAGCTTGGCTGGGTCGTGAATGGGCGGAAATTGGTACAGATGACGATGGTTTTCATGGTGGCCGACTGTGGCACAATAGAGCCCGTTTTTCACTCCACACTTTTACCCAAACTCTTCACAAAACACAGGAAAATTCGTTATGGAAGAAGTCGTCATTGTAGATGCCGCGCGATCAGCGGTCGGCAGGAAAAAAGGTTCTCTCGGCCTGGTGCATCCCACAGATACGCTTGGAACTGTCATGCAGAAAATGCTGGAACGCAGTAACGTGGCCTCGGAAGAGGTTGACCAGGTGATCGGCGGATGCATCAACAAACTGGGTGCACAGGGCATGAATGTCGCGCGAACCGCGTGGTTGTCACATGGCGGCGCAGAAAGCACACCGTGTATCACGATCGACAGCCAGTGCGGTTCATCACAGGAAGCGGTTCACCTGGCAACCAGCATGCTGCGCTCCGGGATGGCGGATTGTGTCATTGCCTGTGGCGTCGAAAATATGACTCGCCTGCCGGTTGGTTCCGATGCGGTGGGTTTGAAGCCGGAACTGGGCAAGCCAGTTTCCCGTTCCTATTTTGAACATTACGAGTTCACCAGCCAGTTTGAAGGCGCTGAGCGCATGGCGGAAAAATACCAGGTGACTCGTGCCGACAGTGATGCTTTTGGCCTGCAGTCGCAGGAGCGCGCCAAGGTCGCTGTAGACGGTGGTTACTTTGATTCGCAGATCATCCCACTCGAGGTCAACAAGTTTGATGAAGAGGGTAACCGCCTGGATGAAACGTTCATCTTCGACAGGGACGAGATACCCCGTGATACCAGCCTTGAAGCCCTGGCTGAACTGAAGCCGGTAGCGCGTGAAGATGGTATTCACACCGCGGGGACCTCTTCCCAGATCGCCGATGGTGCCGCAGCGGTGCTGATGATGACAGCGTCCAAGGCGGAAGCACTCGGAGTGAAACCCCTGGCAAAAGTTGTTGATGCTGAACTGGTGGGTTGTGACCCGGTACTGATGCTGGAAGGTCCGATTCCTGCAACAGAGAAGATGCTCAAGAAAACCGGTCTCAGCATTGATGATATCGATGTGTTTGAAATTAACGAGGCCTTTGCTTCTGTTGTCCTGTCTTGGGCAAAAACCGTGGGTGCTGATATGGCAAAGGTCAATCCGAATGGTGGCGCGATTTCGCTGGGACACCCGCTCGGTGCAACCGGTTGTTTCCTCACCACCAAGGCCGTACATGAGCTGCACCGAAGTGGTGGTGAGTATGGGCTGATCGCAATGTGCTGCGGCGGTGGGCTCGGCACCGGCACGATCATCCAAAAAGTCTGATCAAACGGGAAAAATATCGGGGACAGTTTACTTCGGACGACGAAGTAAACTGTCCCCACCTGTTTTATTGTTGCATTAAGGCAGGTTGCTGGTCTTCGGATGCAGAATGACCGGCACCTCTGCGATACCGCGAATGAAGTTGTTCGGCAGGCATTTCACTTCGCCAGCCAGCTCCACCCTGTCAAACCGTTTCATGATTTCTTCCCAGAGGATGCGCAGTTGCATCTCGGCCAGGCGATTGCCCATGCAGCGGTGAATCCCGAAGCCGAACGCCACGTGCGCCCGGGCATTCCTGCGATCGATAATCAGCTTGTCTGCGTCCGGGAAAACACTCTCATCCCGGTTGCCTGACAGATACCACATGACAACCTTGTCGCCTTCGCTGATTTTCTCTCCACCAAGTACAAAATCCTGGTTGGCGGTTCGTCGCATATGGATGACAGGCGTTTGCCAGCGGACCATTTCGGCAACCATGTTGGGGATTAGACCGGGATTGTCACGCAGCTTCTGGTATTCATCCGGGAATCGGTTCAAACCGATCACGCCCCCAGAGATACTGTTCCTGGTTGTATCGTTGCCGCCAACAATCAACAGCAGCACGTTGCCAAGGAAAAGCATAGGATTCTCGATCATGTCCCTGGTGTCCTTACCATGGGCCAGCATCGAGATCAGGTCGAACTTTGGTTCTGCCGCAGCACGTTCCTGCCAGAGATTCATGAACGTCGCTGCGCATTCCATCAGGTCATTTTTGCGCTGTTCCATGTCCATTTCGTCGTCGCCGGTCAACTGGGGTACTGCGGTCGTGATGTCGGACCAGTAGATCAGTTTGCGTCGATCCTCATAGGGGAAGTCGAATAGTGTTGCCAGCATGCGTGCTGTGAGTTCGACGGATACCTCGTCTACCCAGTTGAATGACTCTCCAACCGGCAGGTGCTCGAGAATATCAATGACTCGTTCACGAATCAGCGGCTCGAAGTTGGCAAGGTTACTGGGTGCAACAGACGGCGCCACAGTCGCGCGCTGCACGTCATGACCGGGTGGATCCATCGAAATAAAATTCTCGATTGCTACAAGCTTTTCCCGCTCTTCTTCATCCTCGGGGGGGTCAGCTATGGAGATGCCGGCTATCTCGGATGAAAAGACCTGGTGATTGGTGTCCACCTGCTTGATGAGTTCGTGTGAACTGACAGACCAGAAAGAACCCGCAGTTGAACTGTCTTCGATGTAATGAACCGGCGCTTCCTCGCGCAGTCGCTTGAAATAGGGTTGCCAGCAGTCGTTTTCGTAGAGAGTGGGGTCGCTGACGTCCAGTTGGTCGAGAGGGATGCTGCTCACATCCATGTCTGTTGCTTCGCTCATGAAACTTCACTCATGTGACTTGTTCTTTGGATAGGGGAGCTTAAACGCTAAGTGGTCTTGGCAGTGTGCCACTAAGCGGGCGACGACGTCGAGACCCGGAAAATCATGTAGGCAACATAGCCGGCAAGAAACAGCCCGCCGGAAAGACGGCTCATCACCTTGTTGCGGAAAATGAACACAGGGATCAGCGCGGCTGCGAACACAAATGTGACGATGATATCTGTCGTGCCCCGCGGTGGAATGGATAAGGGATACACCAGTGCGCTGACAGGCAGTACCATGAGCGTATTAAAAATGTTTGAACCGATCACGTTGCCGACACACAGGTCTGCCTCCTTGCGCATGGCTGCGATGATGGATGTCACCAGTTCCGGCAAGCTTGTACCGATTGCGATAACGGCGATACCGACAACAGTGGTGGTGACACCGAGGATCTCTGCCAGCTGGATGCCGTTGTTGATACTCAATTCACCTCCGAGTGTAAGCCCGATGATGCCGCCTGCGACAAACATCCAGTCATGAGCATTGGCTTTTTCCAGCATGGGTGAGTGACTGCCGATAGACGTCAGCAATGGATCCGACCGCTGGCGCACGAAGTCCATCACCATGATGTAGATGAAAACACCGAATGTGAGCAGGAGGATTAATCCGTCGGATCGATCCAGGATTGGGTTAAAACCCTTCAGGAAGGAATCCAGCGTCATCACCATGAGCATGGTGGTTGCGAGAAGAAGCAGGGGCAGCTCTCTGCGGATAATCTGACCTTCGATCGCAATGGGCGTAATGATTGCTGCTGATCCCAGAACCAGTCCCAGGTTGGCGAGGTTAGATCCGGCGATGTTACCGAAGGCGATATCGGTCTCACCTTTTAAAGCGCCGATGATGTTCACAACAAGCTCCGGTGCACTGGTGCCGAAGGCCACCACCGTTAAGCCAACCACCAGTGGTGATACTCCGTAGGATTCAGCAATTCCCGATGCACCTCTTACCAATGCCGCACCGCCTGCAAGCAGTAGGAACAGGCCAACAATGAGTAGCGCAAAGGACATCATGACGACAGTTTAGCAGTTTCAATTTCACAATTGCGGCAGGTAGAGTGAAGCTCATGAATACAAGAACCATTCTCTGGATGATTCCTTTGCTCCTTTACCTGGCCTTTACCTGGTGGTACACCAATACCGAGGGTCCATTGACAGAGGCTGAAATTGAGCATTTTTCTGAAGGACTGACAAACGCCGGGTTCGATCCGGAGAGGGTAGAGCGCCTGCGAACTTTTATGGCGAACGATACGGGCCGGCAATTCATCATGCTGAATAACATCGACCTGAATGAACACCCGCCGGTTGTGGAAGGGGCGCCGGAAAACGCCTCTGCCCAGGAGCTCATGGAACTCTACATGCAGTACATGTGGCCCGCTCTGCTCAAACGGGCCTGTCACCCTGTGTACGCGGGTCGTCCCATTTTTGATTCGATGGATGTTGTGGGCATAGAGAATGCCGAGGGTTTTAATGTCTGGGAATGGGACCAGGGTGCTTTGATGCGCTATCGAAGTCGACGGGACCTGATGGAAATTGTGGCGAACCCGGCTTTCCAGGGCAGGCATGATTTCAAGACAGCAGCACTGACAAAAACCATTGCCTATCCTCTTGAGAACCTGATTTACCTTTCAGATCCAAGGCTGCTCCTGGCTTTGATGCTGTTTGCGTTGACGTCCCTGCTGGACCTGGCGCTGTTCCGGCGAGTGCGATGACCGCTGGCTAGCGACGGAAGTTTTTTTCGGCTTCCAGGTGCTCGATCTGGTGGCGGATACTGATCAGTTCATCACTGCGCAAAGTGAGCTCCTTGCTGAGTTTTGCGTACTCTTCCTCCAGGTGTTCCCGCTCAGCTGATTCTTTCGCCATAGGCAGAATCTGCGCATACAGTACCTGGGTGCGGTGCTCGAAATCAGGGATGATACGCGATGTCAGTTCCTGCTGACGCGTTTTCAGGCGGTTAATTTCCTAGTCGATCATGTCCATGATGGCAAAGTGTAACGTCTGTTCGGGATGGCGCAAGTCTGCTTGCTTGCGTATGCTTGCCCCCTTATTGGAACTAGTTCAGGAAACGAAATCGGGAGTTTAACGTGGATGATTTGAAAGGGCAGATAGCAGTTGTAACTGGATCCAGCCGTGGTATCGGCAAGGGTATTGCGATTGCGCTGGGTGAAAAAGGTTGCACCGTTTATTCAACAGGTCGCTCAACAGGTGATGGCGATCGAACGATTGATACAACGGCACGTCTCGTTACCGAGGCTGGTGGTGAGGGACGTGCTATCCAGTGTGATCATGGCAATGATGACGATATCGAGGCGCTGTTCAGACAGATCGGTGAAGAGGCCGGGCGGATCGATATCCTGGTCAACAATGTCTACAAGATTCCGAATCCCCCTGCATGGGGTGGCGGTTACTGGGATCATCCGATTCAGGTCTGGGATGACCAGGTAGGTATTGGTCTGCGAGCGCACTATGTCGCGAGCTGGCATGCCGCCCAGTGGATGTTCAAGAGTGACTACGCCCGCATGATGAACGTCTCATCGCCGGGTGGTCAGAGCTATCACTTTTCAAGCAGCTACGGCGCGGGCAAGGCGGGCCTGGATCGACTGACTGCAGATATGGCCATTGAGCTGGAACCGAAAGGTATCCCTGCCGTTGTGTTGTACCCGGGTTCAGTGGCAACAGAGTTCATACAGGATGCCGCAGAGGAGCGTGAAATGGATCTGTCCCAGTCGCAGACACCGCTCCTGGTTGGACGTGCCGCGACATCGCTGCTGATGCAGGATGACCTGATGTCACGCACTGGTACCATCCAGTGGGTTGAAGACGTGATCGAGGAATTCGATCTGTACGACGAAAACGGTTCACGTCCCACGCAACGCTACGCGGAAAGACAGCGCTAGGTCAGCTCGCGTTAAGACCCTGGCGCCGGTCGGAAAGTCGGCTGCGAATTGTTATCAGTTTATTTCGCAGCCGCAGTGCGCTTCTTGTAGGTGGTCCTGACATCATGCAACGCATGATCATCCAGGATGTCATCCAGGGTCTTGCCAATCTTTGAGCTGATTCGAATCTGCTCAAGCCGGGCCCAGGTCGCACGTTCACCTTCCAGCATCAGCATGTCTATTTCATCCTGGCTCAGCTGTGCCAGTAGCTTGCGCGGATCAAAATAGCTGAAGCTTGGTGCAATGTTGATGTCGCCCTTGTAGTCCTGGGCGACCACAGAATAGAACATGCTCATGGCTCGACCGACTTCCGGAACGGCACGCAGGTAGCGCCGGGACAACTGTTCACTGGTTTTTAACCATTCGTGCGTTGAGTAACGCATGATGTTCTTCCAGGGTTCCGGCAACAGCGGGTTGTTCTCGATAGTATTCATGGCAAGAACCAGCGGATTCGCCTGGCTCACAATGTAGTGGTTTACCGCGTAGAGCCGCGCGAGTCGCTTTGCCGGCAGGTCATCGGTAACGGCGCCATCAACCCAGCGCCGGTTCGGCAGGTAGGGCTGAGTTTCACCGTATACATTCTTGGCCATTAGCATGACTGGCGCAAAAACGCCGGGAACGGCACAGGAAGCCTGCACCGCTGATCGAATAAAGACGTTAGGTGAAGTCACGGCGTTCATCAGCCGTGACGTCTGGTGCTCCTCTGCCGGTGCAATCGTGACACTGATCTTGCGTCCGGTCTTCTCGTACGCTTCCTGGAATGTCATATCGGGAATGGTACTTTCGAGCATCATCCGCACATGGGCGGAATCTATCTGTACGAGTTCGTCTTCAGGAGAAATCAGCGCGTTCGACATGATGTTTCGCTTGCGAAACAACAGTTTCAGTTCTTTATCGGTGTGGGTACCGAGGATCGCGGCGAAAATTGAGCCTGCACTGGATCCTGAAATTACGTCTGGCAGCAAGTCATGCTCCAGCAGGGTTTTTACGACGCCGCCATGGAAATGACCAAGCGAACCGGCACCACTCAACATCAGGGCTGAGCGTCCAAAACAAAGACTGGCACGATGGAAAAAGTCTGACTTGTCTGATTTCGAAACCACGTCTTCCGGAAGATCGTTGATCAGGTGCAGGGCGCTGACCAGTTCATCCACATATTCTTCGATCAGGTGCTTGGTGCCGAACCTCGCCTTTTCATAGAGTTTGGTTTTGCCCATACCACCCTGGTTACCATGGATGCCCTCGTTCAGCGCAAACAGCAGGCCGCTGTAATCCTGGCGGGCGCGCAGATCACGCAGGCTGCTCAGCCGCGAGCGGATGTTTGCATGATCATAACTGTTTGATTTTTCTCTTCTTTTCCACTCTTCTGCACCAGAGGCATAGTCATGTTCTTTGGCAAGTTCCTGCCATTGTTTATAGGAGGTGGCCTCAGCCATGGCTTTCTCGAGACGGGACAGTTCAGAGGCAGTGGATTTTGAAGGCATGTAATTTCCCAACAAGGTTCAGGGTTTTGTTGCACTGCAGTATAGCTTGAAGTTAGCAAATGCCAAATGCCAAATGCTAAAAATCCCACCCCAAATGGGGTTTCGGAAGCCTCACGGCGACGTCCAGTTGTTTCAGCAGGTTTCCGTCAGCGTGCAGGTCATCCGTGATGGCCAGACCCGAGGCAGGACGCACACCAAACCAGAGTCGGCTGAATGCATTTACCGATGCCTTCAGGGTAGGAAGACCTTTTTCGCGCCCAGGCTTTGCACTACTTTCTTCACCAAAATCAATCACATAGTCGCCAGCGACACCCTGCCAGGGCATGTCGCCGCCCAGGACTCCGGAAACCGGGTCAGTCAGCTCCAGGTTGAACCTGATACCGGGGCCAGGGAGGTGTGTCCTGGCGAGACAGGCCTGAAGATCGAGTATGCGCACCTGCCAGAAAGCGCAGGCTTCGAGCAGTTGGGCATGTTTGCCGCCGCTGGTGCCACGCCTTGTCCTGAATGGCTGGGAAATCAGGTCCTGAAGCTGGAATTCGCCGAACTCGACGGTGCTGAAGCTGCTGATCTGGTCGCCTAGTGACTTAATCAGTGCCAGAAGCTCCATCAGCTGTTCCGTGGTCTGGTAGGCTCGAATCGAAATCTCGTAGGGGCCGTGTTCATCCTTGCGCTCACCCCAAATGAAGTGGCTCAGGCTGCCGCCAGGGCCATCGAAATACCCGAGTCCAAAAGGTTTATCTGTCCATCGAAGCTCAAAGCTAACGGATTCAGCAGGGTGCAGGTCAACCGCGCCGTGGAATTTTCGACGATTGCACAATGCCTTGTGCACCTGCTTATAGTCGTCAGCAGTGATTCGTTTTGGCGGCCTGAATGGGTAACTAACTTTCAGTGATGCAGGGTCGAACTGCACGAGATTTTCGTAAGGTCCTGACCCGTAGCCGACCTTGTCATAGAAGCCCTGGTCGAACATGCCCAGCGCGCTGATCGCTTTGCCGGCTTCAAACTGCCTTGCCAGCGACCTTGCTGTCAGAACCTTTGCGTATCCCAGTTTCCTGGCCACGTGCGAGGTGGTGACTGCAGTGACGGCGCCGAGATCAAGGACTTCATCCTGGTACCGGATGCGCCCGTCAGTCCAGTGAACCGAACACTCAGCTTCACCATCAATGGTACCCACTTCTGTTTCACCGTGGCGGAAGAAGTCTGAGACGATTTCCTTTTCTTCATCTTCGTCATCAATCCAGCCGCACTCGATCCAGATTCGCTGCACGGCCTTGATGTCGCGTTCATGGTCGAACATTCGAAAGGGGCGGTTACTCATGCTGACTGTGACGCCTTAAGTGCCTGGTCGATGTCCCAGAGAATATCGTCGATGGACTCAATGCCGACAGAGATCCGGATCATGTCCGGCGAAACGCCGGCTGCCACCTGTTCCTCCTCAGTGAGCTGCCTGTGCGTTGTTGAAGCAGGATGGATGATCAGGGTTTTGGCATCGCCGACATTGGCAAGGTGGCTCATGAACTCAGCATTTTCTATGAACTTCACACCAGCTGCCTGTCCGCCATGGATGCCGAAGGTCAGGATGGAGCCGGCCCCCTTTGGCAGGTACTTGCTGGCCAGTGGCGCGTAGGGATCTTTTGGCAGGCCTGCATACTTGACCCAGCTGACGGCATCGTGGCCGTTTAAGAACTCGGCGACTCGTTGCGCGTTTTCAACGTGACGTTCCATGCGCAGATGCAGCGTTTCAAGGCCCTGCAGGAACATCCACGCGTTGAACGGCGAAAGGCTGGGGCCCAGTGTACGCAGCGTTTCCAGTCTACACCTGGTGATATAGCCGAAGTCACCAAAAGTCTCGTAGAAACGAATACCGTGGTAACCCTTTGAGGGTTCAATCATCTCCGGAAATTTGCCGTTGTCCCACGGGAACTTCCCGGATTCAACGATTACGCCGCCGATTGACGTGCCATGACCGCAGATAAACTTTGTGGCCGAATGTACAATGATATCTGCGCCGTGCTCGAAGGGACGGCACAGGTAGGGGGACGCAAACGTATTGTCGACCATGAGAGGGATTCCGTTCTCGTGGGCGATATCGGCAACAGCCTGGATATCAATAAGGTTGCCGAGGGGGTTGCCAATAGTCTCGATGTACACAACCCGAGTTTTGTCGTTGATCGCAGCCCGGAAATTTTCAGGATCCTCGGGATCAACAAACGTGGTGCTGATACCCATACGACGAAAGTTCACCTCGAACTGGGAATAGGTGCCGCCATAGAGTGTGCTGGCTGAAACGATCTCGTCACCTGAAGACAGCAGAGTGAGTAGTGCAGTCATCTGTGCCGCAAGGCCAGAAGCTACCCCGAGTGCTGCGCGGCCCCCTTCCAGTGCAGCCATGCGTTCCTCAAACATGGCTGTCGTGGGATTTGAAAGCCGGGTATAAATGTTGCCGAAGGTCTGAGCGTTGAACAGGCTGGCTGCGTGGTCGGTGTCATCAAAGACATAGGCTGCTGTCTGGTAAAGGGGTGCAGCCCTCGAGCCCGTGGCCGGGTCCGGTATCTGCCCCGCGTGCAGGCACAGGGTTTCGAAATCGTATTCGTGATCAGCCATCTTTTTTCCGTCCGCGGTTACACAACCCGCCGGGGTCGTTTTGAACTGATAACGCCCGTATTGACACCGGACCAGGTGAGTCCACCAAACAATCTCGCGTATTCAATTTTCATGCAGCGATCCATGACCACCGTGAGGTTTTTGTCCTTCGCTGCCCAGGCAGCTTCTTCATTGACGATACCCAGTTGCATCCAGAGAACTTTTGCCCCCATGGCCGCGGCAGGTTCAACAAACTGCGGTACCAGCTCGGTTCTCTGGAAGAGATCAACAACGTCGACGGGCTCGTCAATGGCGCCGAGATCCGGGACACACTTCTGTCCCAGGATTTCCTCGTAGTTTGGATTGACCGGGATCACCCTGTAGCCATGATCCAGCAGGTACTTGGCGGCGAAGTAACTGGGGCGATACCAGTTTCCGGAAAGTCCCACCATGGCAATGGTCCGGCAGTCATCCAGGATTCTGCGAATCTCCTGATTCGATAAACCGTCTGCAGACACAACTTCTCCCCCTCAGGTGCTGAACAGCATGCCCAAGTGTAACGCTAAATGTCCTTGCCCTCAGCACGAGTTGCGATGTGTGCCTGGAGATCAAATCGGTACGGACCTTCCCGCTTGACCATCGCTTCCGCGTGCTCTGTCACCAGGTAGTCCCAGCCACTGTGCGGGAAGATGTAAAAGCGGTCCTGTTCCACCGATTCAAAGACGTGTGCTGCGAGATCTTCCGGCGACTTGCTGCCGGCCAGGAGTTCGTTGATACCCAGTCCGGCACCTGCAGGGTTAGCCGCGCTCCTGAACGCATCGGGTCGATTCCTTTCGGCATCACCGATGTTTGTGTTGACCCAGCCAGGGCAGACAACTGAGGCGCCAATGTTCCCGGACGATGCCTCGAGGTCAAAGGCAAGGGCTTCGCTTAAAATGATGACACTGTACTTGCTGATTCCATAGGGATAGCTGCCGGGGATAAAAGAAGCGATAGAGGCAGTATTCACGATGTGCCCTTCTTCACCATGGCCCACCATGTGTGGCGCGAAGGTCTGCACACCATAGAGCACGCCATAGAAATTGACGCCCATCACCCAGTTCCAGTCCTGTTCCGGCAGTTCCCAGACGGGAACCGGGGCGCCGCCGTTAACTACCCCGGCGTTGTTAAACAGCAGGTGGATATTGCCAAATCTCTCAGTGGCTTCCTGGTAGAGATTTTCAATTGAGTCTTTAATGCTGGTGTCGGTAACCACGCCCAGAACCTGGGTCTGGCGAGACTCAAAATGTTCGACCGCAGCCTTCAGTGCGTCTTCCTGGATATCTGCCAGTACCACATTCATCTGTCGATCAGCTGCTTCATTTGCCAGGGCCAGACCGATCCCGCTGGCGCCACCGGTAATGACGGCAGTCTTGCCTTTGAAATTCTTCACGATTTTCTCCTGACTGATTGCTTAGCTTTGTTTCTCCATCTGGGGAACACCCTCCGGCAGTTCTACCCAGTTCTGTTTTGTGCTGCACCATACGTGGAACATGGGCGTGAACCCAGAAGTGTCGTCAAGTGTGCCGGTTTTCAGGAACAGCATGTCCGGTTGGCCGGGTAGAGCGGAATAGATGGGTGAACCGCAGTTACCACAGAAATACCTCTCTACCGTGTTGCCGCTGTCGGTATCTGAATCGGTATACAGCTTTGGCTCGCTGGTCATGCTGAACTCTGCCCTGGGTACGCCCGCAAGCGTTGAGAAGGCAGAGCCGGCCTGGCGCTGGCAGTTCCTGCAGTGACATACGCCTGACATGGCAGGTGCATTTGGGAATTCGTATTTGATCTCGCCGCAGAGGCATTGACCTGTGTGAGCCATCTTCAAAGTTCCTGTTGTTATTGTAGGTATTATCGTACTTGATATTTCAGGCAGTATACTCTCAACGAGATTGCTCTTAATAACAAGAAAGGGAGGGGGCACTTTGATTAAGCTCGTTATGCCAATGAAACGGCGCCCGGGAATGACCATTCCCGAATTTCGTGAATACTATGAAACCACGCATAAGTTGCTCGGTGAAAAATACCTGGCCGGTTACGCGACGCGATATATTCGCCGGTTTACCAATCCGACCCGGGACAGGGATGGTGAGATGCGCGATCCCGAATACGATGTATTCCTGGAAATCTGGTATCCCGACCAGGAAACGTTTGAAGCCTGTGGCCAGGCGCTCAGCCAGCCCGAGGTTGTTGCAGAAATCCGTGAGGACGAAGAGAAAATTTTTGACATGCGTTACATGCGCTCTTATCTGGTGGAAGAGTGTGAGTCTGATATGACCTAGGGTCAAAACATAGACCCGATGGTCTACTGATCCGGATAGGAGGTAGTTGATACTGCCTGTATCTTCGGCTAAAACTTGTTTAAGCAAACTGACTAAAAAGACCTGCTAGTGAAAATTGCCAAAATTGAGCTGGGAAACGGTATCAGTGTGGCGATCAGGGAGGATCAACTTCCACTGACGATTGGAAGGGCAAAGGACTGCGATATCAGAATCTGTGAGCCGACGATTTCCCGGCTCCATTGCGAGCTGTTCCTCGACCGGGGACATGAGCTCTGCCTGAAAGACCTCAGTGCGAACGGCACTGTGGTGAATAACCGCACGATGGTCGGTGAATCAGTGCGCATCGGAAATAGCAGCGATGTATGGCTGGCCGATAACTGCAGCATCCGGATCACCCGGACAGATAACGACGGCATCACGCTTTTCCCGATGCAATCTTACGGCTGACATTCGCTTCCAGCTGCTGCCACAGCTGCATCGATTCTTCCCAGAGTTTTGCGCCCGCATCAGGTCGGTAGACCTTCTCATCCATTTGCTTCTCCCTGAACATGTGCAGGTACTCGCCGCTTCTGTTTTCAAAATCCTGTGAAACACCAAGGTAGATGGCCGGCAGTGCAGCTTTCTCCGGTGATTTGAAGACGACGGTAAAGATAGCGCGCAACATGATCCGAAGCAGGAAGGGTGCTTCTTTGATGATGTTGGTGTTGACTGGTCCCGGGCATATGACGTTTACCTGGGTGACCACTGTCCCAGGGTTCAGTCGCCTCGAGAGTTCGATGGCGAAGGTGTTCAAGACCAGTTTGAAGTAGCTGTAGTTGTTGATGGCTTTGGAAACGCCATAGCTGAAGAACCTGCCGAATTCATCGTAGTCGATTTCCGAGGCGCCCTGGTGTGAGTCTGACGATATGAAAACGATCCTTGGTTGCCTGTCATCGGCGAGACAGCCCGCCTCGATCAGGAGGTTGACCAGAATGAAGTTGGCCAGGTAATTCACGAAGAACATTTCATCCTGCCCATTCGGTAATTGCCTCGCTTCAGGCAATGTGGTCGCAGCGTTCAGGTAAAGCACATCTACTTTGACGCTGTTCGCTTTCAGGTTGTCGACGAATTCGTGAATGGATGCGAGGTCAGACAGGTCGAGTAACATGGTGGAAACGTCACCCTGGGGCACCTTCTCACTGATACTGGTGAGGGTCTGTTCGAGCTGGCGTCTGCCACAGGCAATCACCTTCGCCTCCCGTGAGGCGGCTTCCTGCGCCAGGGCGTAGCCAAGCCCCGAGTTGGCGCCGGTGACGATGACTGTCCTGCCCGAGAACGAATCTTCCGACGTCAGGCGTGCCGCGAGGGGCTGGGCGCGGAAGAGGTCAAAGAACCCGCTTAGTGCGGCAATTAACGGGTTATCGAACCTGCCTTTTGACATGCATCTATTCCGTCAGCATTCGCCACCAGCGATCTGTCTGTGCAGAGTCGCTGCGCCTGAGTGAAATCCAGTTGATGTGTTCTTCGGACCCCTTGCCGGGGTCCAGGTCTATCGCCCAGAGTGCATCAATTTCGTTGGGTACCACGGAATAGCGAACATCGATGATCCGGTTTGGCACGCTTGGGTCCAGCGCCAGGTAGTCGTTGGAGAACCAGCGGAATCGCTCGACGTCTGTTGCCTGTTGCGACGCCGGATCAAGCCATGGGAAGTGACGATCCAGGTCCAGGACTTCCGCCTGATCTCCAGGGTAGAAGCGAGTGTCTGTGCCGACGCGCACGGCATCGACATGAAAGTGTGATTCAGTTTCGTAGACAACCTTCCACAGGAGAAGCTGCGCAAAGCCCGGCTTCGCCTCAAGTCGCACCGGTTCATGGCCGCGACTCCGGGCCAGTTCGTATCCAGCTTCCACCGCGCGATCCCGCTGGTAAATACCGAACGAGAGATAAATGAGTGCCCAGGCAAGTGCTGTTCGACCAAACCAGGGATTGCGGCGGACGACACCGAAGACAATCAGCAGCAGTATCGGGAAGGTAAAAATCGGATCGATGATAGAAACGTTGTTCCAGGCAACCCGCATATCCGAGAAGGGCCAGAGTAGCTGGGTGCCATAGGTGGTGCAGGTATCCAGGATGCCATGGGTCGCGTAACCCAGCAGGCAGAACAGGTAGCTTTCCCTGAAGCTGAGCCCCTTGCCAAGCCAACGATGTAAAACTGCCGCAACCAGCAGCGCTCCCAGCGGGATGAATATCAGTGCATGCGTGAACTGTCGGTGAAACTCCAGGAAGAGGAGCGGGTCGGTTGGAGAAAAGATCAGGATATCCAGGTCAGGCGCCAGCCCCCCGAAGCAACCCAGGAGGGTGGCGGACTTGATTTTTTCTCTGTTGCTGCCGCTTTGCGCGAGTGTCGCGCCGAGCGATCCCTGGCTTAGTGGATCCATGAGAGCAGCATAATCAAATTGCGCTGGAGTACCAGATTGACCTGGCACGAACAGGCAAGTAGCTTCAGGAGCGTAAGAGTGAGGCAGCATGAAAGAACTCAAGGTCTATATCGATTACAAGAGCCCCTACGCCTACATAGCGAAAGACGCGACCTACCAGTTGGAGCAGGAATTCGGGATTGAGATCGACTGGTATCCGCTGACCCTGAACATCGGGAGTTACCTGGGTACGGCAAAGAAAAACAGGTCCGGCAAGGTTGAAAGTAACCGGTCACCAAGGCAGTGGCTGGCGGTGAAGTACGCCTATAAGGACACCCGCCGATATGCTGAGCTGCGTGGCCTCACACTCTACGGCACCAAGAAAATCTGGGATACCTCAATTGCCGCTATCGGTATGCTCTGGGCGAAACAACAGGGTCACGACATCC
>JADHNI010000003.1 GCA_016779585.1 Pseudomonadales bacterium
GGGAGACCCGCGACAGCCACCAGTTCACTGCCCGAGTAAATCAGCGGAACCCGGTCACGCAACCACGGAGGGACCGCCTGCTCCTGGAAAAGGTTTTTCAGGGTTCGTCCTCGACGAACTTTCAGTTTCTCTCCGCCGGCTCGATAACGAATCTCATAATCGCCTTTGCGCAGACCTTGCCCCTTAAATTGCTTGTTAGATATGTAACCGCCAGGCACCGGAAGCTGATCCTGTAATTCCATCGTCACAGGCATTTCATGCGGTAATTGTCGACCCAGGTAAAGGTGACCATTGAAGCTGTGCATGCAGAACTCGCCAATAGTTTCATCAACGGTTTGCCAGCGGCTGATCTTTTCCGTCAGGCTTGCCAAAAACCTGCCGGTAACCTGGGGTACATTCAAACGCATCATCCAGGTAGTAATCAGGTCAACCATCTGGCTCTCCGGAAGCTCTGCCAACCAGTCGAGGTCAAGTGCATCCGGCTCAACAAGGTGAGGTTCCAGTTGCGCAGCCCACATCCCGGACAACTGTTCCCGGGCCCGGGCATCCCCCGAAACCGCCGCCAGGATGGCCTCTCGGGCAGCCGGGAAACGGGACTCGATCATGGGCAGCAGCTCATGGCGAATAAAATTGCGGTCCGGCGTGAGGTCCGCATTGGTCGGGTCTTCATACCAACGCAACTGCCGTGACTCGGCATAGGCCAGGATTTCTGTCCGGCCAAGGGCCAGCAGCGGCCGGCTCAGCCGGGCATCACCCAGCCTCCGCTGGAACGGCATACCTTCGAGACCAAACACCCGGCTGCCCCGGAACAGGCGGAACAGGGCTGTTTCAACCTGGTCATCCGCGTGATGGGCAAGCAGCAGGAGATCGCCAGGCTGGAGAAACTGATCAAACGCGGAATAACGTGCCTCACGGGCACGGGTTTCCATGCTGCCAGATTCGTCGACTTCCACGTCGAGAATCTCAACCGGGATTGCGTAACTGGAGACAATTGAACGACAAAAACTGGCGGCTTCATCCGCTTCATCATGAAGATGGTGATTAATATGCAGGGCAACAACCGGCAGTTCGGTTGCCTTGACGAGTGCGTCCAGGAGCACAACAGAATCAACCCCGCCACTCAGGCCAACCACAACCCGTTTAATGTCCGGGGAATCCAGGGAACTGAAATCCGCGCCGAGTTCAGTGTCAGCCATCAGGCATACTGCAGCTGCACTTTCTCGGTGCCGTAATGCTCGCGCAGATTCTGCAGCAGGTCGTCATGGGGAATCACCCGCCATTCGTCGCCGAGGATGACATCACCCTGCGACACCTCACTGATGATCTTGACCGCTACCGGACAACCGCCCAGGCCCCTTGGCCTGAATGGCTGCAGCAATCCGGCGAGTTCATCCACAAAATCATCACAGAGATTTCCGCTGTTCAGTTCGAGTTTCAGGCTGGAAGCACGGGCAACCCGGGCTTCTTCCAGCGTGAGCACTTCTGTCGCACGGAGGCTCTTGCCGCCGGTGAAGTCATCGTCCTCTACTGAACCGCGCACGAAGATCACCGCATCTTTCTGAAGCTTTTCACGAACGGAATCGAAGACATCAGAAAACATGCTCACTTCGAGGCGCCCGGTTTTATCGTCCAGCGTCACGAATGCATTGGTACCACCACGCTTGTTCTTGAATGTGCGCATCGCAAACACCAGACCGCCCACCATAACGCCACTCTGGCCGGTACGCAGCTGTGAGATACGAGAATCGACCACCCGGTCAAATTCTTCCTTGTAGTCATCCACCAGGTGTCCGGTAAGAAACAGGCCGAGAGAATCTTTTTCCTTGTTGAGACGTTCCTTGAAAGACAGGCAGCGCAAACCTTCGAAATGATTGTAGCGCCCCTCTTCCGTTTCCTGAACGAACACCTCCTCGCCGAAGAGGTCGGTCAGGCCACTGTCTTCATTGCGCGCCTTCTGCTCGGCCAGCCCCACCGCATCATCCTGATTGGCAGCGAGCAGGGCGCGCTTGTAACCAATTTTGTCAGGAACATCGTCCGGCACTTTCTCTACCAGTTGGTCGAGTGCGCCACTGCCGATCAAAGCCTCGATTGCACGCTTGTTGACCTTGCGCGAATCCACACGCTCGCAGAAATCATAGAGATCCCTGAAGGCACCGTCACTTTTCCGGCAGGCAACAAGGGACTCAATGGGACCTTCTCCCAGGCCCTTGATCGCCCCAAGACCATAGACAATGCTCGTGGGTGTATCAGCAATAAATCGGAATTCACCGCGATTAACGTCCGGGGGCTGCAGTGCCAGTTGCATTTCCCGGCACTCCTCGATGTTGGTCACGACCTTGTCCGTATTCTGCATATCCGCTGACAGAACTGCTGCCATAAAGTCTGCCGGGTAGTAGTGTTTTAACCAGGCTGTCTGGTAGGCAATGAGCGCGTAGGCAACCGAGTGCGGTTTATTGAAGCCATAGCCTGCGAACATTTCCATCAGGTCAAAAATGTGGCCCGCCTGTTTTTCCTCAACCCCGTTTTTCATGGCGCCCTCGAGGAAAACTGCTCGCTGCTTGGCCATCTCTTCGGGCTTCTTCTTACCCATGGCGCGGCGAAGCAGGTCCGCATCCGCAAGCGTGTATCCTGCCAGGATCTGGGCAATCTGCATGACCTGCTCCTGGTAGAGCATGACCCCGTAGGTATCTTCAAGAACCGGCTTAAGGCTCGGGTGAAGGTAATCAACCTCTACGTTCGGGTCGTTTTTCCTCAGGATAAAATCGTCCGCCAGCTGCATCGGACCGGGACGGAAGAGTGCCACCAGCGCGACAATGTCGGCAAAGCGCACCGGCTTCACCTTTTTCATAAGGTCCTTCATACCCCTGGATTCCAGCTGGAACACCGCTGTGGTCTTTGCTGCCTGGAGATCCTTGTAAATATCCTCGTCTTCAAGCGATATCTTGTCGATATCCACCAGCTCAAGGCCTTCTGCCGCATGTCGCTGGTTAATACTTTTAACCGCATTGTCGATAATGGTGAGAGTCCTGAGACCCAGGAAATCGAACTTAACCAGCCCCGCCTGTTCGACATCAATCATGTCAAACTGCGTCATGAGGCCACCCCCCGCATCGTCGCAGTAGGTTGGTACAAAGTCCGTGAGTTTCGTAGGCGCAATAACCACACCACCCGCGTGGCGGCCCACGTTGCGCGCAAGTCCTTCCAGCTTGAACGCCATTTCCATGATCTCGTCCGCTTCTTCACTGGAAGCGATAAATTCCCGCAGCAGCGGTTCTTCTTCCAGCGCCTTTGACAGGGTCATGCCAGGTTCAAACGGGATCAGCTTGGACAGTTTGTCCGCCAGGCCATAAGGCTTGCCCTGCACCCGCGCAACATCACGCACCACAGCCTTCGCCGCCATGGTACCGAAGGTAATGATCTGTGAAACTGCATCACGACCATACAGTTCAGTGACGTGCTGGATCACGCTGTCACGACCGTCCATACAGAAATCGATATCGAAGTCAGGCATGGACACTCGTTCCGGATTCAGGAAGCGCTCAAACAGCAGGTCATATTCCAATGGGTCAATGTCGGTAATCTTGAGTGCGTAGGCCACCAGTGAACCCGCGCCGGAACCGCGGCCAGGTCCAACCGGCACACCGTTATCCTTGGCCCACTGGATAAATTCCATCACGATCAGGAAGTAACCGGGGAATCCCATCTTGTTGATGATCCCCAGCTCAAACTCAAGCCGGTCGTCATAGCGCTGTCTTTTGTCCGCGAACTCCGGGTCAGCAGGGTCGAGAATCTTTTTCAAGCGCTCATTCAGACCGCGTGCGGAAAGTTCGTTCAGCAGAGACTCGGTGGTGTAGCCCTCCGGCACTGGGTACTCCGGCAGGTAGTAGGTGCCGAGGCCGACTGTGACGTTGCAGCGCCTGGCGATTTCGACGGAGTTCTCAAGCGCCTCGGGAATGTCAGAGAAGAGCTCAGACATTTCTGCCGCCGATTTCAGGTACTGCTGGTCAGTGTAGCGACGCTCTCTCCGGGGGTCGTCCAGGGTTCGACCATCGTGGATACAGACCCTGACCTCGTGGGCTTCGAATTCATCCTGGTTGAGGAACCGAACATCGTTGGTTGCAACAACCGGTGCATCCAGCTCAATGGCAAGGTTTACCGCCAGCGCATTGTAGTCTTCCTCGTTTTCCCGACCCGTGCGTTGCAGTTCCAGGTAAAAGGCGTCAGGAAACATCTTCATCCAGTGCTGCAACCGACGTTTCGCCTGTTCCACGTTACCAGCGAGCAATGCGCGACCGATATCACCTTCCCTGCCGCCGGACAGCGCAATCAAACCCTCCGCCTGCTCGGCGATCCAGGAACGCTTCAGGGTTGCCTGCCCCATCGTCTGGCCCTCGCCATAGGAACGGGAAATGAGTTCACACAGGTTTCGGTAACCCTTGTCGGTACGCGCGATCAGCACCAGGGGTGTTGCTTCTTCGTTGGAGTTATCTCCGGCAATCCAGACGTCACTTGCGATGATCGGCTTGACACCAGAACCTTCCGCCGCATTGTAAAATTTCACCAGGGCAAAAAGATTGTTGCGATCTGTGATCGCAATCGCTGGTGCAGATTGTTCAACACAGGCCGCTACCAGTGGCTTGATTCGCACCATCCCGTCACTCAGTGAATACTCTGAATGCACACGAAGATGGACGAAATCCTGTTTCATTGAATAAGGAAGATCAGGGAGAAAGAACGCCTGAAATCTTATACGAAGCGAGAATCCGGCTAAAGGTCTTTCAGACTGAATGTCATCCCGGCACGTTCTGTCAGCCTGTGGATAAGTTTGTCACCCATGGCCACAGCCGGTGTCAGCAAGCCCGCTGGTGTATCCAGCTCATCTTTTGCAAGACATACCGCACTTTCTGCCAGCATCTTCGAGGTCGCGCCATAACCCGGGTCCTTGTCCCCGGTTACCATAGCTACAAGGTTTTTGTCGGGATCTTCCGCGTGAGCCGCAAAGAGCTCAATCTCGAAAAAACCTTTTTCGATGGTTTCGCGTGACGGCCCCTCACCCGGTGAAGGTGCGAGCCTGCCGAGAAGATTGCGGGTCGGGGTAAATTCAGAGGCTTTCATGATCAGGCCGGTTCCACCCGCCACCATGGAGGCCCGGGCAAAACCCCGGGGGCCGTCACCCATGAGCATGGCCTCATCGTATCGAAAATGTTCTCCCCACGGGTATCCCAGCAGGGAATGACTGCGACGAACTACACGTGTATTAATGCCCGCCATGACAAAAGGCGCTGTCCACTGCCTGAAATCCTCGTCGTATTCCGCAGTGGTCTGGTCAGGACCATCATCACCACGCGGCATGTTTGGAGGATTCAAGGCGTAGGGGTCGGCAATGATGTCCAGGATCTTCGGGTCATGGCGCGCCTCTTCCATCATGTTTATCAGGCTGTCCACAGTACCACCGCTGACACCGCCGTCCGATTTTGCCACCCGGTATTTCACCCTGGGTGCGTAAGAGCCGTGCAACGCCTGCATCTGTGATTGAATGTAAAAAACGCCCATATCAGACGGGATACTGTCGAAACCACAGGTGAAGACAATCCGGGCACCACTCTGCTCTGCCATCGTATGGAACTGCTCGATCATCTGGTACATCCACTGCACTTCACCAGTCAGGTCACAATAGTGGGTTCCGTGAGCAGCGCAGGCTTCAACAAGCTTCGTACCGTATTTCGCGTAAGGGCCCACAGTTGTGCAGATCGACCGGGTCGAGGTCACCAGCGCCTTCAGGCTTTCCTCGTCATTGCTGTCAGCAATGACGTCAGGCACCTTATCGCTGTCGTCACCCAGCACCTGCTTTTTCACCGCCGCCAGCTTGTCAGCGTTACGTGCCCCAACAGCCCAACTCACATCACCCTCGGCACCGTAAGTCCCGTACATGTATTCCATAACCAGGCGACCGGTAAATCCCGTCGCGCCCCAGACCACCACATCGTAGCTTCGTTCAGTTGCCATCATTGTTCTCGAATCGAATCGTGAGAACGAAAGATGCTAGAATCCTCCAGTGATTGCAAAGTGACTCGCATGAGTAGCAACCTCTCTCTAGTAGACGAACTAAAAAGAAGAAACGTCTTGAAGCTGGTGACGGCTTAGGCTGTCGCAGGTTTTGTCATTCTGCAGCTTTGCGACATTCTCTTCCCTGCCATCGGCATCAGCGACAGGGTAATCGGTTACGTGCTGGCGGTTCTCCTGCTGGGACTGCCTTTTGTAGCCGTGTTTGCCTGGTTGTTCGAGGTTACCCCGGGGGGGCTCAAAAGAACGCGTGACGTGGACGCAGATAATTCCATCAGCCACTCCACAGGCCAGCGCATCAACAACATCATCATCGGCCTGCTGTCCGTCGCGGTGATTTTCTTTGCCTGGGAGTACTTCAACCGGCCTGAGTTACCACAGGCTGATGCAATCACAGCCGCAGCGGCCCCCATCCATGACGAGGTTGAAGTCACCGGGGAGCCAATGGATACCCGGCCTTCCATCGCGGTCCTTCCTTTCGTCAACATGAGCAGTGACAAGGAAAATGAGTATTTTTCAGATGGTCTGTCAGAAGAATTGCTCAACCTGCTGGCACAGATCCCTGGTCTTCGAGTCGCCAGCCGAACTTCTTCCTTTTTCTACAAGGGTAAAAATGAAAACCTGACCCAGATTGGCGAAGACCTGAATGTGGACCACATTCTGGAAGGCAGTGTGCGCAAATCAGGCAAGATGGTACGCATCACCGCGCAGCTGATCAGTGCTGATGATGGCTTCCATCTCTGGTCAAAAACCTATGACCGGGAAATTATCGATATTTTTGCCGTCCAGGAAGAAATCGCCGGAGAGGTGACACGAGCGATGGAAGTTACCCTGCTGTCTGACAACGTCATGATCAGCGACAGGTCAACCACGAACCCGGAAACCTACGACCTGTACCTGCGCGCCAAGGATGCCCTTTACACGAGGACACTGGAATCTATCCGCCTCTCCATCGGACTTTTTACAGAAGCCTTTACGCTGGACCCGGAATACGCGCCGGCTTACATCGATGCTGCCGTCGCCGAGATGGTGCTCAATAACAACCACCAGATCGGCACCCGGGAGGAAGCACTGATCAAGGCAAAGGATCATCTCGACCAAGCAGAGCAGCTGGGACATCTGAACTCGGACTACTACGCGGCCCTCGGACTCTGCTACTCTGATGAAGAAGGCCTGGAACCCGAAAGCTACGAAAAAGCCAAGGCGGCATTCGAGCAAGCCCTGACCTTGAATGAGAACAATGTGCGTGCGTACATGTGGTACGCCACCATGATCATTGAGCAGGGGACTTCCGATTATCGACATCAACGGGGTATGGAACTCATCGAAAAAGCCAGGGCTCTCGATCCACTGAACCGCGTGGCCAACGGAAACCATGTGATTCACCTCGCTGATAACGGTGATTTTGAAGGAGCACTACGGACCGTCAACCGCCTCATTCGCACCGACCCTGGCTATGAGTTCTATCATTCGGTCAGGGCCAGTCTACATCTCAGTACTTACGACCTCGTGGGTGCGGCCGAAGCGCTCAAAACCGTCGAGCTGGAAAACCGCGCGATAATTTTCATCATGATGCAGATGTTCCTGCGTTTAACGATGTCGACAGTTTCCTCGAGTTCCTCGGCATGGTACCCATCGACAACCCCCAGTATGAGCTCCTGCCCTACATGGAAATGTCATTTACCGCGACGACCGCTGAACTACGCGCAGAAGCCGAGGTCGCACTGCTCAGGTAACAGCCGGACCTGCCCTTCTGGCTGATGTTTGGATTGATGGACCATGCGGAGTGGGCCCTGGTAAAAGAGGTTATCGAGAACGCCCGACCCTACTTCGCAGACGCAGACTACACCAGCCAGATCAATGGCGAAGACCCGAACTTCCCCTACATGCTGGCGCTGCATGAACTCGGGGAAACCCGGCGTGCCCGTGACTTTGCAACGAGCCTTCTCGACTACCAGAAAAACTCACAAATCCTGGGTCCCAGGGGTAAAGGTATCGGTGATGCCGCCTGCCACATGGTCCTGGGCAACTATGAGCAAGCGGTTGAGGCTTATATTGAGGCCATTGACGCGGGCTGGCTGGGACACTACCAGTTCAGGTTTACCCACAATGTCCTGTTCGAAAGCTTCTTTGAAGATGCCCGTATCCGAGCTTACTATCCAGAAAGTAAACGCCGAACTCGAGAAACAGCGGCCGGCTGTATACGAGACGCTGCGTGAAGCAGGTCTCGTCACTTCAATCTGATCAGCCTGCGTGCCGGAGCACCGTACCGGCACTTGCACCAGTCAGCTCGTCGTTTTCCAGGATCACCTGACCATTACACAGCGTCGCGCGGTAGCCTTTTGCTTTCTGTATAAAGCGAGGTGCACCACCCGGGAAATCGTGCACAATTTCCGGCATCCGTTCTGACAGCGATTCCAGCTGAATGACGTTGATGTCCGCTTTTTTGCCTTGCTCAAGCGTACCCCGGTCTTTCAGGCCAATGATTCGAGCCGGTGCCGACGTCAGCCTTCGTACGGCTTCAGGTAACGAGAAAAGGCCCGTATCACGATGCCAGTGAGTCATGACAAAAGTCGCCCAGCCGGAATCCATGATCTGGCTGACATGAGCACCCGCATCACCAAGACTGGGGATACAGAACTCACTGGAAATCGCTTCTGCCAGGGCATCAATATTCTGGTTGAAGAAGCGCAGCGTGAAGAGTGCCTTGCCTTCCGTCTCAATGGAGATACGAATAAAGGTTTCTGCGGGGTGTTCACCGTTTGCAGCGGAAACCGCCTGCAGGCTTTCTTCCGGCCCACCAACGTAGTTCGGCCTGTCGCCATCACCCAGGTAATAAATCATATCCTCGGAAATGAGCGGCCCCTTTTCCTTCGCCTGCTCAACCAGTCGTGCGGCAAATTCCGGATCCCTGATTGCGGCAAGTCGCGCATCAAAATTCATATCGAACAGTTCACTCCAGGCACCACCGCGCCAGGGCAGGTAGGCCTGCAATCCGGTGACGAAGCCTGACGAACGGGGGATCGCTATCGCATTGACATCAAGCCCGTTGTCACGCATCTCCATGATGAGTTTCTCAACCTTGTTGCCGTAGCTGGAGCTGCGCCCGGTACCGTGACTGAACAAAACCCTCGCTTTACCGGCTTCTTTTCGGATCAGCTCCATTTCCCCTTCGAAGTCACTACCAAAGTTGGTGACGTTCTGCATCAGTGCACCCTGCTCACCAACCACCTGGGCTATTGCCTCGAGTTCGTCGTGTTCCGCATGGGTGCCAGGTACATGGCGACCATCAGGAATGTAGTGTCCCAGGAATCTTGAGGTCGAGAATCCAACAGCGCCATCAGCAACAGCCTTGCGAACAATCTCGGCCATTTCTTTCTTTTCTTCTTCCGTCGGCTGCTCATCGACACTGCGCTCGCCCATCACGTAATAACGCAGCGCACAGTGGCCAATCATGCCGGCGACATTGATAGCAGGGTTCAGGGTTTCCAGTTCATCCAGGTACTCACCATAGTGTTCCCAGTTCCAGGACAAACCGCTCATGATCGCATCGCGGGGAATGTCCTCTACGGTTTCCATCATGCCGGCGAGGAACTCACGATCATTGGGTTTGCAGGGCGCAAAGGTCACACCACAGTTCCCGAGCAGCGCCGTGGTCACACCATGCCAGCTGATAGGAGTCAGCTGGGGGTCCCAGCCAATCTGTGCATCCAGGTGGGTATGCACATCAACAAAACCCGGTGTCACAATGTGGCCGGCAGCATCAATTTCCTTCTGCCCGCTCTCCTTGATCTCTCCGATAGCAACAATCGTGTCGCCATCAATCGCAATATCTGCCATCACGGGCTCAGTGCCGGTACCGTCCACAACCAGGCCATTTCGAATTACGATGTCATGCATGGTGGTTCCCTCTTAATTTTTTTAACGTCTATAGCAGGGTTTTAACACAGTTGAGGCTCGCGCTGCATCTGGTCCAGGAATTCCAGAATAGTTGTCCATCGACGAGAACTATGGGATAAACCCAGCTTTTCGGGGGAGGACTCACATGTCACTGGATATCAAGAAAGCTGCCATTGACCTTGGCATTATCACGAAAGACGCAGAGCCCATGCTTGCGTTCTACCGCGACCTGCTGGGCTTTCGCTTCGAAGCGACCCTGGACATGCCCGGAGGCACCAAAATGCATCGGCTATGGTGCGGCGACAGCCTGATCAAGATCCTGGAGCATGAAAAGGCACCAGCGGCCGAGGCACCTCCCGGAGGTATCGCAGGCGCCACAGGCTACAGGTACTGGACCATTACGGTGAACAATCTCGACGAGATGACTGCTGCCTGCGAAGCTACAGGACACAAGGTGCCGGTTAAGCTGGTGAATGTTCGCCCCGGCGTGCGCATCTCAATGGTAGAGGACCCCGATGGCAACTGGGTGGAACTACTGGAACAGAGCTAACGCCCGCTCAGCCCCTCGCGTCGAATTTTTCAGGTGAGTGCAAGGCAAGGCAAAAACCGGATCGTAAGCGGAGTGTATATGGCAATACATGAGCATTGCGATCCGGTTTTTAACGCAGCTTTGTGCCGCCTGTGAAATTCCCCGGTTAGACTCTGGTACCGGTAACAGCCCTCAGCCAGGCGCGAAGCGCCGTTGCACTCGGCTAAGCCCGAGTGCCGGAAAACGTTGCTTCGCCAAACGCGCCGAGTTTGACATTGCCGCTTATCGCATCGCCATCCACCTCGGCCTTGATCTCCAGCGTCATTGGCATGGGCGACGTCATCTCAACATTCCAGGCGAGACTATTGCCATCTACCGAACCGCCGGAAAACTCCTGCGTCCCCTGGGCTCCTTCCATTTTCCCGGAGAGACTCCCGCCTTCTGTGGACAGGGTCATGGTGGCCTGTTGCGCACCCATGGGTGAGTTAATCGTACAGTTCCAGGTTCCGTCAGCGCTCATGTTGTTCCCTCGATCGTTTGTTATTTGGGTCTCACAACATACCTTTGTCCGCCAGCGCGCACAATTGTTGAGCATCCACCGGGTTTAACGTAGCTTTGCCGGATGACTGAATCCAGACGAACCATCGAGCAACACTGGCGTGTGACCAAGCCAGCTGTCGAATCAGACAAGGGCCTGGTCGCCAGCCAGCACTATCTTGCTTCAGATATTGGGGCCCGCATCCTGGAACAGGGCGGCAATGCGGTTGACGCTGCCATAGCAACCGGTCTTGCCCTGGGGGTGGTTGAGCCCTGGATGAGTGGCATCGGCGGCGGTGGCTACATGACGCTGTACCTGGCTAAAAGCCGTGAAGTTAAGGTAGTTGATTTCGGCATGCGGGCACCGTTTGATGCCACCAGCGACGACTACCCGCTTGCCGGCGAGGGCCAAAATGCCAGCGACGCGTTCAACTGGCCGAAGGTTATTGGTGACGTTAACGTCCATGGTCCTCTCTCCATTGCCGTCCCTGGTTACATCCGCGGTATCAACCTGGCGCTGCGCGAATTCGGGACACTCTCATGGCATGAGGTCATTGAGCCTGCATGCCGGGAGGCAGAAGCAGGGCTGCCCATTGACTGGTTCAGTTCACAAAAAATCAACCAGTGGTCGCGCGCACTCAATACCTATGATGAAACGCGCAAGACCTATCTCGCCGATGGCCTGCCTCCGGTCGCGGATATCGAGGGTTACCTGAAGCGGATACCCCTGGGGAACCTGGCTGCCACCTACCGAAAACTCCAGAAAGATGGTGCCGATGCTTACGATTCAGGTCCGCTGGCCGAATCCATTACACGAGACCTGCAGGCGACAGGTTCAAAAATAACCACGACGGACCTCGAGCAATACAAGGCTGACATCAGCGAGCCGCTAACGACTTCTTACAGAGGCAATACATTTTACGTATCAGGCCCACTGACTGCCGGCCCTTCCATCATCCATGCACTGGAAAAACTGCAGGAGAACTACCAGCCTGAAAGCAGTCAACCCGATGCACAAACCTATATTCAATACGTGGAGGCGCTGCGCAGCGCCTACGCTGATCGCCTGGCAAACCTTGGGGAAGGACCTGAAACGAAGGTCCCCGGTAATACATCACATATCTGCGTCGCCGACGCAGAAGGCAACGTGGTTTCACTGACCCAGACCATCATGTCCGCATTCGGTTCCCGGATTATGTTGCCGGGTTCCGGCGTCCTGATGAACAACGGCATGATGTGGTTTGACCCAACACCCGGCGGACCCAACTCAGTTCTGGGAGGCAGGCGGCCGCTGTGCAACATGTGTCCTTCTCTTCTCGCAACCGCGAATGGCAGCATGACAGCCATGGGGGCCTGTGGCGGCAGGAAAATTTTCCCGGCGATCTTTCAGTTGACGTCCCTGCTCACGGATTTCGGTCTGAGCGTGAATGACGCCGCCCATGAAGCCAGGCTCGATGTGTCTGGTACAGAGAAGGTCATTGCCATGGATCACATGGCAAGTGAAGCACTGGCTGAACTGGAAGCCATCTATCCAGAATGTGTTGCGCTACCCAACGGGGTGAGTCCGAATCCGTTTGCGCTGCCACAAATCGTCAGGCGGCAGCCGGATGGTCGTACGGAAGGAGCTTGCTTTATACCCTCGCCTCACGCAAAGGTGTCAGCGCCCGGCAACTCTTAAAGGCAGACCTCTGAACATCTTGTCATGGAGTTCGGCGAAGTCGAGCACCAGCTGATTGATATCGCGTGGTTCGGAGTTGGTCAGGAGTACCATGCCGGTTCCGGTTTCACGGTGAAACACCATCGAACTGCACATGCCTTTCACGTAGCCGCCGTGGTGCACGAAGCCTGACTGGGAACCATAGTCAAACACGCGCCAGCCAAGGCCATAATAAATATCCCCCAGCGCCTTTCGCTTTGGATAGTGCGCCTGGTAGCGCGAGGTTTTAATCACACCCTGGTGCATTTCCGCGAGCATATCCTCAGGAAGTACGTCGGGGTTCTGCCCAAGCTGCGCAAGCAGCCAGCTCGTCAGGTCCGAAATACTGGCATTAACACCGGCGGCCGGTGGTACCTTGTAATAATGCGGCGTCGGCTTCACTGACACCCAGCGCTTGCCGTTCCAGACATGCGGCCTGGCATGGTTCTGGTCCTCGATAAATTCCTTGTACCCAAAAGATGCCCGGCTCATGTCAAGCGGCTGGAAAATTTGGCGGGACACATAGTCCTGGTAAGGCATCGAAGTCTCTCGCTCAACCAGGTCACCTACCAGGCTGAACACCACATTCTGGTAGCCGTAACAACGCCCGGGTTCGCAGACAAAATCGACCCGATCCAGGCGGTCCACGATCCGCTGGAATGACATGTTCTCTTCGATCAGGTTGGTATACGCATGAGGCATCAGTCCTGTTGACTGGGACATGAGATGATAAAGGCTGATCTGGTCGCCATAGTCAGATTGCTTGAATCTGAGGTCCGCAAGATTGGTCTTGAGCGGTGTGTGCCAGGTCAGAGGCGTATCTTCCACCAGGATAGAAGCCGCTGCCGAGGCAAATGTCTTGGACAACGAAGCAATCCGGAACAGGGTTTCGGACGTAACAAGATCAGAAGAATTCACCTGGCGCACACCGTAGGTTTCCTGCCTGACCACCTTGCCGTTTTCGACAATGACCAGCGCAGCTCCCGGAGCATCCTTTATCAGGGGTAACACATAATCCCGCTCGAAGGTCTCGGCGAAGCCGTCAGCCTGGCCGGCCAGGGGAAACAGCAGCACGAACGCCAGCGTGGCAAGCATTCTTTTTGACAGCGACAAAAAGCGCACCACCAACAACACATTGATGGTGCGTAAGTTACAAGCTATTGAAAAGGTTGTAAATTATTTTCACCAACCCGGACAGGATTACGCGTTAAACTGCCGCCATGGGATTCATTATATTTGGAGTTTTCTTCGGCCTGATGTTTGGTCTCGGGCTGTTTTTCCTCGTGATCTACCCCGCACTGCGCGAGCGAAGGCAACAGCAGGCAGAACAGGCGTCTTCCGATGAAGAACAATAAGCTCAGCCTGCAGCAGGTCTGGCAGCTCGGGTGCCGCGGAGACACCCTGGAAACTGATGACCAGAAGCGGTTTGCCTCCATGGCACGCAGCCGTTTTCATACCTTTCAGATGGGAGTCACCCACGCGGAAGAACAATCAGACAACGAGCAGTCGCTGTTGTTGGTTGCGGGTCTTGCCGTGGAACTGAAGGATAACCCGGGACTAAAAAAAGTCTGGTTGAGGATGTCGGTAAGTGAATCTGACCTTGGCCAGCGGGTCAGCCTTCATCTGGAAAAGCTCGAACAAACGGTCATTCACTGATCATCTGGGCAATGTCGAGTACAACAGGCTCGATCTCTCCGCTGAGATTCAAAACACCTGACCTTGCTTCATAATCACCCGGTGCAGGCGCCACCTGGCCACTCTGGGATATCCGCGCAATCACTATGACTTCATCGAAAGTAGCGAGACTCATGCCAGGCACCATGGCCATGGTTTCGTCCAGGATAATCTCAACAGGTAACCGAGCCACAGGGAACCTTTGGACTGCCAGAGGTGCAGGTGGTCCATCTACAGCCCGCGCATAGACAAATACCATCGAGGACTGAGAGACTTCCAGGCCGTCTGGCTTGGAAACCACAACCGTTAATGATCGACCAGTGAGCGGCGCATCAATCGTGGTTGCTTCAACAGCGCCGATACGCTCCACAGCCCGCCTGATAAGCTCCGCCCTCTGTCCCGTAATTCCCGTTGCAAGGGCCTTCTGAAACCAGCCCAACGCTGTCTGCTGATCACCCTCCTGCATGGCACCTATGGCACGAATCTCCATCATGCTGACGTCATGCGGGTTCAATCTCAGAGCCGCTTCAATGGCACGATCCACTGCCGAATCAACCCTGCGACCGGCTTTAAGATAAAGCACTTCTGCATACTGGGATAACAGGTTGTGATCACCAGGGAATTGCTTAACGAGTCCACTCATCACCTCAGCGGATTCTGCATAAGCTTCAATATTCAGGTATGCCCGCGCCAGCAGAAACTGGAGATCCGGGTCCTCAGGTCTTTGACTGGCTCGACGTTCAACCTGACCAACAAAGCGTCGATAGGCAATCCGGTCATCAAGAGTGACACTCTCAAACTGCTGAGTAAGTGCCACGTCACCGATCGCACCCTGCCCAAAACCGAAGTCCATGTAAATCAATGCTGCAAACAACGGCAGCAGAACCGCAGAAACCAGGAAGACATTACGCGTTCCCTGTGAACGCGTGACGCTGACCTCGTCAGCCAATGTCTCGCTTAGCAGGACCTTCTGGGCTTCAAGAGCGAGTTCCTCCGAGTCTTCTTCGCTGGCAAGTTCAGAGACATGCTCCCGGTAGAGCGCAACGTTCAGCGCTTTGCGTTCCAAGTCACCAGCCTGTTCAGAACGTCGCAACAGCGGCAGGAGAACAAATGCACAGGCAAGCAGTCCGAGGACCAGGGCACCCAGGTAAAAGCTCATGAGTGGTCTTCTTGTTTTGGGTCAGCCTGCAAAAGATCTGCGAGCCGGGCCTGCTCATCGCCGCTGATTTCAACCGACCTGGGTTCCTGCGTTGCAATACGCCACCAGAGAAAGGCAGCTAACAGACCAAGAAAAACCGGTCCGAACCAGAGCAGGAATGTGCCGGCGCTGACACGAGGCTCGTACAGGATAAAGTCGCCGTATCGCTCGTGCATGAAATCCAGGATTTCATCATCCGCTTTGCCATCCAGCAGCATCCGGTGCACTTCCCGCCTCAGGTCCTGGGCGATCATGGCATCGGACCCGGCGAGATTGGTGTTCAGGCACTGGGGGCAACGCAACTCGGCGATGAGATTGTCATAGCGCCGCTCAAGTTCCTCATTGGGAAAGGGGTAAGCATCGATCGTGGCGAGCGCGGGGAGCGCAACCAGGCATAACGCCAACAGCAGCATCCTAGGCATCCGGATTCTCCCGGAGATAACTGACAACCGGGTAAATTTCACTCTCCCAGACGGTATTGGTGACCGGTCCGACATATCGAAAGCGAATGACACCGCCTGAATCCAGGACGAAGGTTTCAGGCGCACCATAAACCCCAAGGTCTATTGCCAGCGTCCCTGCATCGTCAACAATACTGAACTGGTAAGGATCTTCCCTGCGTTCCAGCCAGCGGATCGCTTTCGCTGTGACGTCGTTGTAATTCACGCCAAAAATCGGGATGTCTTCTTCACGACTGATACGCATCAGCTCGGGATGCTCTACCACGCAGTTAGGGCACCATGTGCCCCAGACATTAACCAGTGATACCTGTCCCAGAAGATCTTCACGTGTTCTCTTCAGCCCTGCATCGTGCAAGTCATGGAGCTCAAACTCGGGAAAAGGCTTATCAATCAGGGCGGACGGCAGAAGATGTGGGTCCTTTAGGCTAAAGCCCAGCGCCAGGAAACCACAGAGCACCATAAACACCATCAGCGGAATCAACAGTGACTTGTTTAAACTCATGCTGTAACACCGTCAGCCGCTGGTTCCGCTACACTGAACCGGCGATATCGGCGATCACACAGGGTCACCAGCCCACCGATCGCCACCAGAAGCCCCCCAAGCCAGACCCAGCGGACCAGGGGTTTGATGTGCAGACGCACCGCCCAGGCGGATTCGCCCACCGGCTCACCCAGGGCAATATAGATATCGCGCCAGAGGCTCGGATCAATGGCGGCTTCCGTCATCACGTTCTGGGCGACCGGGTACATGCGCTTCTCCGGAAAGAGATCGGCGACAAACTCGCCGTCGCGGGTTACACGGAATACACCCTGGTCCGACACATAGTTGGGACCGCGCACTTTTTCCACACCCTCGAAGACAAATTCATATCCACCCAGTGTCACCTGGTCACCCGGCTCCATGCGTACGTCCTTACCTGATGACAGGTAAGTTGTTATCGCAACACCGAGAATAGCAACCGCAATGCCGGCATGGCCAAGCAGCATGCCCAGATAGGATGCATTGAAGATTTTTCCGCTTCGATAAATATGACTGCCAAGCAGAAAAAGTATCCAGAGTGCGAGGGTTTCATAACCCAGGACCACCCAGTGGATGGCTTCGGAAACGAAAAATTCAATCGCCAGCGCAACGATCGGCGCCGCCAGCAGCAGGGGCCAGTGTTGGGTCAGGAGAAACTCTGACGAAGTCTTGCGCCAGCGAGAGAACGGGCTGACAGCCATGGCGACGAACAGCAGGGTCACAATCGGAACAAACACCGCGTTAAAGTAAGGCGGCCCGACAGATATCTTCTTGCCGTTGGTCAGTACCTCGTAAAGTAGCGGATACAGGGTGCCAAGCAGCACTGCCGCCGTCGCCACCACCAGCAACAGGTTGTTGACGAGCAGCATGGCCTCACGGGAGGTCGGCGTGAACGTGGCTTCGCTCTTTATGCCTGATGCTTTCACAGCATAAAGCAGCAGCGAAGAACCAATCACCAGGATCAGGAAAACAAGAATAAACAGACCACGTGTCGGATCGACCGCAAACGCGTGCACCGAGGTCAGTACACCGGAGCGCACCAGGAATGCACCCAACAGGCTGAGAGAAAAAGCTGATATCGCAAGCAGTACCGTCCAGCTTTTAAACACGCCGCGCTTCTCGCTGGCAGCCAACGAGTGAATTAAGGCGGTACCAACCAGCCAGGGCATGAAAGAGGCATTTTCAACGGGATCCCAGAACCACCAGCCACCCCATCCCAGCTCGTAGTAGGCCCACCAGCTTCCCAGGGTAATGCCGATCGTAAGGAAGGCCCATGCCGCATTGGTCCATGGCCTGGACCACCTGGCCCAGGCCGCATCAAGGCGGCCTGTCGTCAATGTCGCAATCGCCAGCGCAAAAGGCACAGCAAAACCCACGTAACCCATGTAAAGCATGGGTGGATGCACAATCAGTCCGAAGTCCTGCAACAGCGGATTCAGGTCCGAGCCGTCCGGGGGATAGAACGGCAGGTTGCGCTCGAAAGGATTGGAAGCAAAAAGCAGAAAGCTGACAAAGCCAACGCTCAGCACACCCATGACCGACAGCACGCGGGCTTTCATATCCAGCGTCAGGCTGCCACTGAAGGCCGCCACCGCCAGGGTCCAGCCCGCCATAATCAGCGTCCATAAAAGGAACGAACCTTCATGCGCGCCCCAGAGTGCCGACACCTTGTACTGCATGGGAAGCGCAGAGTTGGAGTTGTTTGCCACGTAACTGACGGTGAAGTCATCGTTCACAAATGCATGCAGCAGACAGAAAAAACTGAAAAGGAGAAAGACAAAGAGACCTGCCGACAGGGAACCGCCAGACTGCATCAGCAACACATCCCGCCGATATACACCCAGCGCGGGCAGAGCTGCCAGGGCGATACTGAGCCCCAATGAGAGGATAAGGGCAAATTGCCCGAATTCAGGAATCATTCGAACTGTGAGCCTCTTTCAGTGCATCCGCCACTTCCGGCGGCATGTAGTTTTCGTCGTGTTTTGCGAGGACTTCCTCTGCAACGAACACACCCTGCTCGTTCAGTTGACCACGCGCAATGATCCCCTGTCCTTCACGAAACAGGTCCGGGAGTATGCCCTCGTACTCGATCATGACTTCCGAGTATTGCATATCGCTGATCACGAAGCTGACTTTCAGGCTCTGATCATCCCGTACCACGCTGCCTTCCTGGACCATTCCTCCCGCCCGAATCGTGGTATCGAGCGGTGCTTCACCATTGGCGATCTGCTCAGGCGCATAGAAAAGATTGATGTTCTCGTTCAGCGCCAGCAGGGCAAATGTAGTGGCACCACCAACAGCCGCCACGAGGAAAAGGACCAGCAGCAGTCGGTTCCGACGATGTGCTTTCATTGCACCAAATTTCATGACTCTTCTTTTCCTTCCTTACCGCCTTCCTGGTGGGCACGTTGACGAAGCGCCTGGGCCTTGCTGGCGCGAATGATGCGCGAACGAACCCGGGTTGGCCACCAGAAATTCACAACCAGCACGATAAACGTAATGCCATAGGCTGCCCAGATGAACAGACCGTGACCATCCATGTGCAGAAACGCCTCAAGTGAATCAAACCTCATCGGTCACTCACCCAGGTTCGCACCCAGTCTGTATGCTGCTCACGGACCAGGATTTCATTGCGCAGACGCATAAACCAGACCGTGAAGAAAAAGAGGTAGTAGCCAATCACCATTACAAGCAACGGCAACCACATCTCCACAGGCATGGCGGGTTTCTCAGTCAATTTGAAGCTGGCGGGCTGGTGTAGCGTATACCACCAGTCGACGGAATACTTGATGATGGGCAGGTTAACGAGGCCAACGACAGACAGGATGGCACAGGCTCGACCGGCCTGCTCCCGGCCTTCCATGGCAGATCGAAGCGCCATGACGCCGACATATAAAAAGAAGAGCACCAGTGTAGACGTGAGACGCGCATCCCACACCCACCAGGTACCCCAGGTGGGTTTACCCCAGATGGCACCGGTCACCAGTGCCAGGAAAGTAATTGAGGCACCCAGCGGTGCTACTGCCGCCATCGCCATGTCCGCCAGCTTGATTCGCCAGACAAGGTAAACAATTGCGGCGCCCGCCATCATCATGTATCCGGACTGGGCAAGAATCGCCGCGGGCACATGGATATACATGATGCGCACACTGTTTCCCTGCTGGTAGTCCGGCGGCACATACAACAGCGCCCAGACAGAACCTCCCACCAGCACACAGGCTGCCAGCCCAAGTAACCAGGGATGCCAGCTTGAGGTCATTGCGAAAAACGTCCGCGGAGAACCCAGGCGATGGAACCAGTTAAACATGATCGTCAATAAAGGAGATGAAACTCGAAGAAGCGCAATTATAGCAGAGTGATTCGCGCATCATTATTCGTCGACTGAAAGCTGCAGGGAGGCGCCGGCAGCCAGCGGTGCCAGGGCCAGGGCCAGCAGCAGCAAAGCCAGCAGCCAGTAGATATAGCCGGTAACATCACTGCCAGATACCGACGCCTGCACCATGGCCGTTGCGAGAATCAACACCGGGACATAAAGCGGCAGGATCAGGATAGTGACCAGCAGCCCACCACGGGGTAGCCCGACGGTCAGAGCAGCGCCTATGGACCCAACCAGGCTGAGCGTTGGTGATACCAGCAGCAGCGACAGGGCCAGAGTCCAGATTCCGTCGACTTCAAGAAACACCACCAGGCCCACCACCGGCATCAACACCACGAGGGGCAAGCCCGCAATCAGCCAGTGGGCAAACACCTTGGCCAGCGTGAACACCACCAGCGATTGTCCGGACAATACTACCTGCTCCAGGCTGCCATCCTCGTAATCGGATCGAAACAGCAGATCCATGGACATCAGCGTCGCGAGCAATGCCGCTACCCAGACAATTCCCGGCGCCACCAGGCTGAGCTGTTCCGGCGAAGGGCCAATGCCAAGAGGAAACAGACTGATCACAACGGCAAAGAACACCAGGGGGTTCAAGACTTCCGAAGGCTTGCGAATGTGCACCCTTAGATCGCGTGCCACACTGGACAGAAAGAAACTCATCCCAGCGTCACCGAGCTAACGGGCCGGTCTACGGGAACCGGCTGGTGGCTGGACAGGATAATGGCGCCGCCATTATCCAGGTGTTCGCTCATCCGCCCTGTCAAAAACTCCAGGCCCCTGTTGTCGATTGCACTCAGCGGTTCATCCATCACCCAGCAGTGATTCGGGCAAAGCAGGAACTGCGCAAGCGCCACCCGCTTCCGCTGGCCTTCTGAAAGCCGAGAACACGGTACGTCGTCATAACCGTCCAGGCGCAGCGAAGAAAGTGACCGCTGAATATCATCCGGGTTAAGCAATACCCCCCTTAATCGCGCCAGCCAGGTCACGTTCTCCCGCACAGTGAGAGAAGCTTTCACGCCCGCGCGATGCCCGAGGTAAAGCGGCGCTTCCTCAAGCTGCCAGTCGATCTCACCCTCGAAGCCGGTGTACAAACCCACCAGGCAACGCAGCAGGGTACTTTTGCCACTGCCATTGGCACCCACCACCTGCAGCAGCTCACCCGGGGCCACGGCAAAAGACAGAGACGAAAACAACGGTCTCTGGTCGCGGGTGCACGACAGTTCTTTTACCTGAAGCATGATGAAAGCCAAAAAGACGCGATTATAGCAGGCGGGATTCGTGTACAATCGCGCGCCTATGATTTTCAAGAATGCCCATATCTATCGCCTGACAGAATCTTTCAGCCTGTCGGGAGAACAACTCATCGATCTGCTCGGTGAACACGCTTTCACACCCTGTTCCGGCGCACGGCCTTCATCCTTTGGCTGGGTACCCCCGGTCGCGGATGGCGAACTTGTCCATGAAGTCTCCGGTTGCTTCCTGCTTTGCGCGAAACGTGAAGACAAGGTGGTGCCTTCCAGTGCACTGGCGGACGTCATGGAAGAAAAAATCGCCCGCCTGGAGTCCATGGAAGATCGGCCGATTCGTGCCAAGGAAAAACAGCGACTCAAGGAAGACGCCCTGGCGGAAATCCTGCCGCGGGCGCTACCTAAATCCAAGCAGATATATGGCTACATTAATCACGCTGAAGACCTGCTGGTTATAGACACCGCCTCATCGCCGGAAGCAGAAATGTTCCTGACCTGCCTGCGGGAAACCCTGGGTTCACTCAAGGTGGTGCCGCCGCAGGTAAAATCCAAACCGACAGACATCTTCACGCACTGGCTGCGCAACCGGAAACTGCCGGACAACTTCTCTTTCGGTGACCAGTGTGACCTGATGGACCCGGAGGACAACAGCGCGGTCAGCTGTCGCCGCCAGGACCTTAACACCAGCGAGGTCAGGGTCCACCTGGACGCCGGCAAAATCTGTTCCAGGATTTCCGTCGTCTGGCATGGTGACCTGAAAGTCACGATAGACAAGGACCTGGTCCTACGCCAGCTCAAGGTTATGTCCAGTGATGACCTGACCGAGGAAGACATTGACCCCATCGCACAACTGGACGCGGCTTTTGTGAACATGTCCCTGGAACTCTCGCGCTTCCTTCCCGAACTGTTCAGCGCCATGGGCGGCGAGACTCGCGAATAAGATGCCGGTTACAAGTTTCAACGGGAAGGTAGCGGCGATCACCGGCGCCGGCTCGGGCATGGGCCAGTGGCTCGCCATCCTTTTATCCAGGGCTGGGTGTCATGTCGCAATCTCCGACGTTAACCAGACGACCCTTGATGAGACGATGAAACTGCTTGATTCATCAGTCAATGCAACTTCACATGTCGTTGACGTTGCCGACAGAAGTGCCATGGAAGCCTTCGCGGCTGAGGTCAATGAAAAACATGGCGGCATCAACATGATTTTCAACAATGCCGGCGTTTCGGTCACGGGCCTTGCCGAGCAGATGCCCTACGAAGACATCGAGTGGTTGATGAACATTAACTTCTGGGGCGTCATACACGGCTGCAAGTCGTTCCTGCCGTTCCTGCGGGAAGCTAAAGAAGCTGCCATCGTTAACACATCATCGATCTTCGGTACCATCGCTGTACCCAGCCAGTCCGCCTACAATGCCTCAAAGTTTGCAGTGAAAGGTTATACCTTCGCGCTGCGCACCGAACTGGCAGACAGCCACATCGGCGTCAGCTGTGTTCAGCCGGGTGGCGTCAAAACCAACATCGTCGCATCATCGCGTTTCATTCCGATAGATAACCAATCGGAAACCAAGGAAGAGCTGACGGAAATGTTTGAACGCATGGCGGGCAAAAGCGCTGAAGAAGCCGCGCAGATCATCCTTGACGGCGTGCTCAGGAACAAAGCACGTATTCTGGTAGGCAAAGATGCGCGAGTTATGGCCTGGGTCGAGAAATGGTTTCCAACCGGCTACCTTCGCCTGATGCAGGCGCTGAGAAATCGAAGGCAATTACAGGAGAGTACTAAATGATCAAAGTCTATGGTGTTCACGGCTCCCCTTTTGTAAGAAAGGTTTTCATCGCACTCGATATCAAGGGTGTAGCTTACGAAATTGTCCGGCAGATGCCATTTTCGGGCGATGAGGAGTACAAGAAGATCAACCCTCTGGCCAAGGTGCCAACCCTGGTTGACGGCGACCTGACCATTGGCGATTCGAAGGTCATCTGCCGGTACATTGACAATGCCTATCCCGACCCTGCCCTCTACCCGGCAGACGCCGCCGACAAAGCCCGGGCCGACTGGTTCGAGGAACTGGGCGGCACCTATGTGACAGAACTGGCAACAGGCATTTTCTTCCAGCGGTTCATGCGCCCTTTTGCGTTCAAACAGGAACCGGATGAAAAACTGGTCGCTGACATTATCGACAACAAATTGCCGCCAATCCTGGATTACCTGGAAGGTGAGATCCCTGCCAATGGTTTTATCTTCGGGGAGTTCACGCTGGCCGACCTCAGTATTGTCAGCCCCTTTATCAATGCCTCTTACGCGAACTACACCGTAGACAGCTCAAAGTGGCCTAACCTTGCTGGATTGATTGACCGTGTGAAGGCCATCCCCCAGGTCGCAACCATTCTCGCGAAGGAAGCCGAAACCATGGGACTGAAAACCAACTCAGCGACGAGCTAGCGCGTAGGTCACAAACGGGATCAGCAACAACACCATCAGGATAAAGACCAGAATACCGGGGCCAATTCGGTCCCGCGCCATATTGATCACAAGCTGCAACTGCTGGTTGTATCCCTGCGGAATGGGTAACACCTTGTTTTCACGTTCGTACTTTGCGTAGGCTTCCCGCATGGCCTGGAATCGCTCCGGCATCTCGCCGCTCAGGTCATTGACTTCGCCCGGGTCGCTAACAATATTGTAAAGTCGCCACTGACCATCACCCAGAGGTGCCAGGTTTCTGACAATCTTGTAATCCCCCTGGAACAGGGCCGCATGACCCGTCAGTTCGTATCCAACAGATTCATCTTCACCATAAACACGGTCTGTTTCGCCTCGCAGCAACGGACCCAGGTCTTTCCCCGTGATGGGCAATACCGGTTTACCCGCATAACGGCCCGCCGGCGGCGCAACATCAGCAAACGCCAGGATCGTCGCAGCAATATCTGTTGCCCAGGCAAACGCTGCGCTCTGGCGAGGCACATTGGCCAGAGGTTGCCCTGCGATAATCAGGGGAACTCTCATGCCACCCTCGCCTGCGTAAAACTTATAGTAGGCCAGCGGGCTGACGGCAGCGCTGGTAAAGCCCGGATTAATGGTGTTGTAGCTTCCCTTAAGCCCCAGTGTTTCATAATCTGTACGATAACCAAGACGCCCGGTCACACTTCGGCTGGCAAAACTATCGGGATCATGTGCGCCACTGCCTTCTGCACCATTATCCGACGTGAAAACAAAGATGGTGTTCTCAAGCACACCCTGGGCATCCAGGTATTCGACCAGCCGCCCGATGTTTGCATCCATCGCTTCAATCATCGCCGCATAAACGGCCATGCGCTTGGATTCATAGCGCTGCCGGTCCTCGGACAGCGCTTCCCAGTCCTGGGTCGACGCCATCCTCGTCATGGGTACACTTTCAGGCAACATACCTGCGCCTATTGCGCCTTCGAGTCGACGGGCACGAAGCTCATCCCAGCCGGCGTCATAAACACCCATGTACTTAACGATATATTCCTGTGGCGCCTGAACAGGTATATGTACGGCCTGGAACGGCACGTAGGCAAAAAATGGCTTACCGTCCTCGAGATTACTGCCGATGAACTCAATCATCTTATCGATGAGGAACCGCGATGAGTAAAAGTCCTCCGGCAGGTTGTAGGGCTCACCATCGGCATACCAGTTCGCATCATCGTAAATGGGTAGATAGGAACGCTGCTCCCAGTTGTCCGCACCCGAATCCATTAATGCGACAGTGCGTTCGAAGCCACGCTGGCTTGGAAGTTTTCCAGGAGTTGCGCCAAGGTGCCACTTACCAGTCATATAGGTGTGATAGCCAGCGCCTTCCAGTATCGTGGCAATCGTCACGACGTTATCGCCCAGCACACCCTGGTAGTTGTCATGCACAGTCTGTTCCGGCGCCAGCATTTCAGGAATATTCGGCACACCGGCAAGATGGCTGCTGACACCGGTGAGCAGCATGGCCCTGGACGGCGCGCAATTCGCGGCTGTGTGAAAATTCGTAAAACGGATGCCTGCTTCGGCGAGCGCTGACAGTGTTGGTGTATGAACTTCACTGCCGTAAGGCGCGATATCGGTATAACCCAGGTCGTCAGCCAGCAGAAACACAATATTGGGACGCGAGTTTTCTGCCGCCACCGAGGCCTGCCCCAGAGACAGGAGAGCCAGGAAGAAAAACGTTTTCACAGAACCCATCGGTGTCATTTCATGACCCTTTTGGCAGAACCCTGGACGCAGCAAGCAGTAACAGCGCTACCACCACTTCAAATACGATGAGGCCGATCGCAAAGGAAGCGCCATGCACGACCCAGGCGATGAGCCTTCCAGTTGCGGCTATCGAGAGGAGCATCACAGGTGGGTAATACCAGGTTCGGTTTCCAGTCACCAGGGCCGCAAAAATACTGAGACCCGCGACCAGGAAGAAGCCTGCCAGATCGCCGATCTGGCTGCTCAGGCCAAGTCCCGTTTCCAGGGTTAATCCCAGTTGTGGTGCGACTCCGGCTGGATCAACCAGCCACCTCAGCCCCATGGATATAAACAGCAAACCGGGAAGGGCGACAATAACTGTCAAAACACGTTTTCCCCATAGATACATTATTTCCTCCTGTTCTCAGCGAGCCTGCAAACCGGCTCTGGTCTTCCGCGGTCTGGCGCAGTCCATTTTCATCAATGTACCGATTAACAGGGTCCGGGTTTGCTCATTTGTGGTTTCTCTCTTTCTTCAACATTCAATGTACTTGTTTAATTTAATGTGATCAATTATTTTGCCTTCAGACTCAGGAGATCTGTCCATGACTCATTCAAAACACCACTGGCGCAAGTATCTGGCCACCGCCGTGCTGCTAGCGACTTCGTCATCTTTGCTGGCCCAGGAAGCTGACGTGCTGACGATCGTTAAAACCAATTTCGAGGCGGCCGATGCTGACGGTAACGGAAGCCTGGATTCAATCGAGTTTCCATCACTGATTAATGCCAATGCCGAAAACCAGATTGGTCGCGCAGCGATGGTGAAACGCTTCGGTGCCTACGACAGGGCATTTAGCACAGCTGACAGGGATGGAGACGGAAAAGTCGCCTGGTCTGAAATACTGGCCGCCCGGGAATAGCTGGCAGTGATGATCAGGATATTTTCCTACCTGCCAAATCCAAGAGTATGGAAAGCCCTGATCGCAGCGGAACTCTGCGGCGTTGACGTCGAGGTCATAGGCGACAAACCAGGAGCCCTGGCTTCCTGGCTCTGGGATTTCGATGCAAGACCGCTCGAAGAACACGAACGGACAGAGGATAGCCCATTCGCAAGGACCAGCCGGCGGGGCTTCAGCGGCACCCTCTACAAGACTGACGAGTTCATAAAAGCCCAGCCATTTGGCACCGTGCCGGCAGCATTCAGCAGTGACGGTTCCATTGGCATCTTCGAATCCAACAGCATCCTGCGCGCTGTTGTTCGAGCTTCTGATACTGATCATGGCCTGTACGGCAGGGAACATTTTGTAGCCTCGCGAATCGACAGCTTCCTCGACGCCACACTGGTATTTGCACGCGAGGCCCAGGTTTACCTGCTGGCTGCTGCAGAGATGACTGATGAAACTTATGTTCGTATGTCGGCTGCTTTCGAGTTTTACCTGAACGGTATCGAACAGGCTCTTTCAGAAAACAGCCATATTGCCTGCGATGAACTGACGATCGCGGATATCGCCCTCAGCTGTGATGTTGCCCAGTTCCTGCGCGAGAGATTGATGGCTGACCGCCTCGCGAAGAATGATTTCGAGCCCATCAGCCGCAATTTGGAAACTGACTACCCGCGGGTCACTGGATATCTAAGAAGGCTCGCAGGCAGCCCGGTTTTTAAGAAGTATCTAGCAGAGACCATCGCCCAGACACTGCCCGAAGGGCCTTAAGGAGGACACATGTCTGATCCCTATCTTTACTCCGTCACCAACCACGTGGCGACCTTCAGTATCAACGATGCGCCCTGGAACCTGTTGAGCGTTGAGTATGTTGATCAACTCGAAACACAGCTTCCGGAGGTGCTGGCGGACGACTCTATCCGTGCCATGGTCTTTACCGGGGAAGGCCTGGATCATTTTTCTGCCGGCATGAACCTCAAACAGATCCCCGAAGGCATCAAGAAAGCCGGTAGCCCCGAAGCCTTTTTTGGCCAGCGCCATCGAGTCCTGGACATGATTGAAAACGGCGGCACACCAGCAATCGCAACCCTGTTTGGTTACTGCCTTGGCGGTGGGCTGGAGCTGCCGCTGGCCTGTCATTTCAGGCTCGCGGCTGACAAAGGTGCAAAGATCGGTTTGCCTGAAATGGACCTGGGCAGCGTTCCTGCATGGGGCGGTTCCGCTCGATTGCCACGAGCGGTTGGTCGCACTTATGCGCTCGACATGATACTGCGAGGACGCAGCATAGATGGTGCAGAGGCCCACAGGATTGGCCTCGTCACAGAACTGGTACCTGTGGAAGGTCTCAAGGAACGTGCCCAGGCACTGGGTGAGCAACTCGCGTCCCAGCCTCGCCAGGCCGTGAGATCCATGCTCGAGGTTATCGTCGGACACGAAACCAAAACCCTGGAAGAATCCATGGCCGATGAAAGAGCTGCAGTTGCGGCGAATCGTGGAACACCAGATTCCATGGAGGGCATGCGCGCCTTCATGGAGAAACGAAAGCCGGTGTTTAACCAGGGCTCCTAAACCCGGGAGCTGCTATTTTAATGATAGCCATTAGCTCATAATCTATTTCCAAAAAAAAAACAAGGTCGGAGAACCAGATGAAAGTCGTTAACAAGGTGGTGCCCAATGAGGAGCAACTGAAAGGATTTCTGGAGTCCAGTCATGATGGCCCCATCTACATGCTAAATCTGCTGAAGTACAAGGAAAAAGCCGAGTACGAGGATGGCAGGGAAACTCAACTTACCGGCGCTGAGGCTTACGCGATCTATGGCGCAGAAGTTGTTGGACACCTTGCGAAAGTTGGTGGTGCTCCAATGTTCTCAGCGAAAGTTGAACGCCTCATGCTGGGAGAAGTAGAAGAACTCTGGGACTCTGCCGCCATCGCTATGTATCCGAACCGCAAGGCAATGATGGACATGATGAGCTCACCGGACTACCAGGCCTCTGCAGTGCACCGCGCAGCAGGGTTGGCGGGCCAGCTCAACATTGAGCTTGTTGAACCCATGGGCGCCTGGCTCATGCAACAGGAGTCAAAGTAGTGAAATGGTTCGCAGGTATTTTGCTGGTCGTGGTTGCCCTCCTGGGAAGCGGCTGGGTGTTCAGGGCAGAACTGGCAATTTTTGGCATCAGCAGGATGATGGATTCGCGGGTTGAAATTGGTCCTACTCAGGACATCACCTGGGCTACAGGTGTCGATAGCGAAAATCGCGACCCAGACGAAAAACCGCCTAATATTATTTTGATACTGGCTGACGATCTGGGTTGGAATGATGTTTCCTTGAACGGTCCGAATGCGACCATACAGACGCCAAACATTGATGCGCTGGCGGCTGAAGGGGCAACTTTTACGCAGGGCTACGCCGCTAACGGAACCTGCGCACCTTCGAGGGCTGCGCTCATGACCGGGCGTTATGGCACCCGTTTTGGTTTCGAATTTACGCCAACACCCCCTGGCATGATGCCCGTGCTGAGCATCATCAGCAGCACCGTGGATCGTCCACTGGAACCACCCGGAATGGTAAATCCAGAGGGCAACACACTCGAGTATGAAGAAATGGGCATGCCACCCTCCGAGATCACTCTGGCTGAGCTGCTGGGTGAACAGGGTTATCACACGGCACATATCGGCAAGTGGCACCTGGGCCAAACCAACGGCATGGCGGCTCACGACCAGGGGTTTGACGAGAGCCTCTTAATGGCAAGTGGTTTGTACGGCCGGTTAGACGATGACAATGTCATTCAGGCAAGGCAGGACTTCGATCCGATTGATCGATTTCTCTGGGCTGCCCTTCGCTTTGCAGCCAGCTTCAACGGCGGCCCCAGGTTCGAACCACCCAGGTACCTGACCGATTACTACACGGATGAAGCCGTGAAGGTCATCGAAGCCAACAAAGATCGACCTTTTTTCCTGTACCTGGCTCACTGGGCACCACACACACCGCTGCAGGCACTACGCGAGGATTACGAGGCTCTGTCACATATTGAGCTGCATCGTGAGCGCGTCTATGCCGCTATGATCCGGTCACTCGACCGAAGTGTTGGCCAGGTCATGGACGCTCTCAAAGCCAATGGCCTGGATGAAAACACCCTGGTGATGTTCACCTCTGACAATGGTGGGGCAGGATATATTGGCTTGCCTGACGTGAATGATCCCTACCGTGGCTGGAAGATCACACTGTTTGAAGGCGGCATCCGCGTACCTTTCCTCGCCCGATGGCCAGCCAGGATACCGGCTGGCGCCACCTACGACGCCCCGGTTCATCACTTTGACATGTACGCCACTGCGGCAGCGGCGGCCGGTGCCGAGTTGCCCACAGATCGCGTCATGGATGGTGTAGATCTGACACCATTTGTTACAGATTCCCCGATCCCGGAAGTGCCGCACAAGTACCTGTTTTTTCGGAGCGGTGCAGCCCAGGCTGTTCGTGATGAGCGCTGGAAGTTGATGGTCAGCGCGCCGCCTGGCCTTTCGCGAAAGGAATGGCTGTTTGACCTGACCGCTGATGGCGAATGGAGTGATCTTCTAGCAGAGCACCCTGAGATTGCTGATCGTCTGCGCAAGGAGCTCACAAACCATAACAATGCCCAGGCTGAATCACGCTGGCCGTGGACGGTGACTACCGCGCAGAATGTTGACCGGGACCTGTCCCAGGAAGATCAACCGGAAGACGAATTCGCTTACTGGAGTAACTGACTCCCGGGCTATTCAAATCGCCTCTTCAGGCACTGCTTTTTCCTTGTCGAAAGGCTCGAAGGTAAAACGCTGGCCGCCGATCGCGGCCTCGTACATCAGTCCGCCGAGGGGATGCACAAAAACCGCAACACCCTTGTTGTAACCATACTCCACCTGGTTCGTTGACGATGGCCCAGTACCGGCACTCGCTGACGCACCCGTTGTGCCGGCCTGTGCGTGAGCGCCCAGGGTCACGATCACGGCAGACGCCGTGGCATCAAACTCGAACCGACCACTGGCGAATTCGTCGTAGGCACGCTTGTCCTGCAGGAAAATGATCTCACTGAATGCCTGACCGCCCATCTGGAAGCCGAGACTGAGCTTCGCAATGGTGACTTTCCCGGTTGCCTCACCACCACGATAGAGCTGTCCTTTGCCGTAGGAACCACCGATAACAAATCCGCCCTTTCCTACCGTGGGAAACACCGCGTATCCGTAGGCATGATCAAAAAATGGCTTCAGCTCTGGCGCAGACTCAAAAACATCCAGCGTGCCGTCATAGCTGTCCGCCTTTGCCACAGAGGCGGTGAGAAGAAGTACGAGGAATATTCGAAGCATGAGCCTTGGATCCTTTTGATTAACTACTATTGTAGGTCCGCTTTATGAACGCACCTTGAATGACAGCGCAGGCAGCCCCCCAACGCTGGCTTCAATTGCATCGCCCACCTCAACCGGACCCACGCCTGCTGGTGTCCCCGTGTAAATCAGGTCGCCGGGCGCGAGCACAAACAGTTCAGAGAGACGCTCGATTATCTCGGGAATTTTCCAGATCATCTGGTTCACGTTGCCGGATTGTCGGACTTCACCATTAATAGACAGCTGAATCCCGGCCTCGTTCAGGACCGAGCTTTCAGGCTGGATCGCTCCGCAGGGGGCTGCGTGGGCAAAGGTTTTACCAGCCTCCCAGGGCCGGCTTTTCTCCTTGGCTTCACCCTGCAGATCTCGCCGGGTCATATCGATGCCTACCGCGTAACCAAAAATACCTTCTTCACCCATGGCGACTACCAGTTCCACCTCGTGGTGCAGGTCACTGGTGAACTTCGGATAAGTCATCGGCGCATTGTCAGCGAGAATCGCAAATGGCGGCTTGACGAAGAAAAATGGCGGCTCCCGGTCCGGATCTCCCCCCATTTCCACGGCGTGATCGGCGTAGTTCCTTCCGACACAGTAAATCGACCCCACCGGGAATCGCCGGTCGCTCCCCGCCACAGCAATAGTCGGGCCCGCGGGCCGCTCAAAAACTAATTCCACTGGCTATTCCTCCTGTGCTGCGCAGTTTAACGATTCGCGAAAAAAATCCAAAAACTGCGAATGATTTCCCGCAAACTGGACTCTAACGTTGCAGAAAACAGTATTTGGATCCAGACGTGAAACACCAGGAAGACCTGGAACTGTGCCGGGCACTGCGGGCAGGGGATGAACATCAGTTCAATCAATTTTTTGAACACTACTTCCCGCGCCTTTATCGGTTTTGCCTGAGCAGGCTGAAAGACGACACGCTGGTGGAGGATATCGTGCAAACGACCATGATTAAGGCAACCAAGGCCATGAACACCTATCGAGGAGATGCATCCCTTTTTACCTGGCTGTGCCAGATATGCCGCAACGAGATCAATATGCATTTCAGGAAAGAGGCGCGCTCACTGCCGGAGGTACACGCTGAAGACGACGCCATACGCCCCATCCTTGAGATGCTCGAAGCGGACGCGTCGCCGGAAGCAGAGCTTGAAAGCGCCAGGGTGAGTGCCCTGATTATCGAAGTCCTTGATTTTTTGCCAGGTAATTACGGACAGGCCCTGGAATGGAAATACATCCTCGGCCTTTCCGTGACGGAAATCGCCGAACGACTGGAAACCACGGAGCTCGCCGCACAGTCACTGCTTGCACGGGCACGTACCTCATTCAGAAAAGCACTTGAACAGATCGCGCCGCACCTGAACACCGCGGCGCAGGGTTGAGTAATAAAATGGACAAGAAAGAATCGCTCAGTGAAGAACAAATCGAGCAGTTGCTGGGTCGCATTGGCGACATTCCGCAACCGCCCGGGGACATGCGTGAGCGCGTAAAAAACCAGGTGGCATCAGCCTGGCGCGAAAACATGCAGGAGCAGCAACAAAAGCGGCAGAACTATGGCCTGTTTGCGGCAGCCGCAACGATCACGCTCGCGATCACCGTCGGTTGGCTGATGACCAGCGAACCCCTCCCCCAACCTGTCATCGCCAGTCTCGACTCTCCACTCGAGAGCGTGATGACGTCGACCGACGGTGATCGCTGGCAGGCATCCGCCAACCTGGAGGTGCAGCAGGGTGCCTATATCAAGGCAATGGATACCGCATCACTGAGCCTGACGAATACACTGAACATTCGCATGAAACCCGAGAGCGTGGTGTACCTTTCATCCACTGATGAAGTGCGCCTGATTTCAGGGGAAATCTATCTCGACTCCTACGAAAAACCGAAAGACGAGTCCTTCAGGGTGATTACCGACTTTGGTATCGCCGAGGATATTGGAACTCAATTTATCGTTGCAACGTCAGACACCGGATGGCAAATCCAGGTGCGCGAGGGTCTCGTCAAGGTAAAAGACGATGCCACCCATATCCAGCTGACTGAAAGCCAGCGACTGAACATCACTGCGACCAACAGTGTCAATCAAACCACCCTGCCGGCGCATCACGAATCCTGGCGGTGGGTGGAAAACAGCCGACCTGTTTACGATATCGAAGGCGAATCGGTGGACGAGTACCTGCAGTGGGTAGCCAGGGAGACCGGTCGAGACCTCCAATACATGTCCAATGAAGCAAGGGAATCTGCGAAAACCACTCGGCTCCACGGTTCCATTACGGGCATGACCGCCAGCAAATCAGTACAGACCGTACTGCCAGCCACAAATTTTGAACTGATGCCTTCGCGGGAAAACGTTATCATCGTCATCAAGCGGTAACCCAGCTCCAAAGACGTGTGGCGATTTCAAACTATCGTGGCACTGGCCTCGATAGGCTTTGCCACGTTCTTACCATTTCAATCGACCGCCAGTGAAACCATTTCACTGGCTCGTTTCCTTGCCCTTGCCAACGAGCAGGGTCACAACATTATCTTCAGTGATGCACTGGTGCTGCCGCGTCATCGCATCCAGTACGAGCCATCAACGACCATTACCCGGGAGCAGATCGAACGCGCCCTGGTCCAGTTTAATCTGCAGCTGAGCAGTACTGACCCGGCGATCGTCACCAGCAACGGCACTGATGAACCGGCCGAGGTGCAGCAAAAACCGGAATGGCTCGAACTGCCCATCGAGGAGATCGTTGTCAGTTCCAGCCTGCACGAGTTCAAACTGCAACACGTCACCAGTGCCCTGTACCTGGACCAGCAGAGCCTGAATCACCGGGCGGTGACTGCCAATGATGCCCTCCGGGTTGCGGCAAAATTACCGGGTGTTGCTTCCAATGGCGTCGCGACCAGCGCAGCCATCCGCGGCGGGCTCAAGGACGAAACCCTGATCAGGCTGGACGAGTTTCAGCTGTACGAACCCTACCACCTGCATCACTTCCAGGACCTTATCTCACCGTTTGACTATCGGACCATCGAGGGCATCAGTTTTGCGACCGGCGGTTTCCCGGCTGAATACGGTGACCGCATGAGCGGCGTCATGGATATCCAGGGGCTGCGCCCGTCCGAACACGGACCAACCAGAGAGATTGGCATTGGCCTGTATACGGCGTCCTACTTTCAGGTTGGAAGCTGGGGCAAACATGACTTTATGCTGAGCGCCCGACGCAGCACCATCGACCTGATCGGCGATTCTTTGAAAACAGACCTGGGCACACCGTCTTTTGCCGACCTGAACTTTAAATCAGAAACGCAACTCTCGGACAGAACACGGCTAAGCACCAATCTGCTCTGGTTCGGTGACGATATCTCAATCAACGATTCGGGTATGACGGAAGTGGCAGACTCTTCCTACGGCAATACCTACGTCTGGCTGACACTGGACCGTGACCTGGAAACCACAAGCTCAAAGACGCAACTTGGTATCACCGCCATCAAAGATGATCGTGAGGGCTGGGTGAACAAACCGGGGATGGTGAACGGATACCTGAACGATGACCAGGAGTTCCGGATGTACCAGTTCAGCCACAAGCAGACCTGGCGCCTGGGTGATTCATTCCTGGAACTGGGTGGGACCTACCGGTACCTGGACGCGGAATACTCCGTTAACCAGATGCTTTCAATTGATTCCAGGTTCGCGGCTGTCTCCAACTTCCCTCGCCCGGCTGAGCGCAGTTTGTCGCGCGACGAATACGGCAACCAGGTGAACCTGTTCGCCAATTTCAAACGTGCGCTGTTGCAAGACCTGTTTGTTGAGCTGGGCGTTCGCCTCGATGCGCAGGACTACATCAGCAGGGATTGGGAATACGAGCCAAATCCCCGCATCAGCATTCTGTATCGACTGTTCGGTGGCGACCTGAGAGCCAGCTGGGGTGAATATTCCCAGACCCAGGGTATTCACGAGCTGCAACTGAGTGATGGCATCGAGACCTTTCATGAATCCCAGGAAGCACACCACCAGGTCACGAGCTATACCCGACCTTTCGGTAACTTCGACGTGAGGCTGGAGGCCTATCGCAAAGAGGTTGATCACACCGCCTCGTATTTCGAGAACCTCAGCGATCCTGTTTCGCTGGTCCCTGAACTGCAGGTTGACCGGTTTTTGGTGGATCCAAGGCAGGTAAAAGCCAGGGGTTTTGAAATCAGTATCAGTACCACACTCGCGGGCAACGAACTCTGGTTCAACTACACGCGGGCCAGTGTCAAGGAAGAAGTCGCAGGCCAGGAGGTGTACCGGAGCTCAGACCAGAAACACGCGGCAAACCTCGGGTGGAGCGCGACACTAAGGAACTGGCAAGTATCCCTCGAGACCGGCTACCACAGCGGCTGGCCCACCTCCGCGATTACACTTGACGACAATGGCATGGCGCTACCGGTACAGCGTAATGACCGCCGCCTACCGAATTTTGTGACCGTGGATGCCAAGGCGACGCGCACATGGCTGTTCAATGACAATCAGCTCCGACTGGAGCTTGGGATCACAAACCTCGCTAATCGCGAGAACCGAATCGGAACAGAATATTCGGTGGTGGGAGATGAATTCATCGAAGAACCGAGCGATGCGTTGCCGCTCGCCCCGTTCATCGATGTGTACTGGCGTTTCTAGGCAGCCTTGGCAGAGATTTCCTCTAGCAGCGCCCTGATTTCCTCACGGCGTCCCGCATCAGCAATCGGGCGGTCCGGACGCTCCGGCGCCTTCAGTGCTCTTTCCAGCGCAATCTTTGCTTCATTCCATTCCTTTTCTTCGACCATAAAAGCACCATAGAAATAGTTGGAATCGATGCCTTCCGGGTTAATTTCCAATGCTTTTTTAAGGAATTGCTCGGCTTTCTTTGAGCTTCCAAAGGCAATGGGCCAACCAGGCACCTGGTAATAAAGGGCGCCAAGGCTGGTGTATGCAGATCCTTCCAGCGCCATCGGATCAATATCGAGCGCCTGCTCCAGGTCGGCCTTTGCCGCCTTTACCAGTCCCAGTGCTGACAGGCCAGATGCCTTGCCCGCATAGGTACTTTCGACAATGGCCTTCCAGATGAGGTAGTCAGCGTTGCCGGAATTCTCGGACACGGCCACCGACGCGTCTTCGATCAGTTTTTCGAAGGCCGCTACCTGCTCATCACCGGTCAACTGGTAGTTCGCGACAGCCCAGCGTTTTTGAATCTCTGTGACGGTAGTTTCGCCAGCAAACACCGGCGAGCAGTTAATGATGGCAACCGCCACCAGTAGTCGGAAAAAGTTTTTCATACGGTTATCTCCTGATCCGAATGATGGGAAAGATGTTTTTTGATGATGGGAAGTCGACTGCTAATAGCGAGATCAACGATCCCGGGAAGAAGACCATTCAGTTTCACCTGAATTTTTTCCATGAGGCCGATTTGCAGACGAACCTGGTTGTTCTGCATCGCGTTTACGATTCGCGCCGCAAGATAACCGGGCTCATCCTCGGCATTGCCCAGTTCTGCGTTCAACTGCTGGCTGACCGGGCTATTCATCTGTGTTTTTGTCGCACGCGGCGATACATGAAACACTCTGACGTTTGAATCGGACAGTTCCCTGCGGAGCGCCTCGGAAAATCCCTTTATAGCGGCTTTCGAGGCGCAGTAGGTCACGTGACCGGGGAAACCGATTTCTCCAAAAGTAGAGCCGATGTTGACGATGGCCGCTTCGGGTTTCTCCCGAAGAAACGGCAGCAACGCCTGGGTCAGTTTCATGGGACCGCTGACATTGATATCCATCGTGCGTTGCACGCCGGATATCTCAAACGGCGTGAGCTCGTTTACGCCGCAATTGTTGATCAGCACATCCACATCAAAGTTTCTGGCTGCATTAACAATCGCTTCAATATCGCGATCAAGCATCAGGTCACCCATAACACTGGGGTGGTTCTCGTCGAAACCCCTGGAGTGAGAGTGCCGGAGCACCTGGCAGCCTGATTGTTCAAGTGCTGCTGCCAGGGTCCGGCCTATGCCTCCTGAGGCTCCGGTTAAAAGTATTCGTTTACCTTCTAGTTTCATGCGGCATCCCTTAACGAGATCGTTTGCGCCTCCGTCGAGATGGCGCGATAGACGTTTCCATAAAGCCGATAGACATTCTGGGCCACTCGGATAATCGCGGCCTGGTCGTCCTTGTCCTCTATCTGATTCATAAGCTTCTCAAAATGCCGAATGTGTTCCTGGTCCAGCTCACCGTGGCTTTTCAGGTAGGACATGGCTGAGTCAGGTAAATTCAGCTTTTCCTGGACGATTCTCGCTACCTCTGGCGCCAGGGAGGAACTGGTGCCTTCAAGCACCAGGACCATGCCGAAGATACCTACCGGGTTGCCACGGTTCACGATGTCATAGAGGTAAGACACCATGATTTCGGAATCAAAAGGCGCCGGGCCATCGGCATAGGCGCTTCGATTGCCACCGCATATTTCGATGTCATCAAGAATCCATTCTTCGTGTCCCTTTTCTTCTGAGATGTATTCCGCCACCGCTGACTGCATCCACAGCTGGTGCGGGCCAAGTCGCGCGCCGGCCTGCATCAGCAGGGGAACCGTATGGCGAACGTGGTGATAGGCCTGGTTTAGAAAAGCCAGGTAAGTGTTAACGTCAAAATTGCCGAGGAAGACATCCTCGATAATCGGCGCACTTAGAAAGTAGCCACGCGCCTGCTCGGTCTCTGATTCCAGTAATTCATAAAACTGCATGCCGGTTTCCTGTGTTGTCAAAATGTTCGTTGATGGTCGCGCCGTAGTGCTCAATGACCGCAGCACGTTTCAGTCGCCCGTTTGCCGTGATGTAGCCGGGATCAATGGCCTCCTCCATCAGCAGGAAATCATGGATACGGGCGTAGTCAGGCAGGGCTTCATTGATTTCATCCACAATCGCTGCAATCTTGGGAATGCCCGAATCAAAGCGCGTCCATATCAGCGCCAGGTTTGTTGCCTGGGCTTCGCCGAAGAAAAGCGCCTGGGCGATCAGGGGTTGCTGGGTCAGTTCCGACTCCACCCATTCCGGGTTGACGTTGCGCCCGAACGACGTAATAAACCGATTGCTGATTCGACCCTTGATAGTGACAAATCCGTCATCATCGATTTCGCCAATATCACCGGTTTTCATCCACCCCTCTCCAACAGCAGGTTCGCCAAGGTAGCCCACCATGGAAACACCCCGGACCTCGAGTTCACCTTCGTCACTGGTTCGAATATCAGCATGGGGTAGTGCCTTGCCAACCGTGCCGGGTTTTTCACAGCCGGGCAGGTTCAGGGTGACAACCGAGCCTGCTTCGGACAGGCCATAACCCTCATATACAGGCAGCCCCAGGGACTTTGCCTTCCGCAGAAGCCCTTCGGAAACGCGGCCACCACCCACGGCTATAAGTTTCATCTGATCGGCGTTCACCATGCCCAGTTCCACGAGCGCAGACAGGGCAACCAGCAGTTGGGGCACCAGGATGAGGGATTCTGGTTGCCGTTCCTGCAGGCAGTTGGCAAAGGCTTCCAGGTTCAGGGATGAACTGCCAGAGAGCCCACTTTCTGTGGAGGCGGCCAGGTGAACGGTAATACCTTTGATCAATGGGGCATAAACGCCGGCCGTATTTTCCAGGAGCGTGGCCAGCGGTAGGATACAAACGTGCTGTTGCACATCCACGAGCTCAAGTGCATGAACAATACTTAGGGCTACCTCAAGGTTGGCTTCATGATCAAGAACAACAGCCTTTGGCGTCCCGGAACTTCCCGAAGTAAAGGTAATTTTGCTGGCACGCGGGTTAGCCTTGCCGCGCAGCAAAGTGACTTTGGCATGGACAAGCCCAGGTACTGCATCACCTTCGATGCTCACCAGGCAATCTACCTGGGCAGCTTCAAAAACGTGCTCACGTTGACTGGCCGAGAAAAAACCCGGAACTGGAACAACGGAAATGCCTGTATTCATTCCCGCCAGGTCGGCTACCACCCAGTCAATGCTGTTATCAATCTCAATGGCCAGGCAATGCACATTGGCTTTTTTTAACCAGCTCGAGAGCTCAGCCACGCGGTATTGCAAATCAGCATAGGTGCACGATCCACCCGCATCACTCAATGCGATGGCATCGGGCTTCGCCGCGGCATGGCGACAAACATGGTTCATGAGGGATTCAGGCACGGAGTTGTCGAATGGCATCAAGTCCACCTCCGATATCACCCACCAGTACGAGGGGGCTTGTCTGGTAGTAGTCACCCCATTTATCAGCAGCCTGAACGCGACGTGGATCTGCAGCCGATATCTCGATAAAGGGCACACCCAGCTTTCTGAGGCACTGCCTGACCGGCAGGTTTGCCGTGCAGGCCACCTTTTTGTATCCCTCGTCGGACAGGGTTTGCGCGAGGTAGCCCATCAACAGGAGCGCTTCAAAGCGGGACCTCGCGGCAAACCCACCGAGTTCAACTATCGCGCCCCGACAGGTGTCTTCAAGGTGCTGCTGGATGGGCTCGTCCAGGTACTGTTCCAGGAACAGCGTTTCGTCATCGGCAGCACGAATACCGCAGACACCCAGGATCCCGTCTTCTGATGAGAGTACAAAGATCCTCGGGAAGAAAGCTTCCAGCTCGCAGCCGAGGCGCTTCTCATAGGACTCACGGGTGAATTGACATGCGGCCTCGTATAGCGGCTCACCAGTCGTAACCAATTGGCCGGTAAGGCATTTTTCTGTAGGTACTGCCTGCACTGCGGATCCTTATTCACAAAATCTGCACGTAGGATGTTGTACCGGAGAAAATCATTCGGCTTTCCAGAAAAAAGTTTCACGCGAATGATTTCCGGGTCGCGCGCATCAAACCCTGATTTGCAGGCTCACGAGTTACATGCGCGTACAACTTCAGGCACTTAAGCCATTGCTCTTCTTTCTCCTTTTCGGTCTATTGTTTCTGAGCCTGGCCCGCAGCGGATTTATCCTGGGGCACCTGGATCGTTATAACCCCGACCTCGTCGCCTCGACGCTACTAAACGGCCTGCGTGTAGACATCATGACGTTGAGCATGGCGCTCTCTGTTCCGGTTCTTCTGCTGCTGTTCTGTCCCGCCTCACTCGTAGCCAGTCGCTGGTTCCAGCTTGTGCTTTCTACATGGCTTATCGGCTGGATGTACCTGTTGCTCTTTATGGAGACAGCCACACCGCCTTACATGGATTTTTTCAGCGCAAGACCGGGCAGGATCTTCTTCGAGTATCTCGACCACCCGAGGGAAGTCACCGGTCTGATCGCCGGGGGTTATCCTGTGGCCGCTCTCTTGACCATCTTTCTGCCCATTGGCGTATTAGTGGTGATCGGGCGCAGGTTGTCGTTAGCCGGAGAGCGACCAACGTGGAACCTGAGACACCGATTACTCATGATCCCCTTGTTCCTTGCGCTTGTGCTGGGCGCACGATCCTCGCTTGGTCACCGCCCCGCCAACCCCTCCACTTTTGCGCTGTCCGGGGATCAACTGGTCAATGACATCGCTCTGAACAGTACTTATCGACTCCTGTATTCGATTTACAGCCTGCGGCATGAGGAAGATTCCAAAGGGCTTTACCCGGAAATGGACGAGGATGACATCCTCGCGACGGTGAAGCGCGATGCCGGAATCCGGCCAGACCAGTTCATCGACAATGACAGCACAAGACACCACTTCGGCCGCGACTCTGACCAGAACCTTGACCACGACCTGGGTGGCGAGCCTGCCGGTAAACCGAAAAATCTCGTCATCATTATCGAAGAAAGTCTTGGCGCCCGTTTCGTGGGCTCACTGGGCGGCCTTCCCCTGACGCCACGCCTGGACGAACTGGCAGACCAGGGCATCTGGTTTGAAAATCTCTACGCCACGGGCATTCGATCTGCGCGAGGTCTTGAGGCTATCCTGACCGGGTTTCCGCCGTCACCGGCAAGGAGCGTCCTGAAGCTTTCCGGCGCGCAGTCCGGTTTTTACACCATCGCAAGATCATTGAAGCCAAAAGGCTACCACAGCTATTTTGTCTACGGCGGCCAGGCACACTTCGACAACATGCAGGGCTTCCTCCTGAACAACGGCTTCGATGAAGCCATTGACGAAGATGATTACAAAAACTGGCAATTCAAAGGGACCTGGGGTGTTTCCGACGAAGACCTGTTCGGCAAAACCCATGAGGTGCTGAGCGCGACCACCGGACCTTCCCTGGTCGTTGCATTTTCTTCGTCCTTCCACAGCCCCTATGAATTTCCAGAAGGAAAAATTTCACCCTACGAACAACCCCTGGCGAGCAAACACAACGCGGTTCAATATGCAGACTATGCGCTGGGCCAATTTGTCGACAAGGCAAAAACATCGGACTACTGGAAAGATACACTGCTGCTGATCGTGGCAGACCATGACGAGCGGCCACGCGGTTTTGATCTCGTGCCTGTCTCCAGTTACCACATTCCCGGTGTCATTCTCGGTGGCGGCATTGAGCCACAACGCATCAAACGCGTGAGCAGTCAGATTGACCTGCTGCCAACCCTTTTTGCCCTGGCCGGAATAGACGGGATCGCACCGACGCTGGGAGAGGACGTTCTGTCAGCGAATACCCAAGAAGGCCGGGCCATCATGCAGTACGGAGACAATCACGCCTACATGCGAGGCTCCCGGGTCATTATTCACCAGCCCGGCCTTCAACCACGGCAGTTCCACTACAACCGCGACGAGGACGTCCTTGAACCGGTTGAACTCGAGGAGTCCCTGGAAAGCAAGGCCCTGGCCTGGGCACTCGCGCCCAATCTCCTGTATCGGAAACGGCTCTACAACAGCCACGTAAAACAGGTCGAGAATGATTTTTCTCTCAATGGCATCCAACCTGCGGAGTAAGGAGTACCAAGATGACCGAGCTGGAGTTTTCCGAAAAATACACTATCGATCATGCGCAGGCCTACTACGAGAAACACCGGACAGGCGTTCGCAGAAGGCTCTCCAACTACCTTGAAAATCGGATGGTGGCGCGAGCACTGAATGTCGCCGGACCTGTCGACACAATACTAGACCTACCCTGCGGAACCGGACGGTTCTGGGAAACGCTCCTGGAGCAGCGGCCGAAGAAGTTGATCGCCGGTGATTTGAGCCAATCAATGCTCGATGTCGCGATGCAGCACCGGCCCGAGGCGCTACTGGACCAGGTCGAGTGCTACGAAATGTCCGCGTTTGATACCGGGCTTACCGATGACAGCGTTGACCTGGTCCTGTGCATGCGCCTGATGCATCATCTGGAGAGCAGGGGTGATCGACTGGCGATTCTGGGAGAGTTGGCCAGGATAAGCCGACGGTATGTCGTGGTTTCCCTATGGGTTTATGGCAGCTACCAGGCATGGCGTCGAACCCGGCTCGAAAAACGGAGACCGGAACGCAAGTACAGGAACCGCTGCATCCTGGCATCGAACGTCTTCGAACGAGAAGCACGAAACAGTGGATTGAATGTCAAAGCCCGGCTGGATCTTCTGCCCGGCATATCCATGTGGCGGACCTACCTGCTGGAGCTCACGCCGTGACGAAACTTGAGCTGGCCGGACTCATCAATGCAGACCTCACGCCCGTCGAGCTAATCAATGAAAGGCGCGGCGGCTGGAGCGGCGTGTACAAACTGACGAGCGCCAGCACCAGCATGTTCCTGAAACGCCAGTGTAACCACTATTACCGAAGGTTTTGCTTTAAAACACCCACCCTCTACCGCGAGTACCGGAACTACCTGGCATTCGCAAAGCTCAACATTCCCACACCTGAGATGCTGCTGTACGTCCAGAGCGGGACCACCGCGATCATGATCACCCGGCTGCAACCGGGACTGCCAATTCGCGAATGGCTGAATGAATCCCCCTCCATCGACCAACGTGAACAGGTGCTGGCAAAACTCGGGGAACTGCTGTTCAGACTGCACAGCCATCACAGGACCCATGGTTGCCTGTACGGCAAACACATATTTATCGATTCGAATAATTCAACAATGCCTGTTTCGCTGATCGATCTTGAAAAAGCGAGGTTCTGCCTGCGCAATAAGCATGGCGCGATCAAGGACCTTTCAAGACTGTTTCGCTACACACCGGAACTGGGCCACAAGGACAGGATCATCCTGACAAGGCTCTATTGTGAAAGATGGCCCGATTTCAACGAACAACTCAGTCAACGCATCAACAGCGACGCCGTCACCAGGGCCCAATCAAGAACCAACTCTCACTAACTGATTAACGACAACCCAAGGAGTAACACATGGCTGGTCTTGCGCCTACCATCGGGTGGATTTTTTCTGCCTCTATATCGCTCATTTTCTGCATCGGTGCCTACGCCCAGTTCACGTTCGATGTGAATTCAAACACGGACCCAGTGCAGTTTCCGGAGTGGATGCACACGGCAACAGCGCTTTCCCTGCTGTTCGCTGCCATACTGAATCTTGCGCCCAACGTTTCGTTCGCAACCATTGGTGCCATCGTCATGACCGGCATGATCGGCGGAATGATCGCGACGCTGTTGCTACAGGAGAATTCAATGTGGTGGACACGAGTACCGATGGGATTGCTGCCCTAGCTGGGACTCTATCTTCGCTACCCGGCATTCAATGACCTGATGAGTTTCTGGCGATAAAAAAGGCCAATTTCGGGGACAGTTTTATGTCCCCAAAATTGGCAAGCAGCTCGCTAATTGTCTTAGCGTTCACTTAGGCGACAAACTGATCCTGTAGGTCAGGGATCAGTTGTCGAGGGGTACCTTGCCTCAGCAGGCGACCGTCTTTCATTTCCAGAATCAGGTCGTAGCGTTCAAGGCTCTCCAGGCGATGCGCGATAGTAATAACAGTTTTCTCTGCCAGCACCGTACGCGTCAGTCTCTGGATCATCTCGTCGGTTTTACGGTCCAGTGCACTGGTTGGTTCATCCATCAGGATAATTTTCTTATCCAGTAAAATGAGCCGCGCAATGCACAAGAGCTGCCTTTCACCGACGCTGTAATCCCTGCCGCCTTCGAGCACCCTGGCATCCAGGCTGACATCGAGCCCAACAGTATTGAGCACTGCCTTCATATCCCCGTCAGAGACGTCCAGGTCTCCCTTGAGGTTGAACCGGATATCACCCATAAACAGGTAGGGATCCTGCGGCACCACACCAAAGTGTGAACGCACACAGTTCACATCGACGTCAAACAGCGACTGGTCACCAATGCGGATATCACCTGCCTGGTGATGCACCATACGGAACAGGGCCTGCATCAGGGATGACTTGCCGGCACCGGTTCGCCCCACGATACCGACCTTCTTGCCTTCCGGAATCACCAGGGACAATTCATCGAGGATCCGCGGCAGACCCGGCCGGTAAGACATGGCGTAGTTGTCAAAAACAATGTCCCCGGTGAGCTCTGCATCAGGGATCGTCGGTCGCACCGGCAATGCCTTACTTTCTTCCTCAGTTTCATTCGGCAGGTCAATCATGAAAAAGACCCGACGCGCGTGAGACGCCGTCTCACCCAGGAACGACATATCCCAGGCGAGGTTGAAGAAGAGACTGTTCAGGTTAAATACTGCCGTAATAATCACCGCGGCCAGCGTCGTCGTGATCAGTCCCGCGTGCAGGCCGTAGACCAGGAACCCGTAAACCACTATGGCATAAACCGCGGAAATCAGTCCCATCCAGAGCATGCCCCAGGCCATGAGGCGAGCATAGAACAGCTGTATGTTCATGGAGTCGCCAAACGCCCTGTGAATCCGCTCCAGCAGATTTTGCTGCGTGTTGTAGAGCTTAAAGATGGTCCTGCCTTCAATCAGGTCGGTTTCCCTGTGCAGGGTTTCACCGATCTTCACCGAGCGAATCTCCCGCGCATGACTCATCATGGGTGCCAGCTGCGCCTGAAGTGCGATGTAACAGATCACTGCCGGAATAATCAGCAGCCCCGCAATGGGGTTTGCGACCATGATCAGCGCACCGACACACAGCACCTCAATCAGACCGTTGGCGGTATCTCCGTAAGACATAACACCTTCGAGGCGCAGCATTCCCCAATCACTCAACATTCGGTTCAGCAACCGCCCGGACGGGTTTTCGTCAAAAAACGTCGTACGAACGTTTGACATATTCTCCATCAGATCCCTGTGAACATTCTGGGTAGACCACTGACCAGAGAGTTCAAAGAGCATCCAGGCACTGATCCGGCAGAACATCGCCGCCAGCACGAGCACAACAAGGGTTGAGATCGTTGCAGGGATCACCACCTCATAACTCAACACCTCATGGGTCACACTGCATCCAGCATCACCGAAGCAACCCAGCATCTCCCCGACAAACCAAAGGAAGTAAGGCGGGATCGCCGCGGCGAAAAACATCACCAGCAGAGTCGGCGCCATCAGCTTATGCAGCAATGACAGTGATCCGGCGAACCGGATCAAAGTGCTTATGTTGTTCTGCCTCGCAGAAACTTCTTCAATGGTCACAAAGTTTTATGGTTCATGACTTATTCCTCCAACCCGAAATCCCCGGCCAGCAGGTGCTGGCTGAACTCGGAGTTCGGGTTATTCATCAGTTCTACAGGCACACCGTCTTCAATGATGTGTCCTGCATCCAGCACCAGCAGGCGATCCACCAGGCGCAGTTCCGCCAGACGGTGACTCGAGAGCATGAAACCGCTGGTGTGTTCCAGCAGGTTCTGCATGAGTTTCACCTCGGTCTCTGTATCCACCGCACTCAGCGGGTCATCCAGCACCAGGTAACTTCGACCTGAATACAAAGCACGCGCGAGGTTCACTCTCCGCTTCTGGCCACCTGACAGGTTCACGCCGGTTTCACCCACTTCCTCGGAAAGTCCGCCTTCCCACTGGACAACATCGGCTTCCAGCTCAGCCATCTGGATAGCGCGCATGACATCTTTCTCCTCTACGCTCGAATCCATCGACACATTGATCGCGAAGCTGGCATTCGAGAGATAGGCCTCCTGCGGCATGTAACAGATATGCCGGCGATACGCCTCATAGATGTTGGCGTGCCAGAGATCGGCAACCACACCATTGTCGAACTCCACCTGGATGGTGCCCGCTGTCGGCTTCAGCTCCGCACACAGCAGTTTCAGCAGGGTGGACTTACCACTGCCCACCCGGCCTATCACACTCACGGATTCACCCAGGTCCAGGGTCAGGTAAAGCTCCTCCAGTACATTCGCGTTTTCGCCGTAGCAAAAAGACACACCGTTCAGGTGAACGCGAACTGGTTTAGCCGCACCCACGGACTGCGGCCAGTCCGGCAGCAGGTCATCGTTGATATCCCGGTGCTGGAACAGCTTCTCCAATCGATTAACGCAAGCTGACGCTGACGCATAATCAATAAAGATTTTCGGCAACCAGCGGATGTACAGCGTGATGTGGTTCAACATCCAGATGCTGCCGAAGAGCGCCACGATGTCCTGGTTTTGATTGCCGGAGCCCGCCGGAGCCAGGACCTGGTTCGACCAGATCAGTACGATGATTGGCATCAGCCACCAGGTCACGCTGATCCCGAAGTTAATCAGGTTGGCACCATGCTGCTTTGTCGCCTGTATCACCAGCTTGCGGATATGACTCGCCAGCCGGGTCTGCATCAGCTTTTCCCATCCAAGGAAACGCAGCAGCCGCACATTGGTCACCCACTCCGTGATGATGATGGAGAGCGTGTCCTCCTCCTGCTTGATGCGTTCTTCCTTCCTGTGGACATACCGACCAAACAGGAACGCCAGCGGCATGGCACCAAAGCCGACCACCATCGCCAGGAGCCCGGGAATACCCATGAGGTACACAATCACAGGCCCAAGGATCAGGAGCGCCAGCACACAGGGCACACCGTTGCGCGAAACCGCATGGAAAAAGTCACCAATCCGGTAGATGTCAGACGAAATCAGTGTCTTCAGGTTGCCCGTTGAAAACTCCTCCGTAGACAGGGCGCCCATCCGCAGCAGCTTGGCATTCATGCGCAGTGTCACAAACGTCCTGGTACAAACCAGGAGCTGGCTCTGGCGCAGCGCAGACCAGGCATTCACCACCTTGGCCGTCAGTTGTACCAGTGCATAGAACACCAGCAGCCATACAGCGGCAGTCAGCGAGTTGGATTCATCAAGCAGTCGCTGGCTAGCCAGAACCGCGATTAGGATCAGTACTGTCATCACGGCACGACCGGCCACCAGCTCGGTAAGGTGCTTTCGATAGGTGCGCACGAAATCCCACCAGAAGTTGCCACTCATCAGCACTTCAGGGTTTTCCTCACGCAACTGGCCGAACTCCCGGGCCAGTTCTTCGGGTATAGCCTGGTCTGCCAACTCCGTGGTCGCCAGGAAATCTCTTTTCAGTTTTGCCGGATTCGCGAAGATCTTCAGATCAAACATCGCTCTTCCCCTTCTTATTCAGTTTCTTTTTCAGTTTTGGGGGGCATAAAAAAACCCCGGTTTGCTCTGGGCCTACCGGGGTTTTTGATCTTCGATCACTCCGGAAGGCCTCTAAATCATGACCTCCCGAATCGTCTGGAAATTCGTCAGGTCAGTGGACTGTCGATGCCGCTTGGCTTGCGGTTCCATGAATATTCATGTGCACCTGCAACATACGACAGACGTACGTCGCCCGTAATCGCATAGGTATATGCGATCTTTCGGTTAGTTGTCAGGAATTGAGGTTTCATGGTTCTACAGTCGTAAAAGTACTGGTTTTGATTTGGCGCGAATCATATTCCTTTAACTCAAAAGGTCAATACTTGTTCAGGATTTTCTTCGCCGAAACGACAAAATTCACGGATAATTAACAATATTCCCAGTTATCTAACGAGAAAACAATGTCGCAGGACAGAACCATCGACTGCCTGGAGTGTGGTATGACAGTCACTTTCGGCATTGTGCACTGCCCAAAATGTGATAACCGGCTGGATCTGCAACACGATGGCAGCACAGTCACGGTCGATATCGCACATAACCATGAAACAGTTCGCGAGGCAATGCAGAAGCTGCAGCGCAACATGAAGGAAACCCGTGAAAGCAACGCCCAGAACCTGCGCATTGTGGTCGGGTCCGGACGAATTCGCGATGAAGTACTGGGTCTACTTTACGACCTGCGCAGCCGTGAGACCATCATCGACTTCAGCCAGGACGATAAAAACCCCGGCGCGGTCACCATCAAGCTAAAACCCTGACCTGGGGACAGTTTACTTCAGCCCTGAATTGGGGACAGTTTACTTCGGGACACCCAAGTAAACTGTCCCCAATTATTGGCTCAGTTTTCAGAAGGTTATGAAATAGGTGGGCGCTCAATAATGGCGCCGTCTGCTGCCGTTCGAATCCTGTGTCGATGCCGCCAGCTGGCAAACGCGGAGATAATGCGCGGTGAATCATCATGGATTTCGGTAAAACCGCCGGTGACTGATCGGGTGTCATAGTAGGCCGCAAACACGCCACCTGCCGTCAGCTCACAGGCACACTCAAAGCCCATACCCTCAAGGCGCGCCTTGGCATCAGCCCACTCCTCCTTGCGCACCATATAGGCAATGTGATGAAAACCTTCTTCACCATCCGCATACATATCCCGGTAAATGGAAGGCTGATCATCATGCTGTTCAATAAACTGGATCATCAGGTCACCCAGGTAACCAAAGGCATAGGTCACATCCGCTTCCGTATCGGTACCCCGGTACATGAACTCCTGGGCTTTGTGGTGGGGCGTCACCACGAAAGGTCCGGCCCCAAAGAGTTTCGACCACTCTTCGCAGGACTTGCGGACATCTTTAACAAAGTAGGCATGTTGAAACAGGGGATAACTTTCCAGCATTGAACGTCTCCTTTTTTATGAGAGCGAGGCAAACCATGATTAAAGCAAAATTGTTAGACTCCACGCCATGCACGACGTACTTATTGTTCTGGGCTACTGCAATAACCCTGCTGACCCTGTCTTCCGCGCACGGGTGGATAAAGCCGTGGAGCTGCACGATCAGGGTATGGCACCACAGATCATCATGTCAGGCTGCTGCAGCGACAAGCTGGATATCAAACCGAAGCAGACCGAAGCCGCGGTGATGCGCGACTATGCTGTCGACAAGGGCATTCCCGCCTCTGCCATACTGCTGGAAGAAGAATCGGTCTGCACCCTGGGCAACTTTTACTTCACCAAGACCCACATACTGGAACCGTGCAGCTGGTATCACGTCGGTTTCATTTCTACACCCTGGCACACCTATCGCTCCAACTATCTTGCCAGCATGGTGCTCGGCCCCGACTATGTCGTCACGGGTTATGAATCCGCGATCCCTGATGGCTGGTCCGATGAGGATAATCAGCGCAGTGAAACCTACAACCGCGATATGCTGGAACAGACCAGGACCCAGCTCGCACAAATCAATCCCGGGGATCATGAGGCCATTGCCTCATACCTCGGCACACCACCAAGAGGATAACCAGAGCATGGAAAACCGACAGGTACTCATCGACAGTCTCCCCGACGAAAAACTGACGACAGACAACTACAAACTCGTCACCACCGAAGCACCGGAACCGGGAGACGGCGAGATTCTATGCCGAACCCTGCTGACCACCGTTGCGGCAGGCAGCCGCGCAGGACTCCAGGGCAGCGCCAGTTACGCTGGTGCGCCACAAACGAACATCGTTATGAACAGCTCCGGTGTAGCAAGGGTGGAGGTCTCCAATAGCGACAAATTCGAGACAGGAGATCTCGTCACCTGCGCCACAGGCTGGCAGGACTACAGTGTTCACGCGGCCAGGCATTGCCAGAGAGTCACTGATGATGTTGATCTCGCCCATTACCTCGGCGCACTGGGCACCAACGGCCTCACTGCGTACTTCGGCCTGTTGAACGTGGGCGAACCGCAGGCAGGCAACACGGTACTGGTCAGCGCCGCTGCTGGCAGCGTCGGTCACATGGTAGGCCAGATTGCCAAGATCAAGGGTTGTCGTACCATCGGTACCACGAGCACCGATGAAAAGTGCGGCATGCTGATTCGAGACCTGGGCTTCGATGCGGCGGTTTCCTATCGCAACCCGGATTTCCGCGCCGATCTGAAAGCCGCTTGCCCCGACGGGATTGATATCTATTTCGACAATACCGGCGGGGATGTACTCGGTGCGGCGCTTTTTCGCATGAATGAACATGGGCGAATTGTCTGTTGCGGAGTGGTTTCCCAGTACGACACAAGCAACCCGGGTGGAGGCCCGAAAGGCGTACCCGGCCTGCTGGTGAACAAGCGAATTCGCATGCAGGGATTCCTGGTTTTCGATTATCTCAGCGAGTATGAAAGTGCCAGGACGGAGATCAAAAACTGGATCAAGTCCGGAGATTTAAATCCTGTAAACGATACTGTTGAGGGGCTGGAGAATGCTCCCAGGGCATTTGTTGACCTTCTGAGCGGTGGCAATGTCGGCACACGGATAATCAAAGTCGCCGACTAGCCGGCAGCCAGCGGCTGCAACAGGCTCAGGCAGTTCTCCGATTCCGGGCTACCTGCAGCTTGCCCAGCGCAGAGAGCCTCAACTTTAGCCGTGAACTCACCTGACTCCAGCAGGCGAGCTTCCCGCCAACCAGCCAGGTCCGCAGACAGGCGCTGCAGTCGGGCGTAGTTCCTGCCCGCGAGTAACTGCCCCTCGTCATCAAACTCATCCAGCAGGGCCACGGCCTGCTCGACAATTTCCTGCTCCTCTTCAGGAGCCATTCGGATCATGGCACGCACATAGTCCGTACCCCACTGGAAGCGTGTCGCCTGCCCTTCTGCAGCTTCATAAGCCTGTCGGCGCCAGGACAGTGCGTCACCAAAACGTTCTTCCCGCTCAGCAATCGAACCAAGGCTGCTCATGAAATAGTAGGGTGAGGCTGATTTCTCAAGCTCGGCAGTCAGCATGACCCTGGCATCCTCGATCATGCCAGCCTGCCGATAAACATGACCCATCTGGTTAACCACGCTCTGGCGCTCGAAACTGTCAGGTGTTGCCTGATCAACCGCGGCGAGTTCAGTGCGAATCTGCTCCTGGATATCTTCTGGCAACTCCTGTTCATCACGCGTCAGCAGATACAGCCTGGGAAACCAGCCGGCGAGTTTTTCTGCCTTGGACAGTGATTCATCAAAGCGCAGCTCATAAGTCTGTTGCCACCACTGTTCTGCCAACGCCTCGCGGCGATCTTCGGGAACCATCAACAGTATTTCTTCCGCCCAGTAGGCCAGCGTATCCCAGGCAGCCAGGGTCAATTCGTCAGAAGCGAGGATCGAATGCAACCGGTCAGCTTCACCAGACGTGAGCGACGCTTCTTCCTCATCAAGTTTTGCCAGCAGATGCAGCATCGTGAACCGTGTGCTTAGCTCACCTTCCGGTGCATGCGCTGCGAGTGAACTGAACAGCGCTTGCTCGTCCGTGTTCTCCGGTAACGCGGAAACATCCTGGAACCAGGAATAGTAGGCAAGCTGCCGATAGTCAGCTTCCGTCAGGGCGTTAACATCCAGCAGCGCCGTCTGAACCATCCCGGAGATGGGTTTCATCTGGTTCAGGGAGAGTTCCAGCACCGTGTTGTAGCGGGAAATATCAATGTTCCCCGGGAGCCGGGTCAGTTCCTCTCCTGCCGGGTTAAACACGATCATCGTCGGGTAACCCATGACGCCAAACCTGTCTCCCCAGGATTGTGCCCGTTCGGTGTCGCCATCCAGGTAAACAGGCACAAAGAGGCGCGTCAGGTTTATGAACTCCCGGCTCTTGAACACCGTGTGCTTGATTTCCTGGCAGGGTGGACACCAGACAGCACCCCAGTAGAGAAAGATAGGCCTGCCCTCTTCTTTCGCCGTGGCAAAGGCAGATTCAATGGGTCCGTCGTACCAGCTAATCGAGGCATCTTTGACCGTTGCGGGCTCTTTAGTCGGCGACTCTGTGGAAGTCGGCGCTTCCGAGCAGCCGGCAATCACCAGGCACGCCACCAGAATCAGTTTTTTCATAGACCACTTTGTGAAACGTTCCATATCGCCACTATACTTGCTGCAGCACCAGGGGAGAAGAACATGCCAGAGCTGCTTGAACTGTCCACCGCTGTCATTGACGGCAAAAAAACCGAAGAAGAAGTCGGCCCGATGAACCGGGTGAATTTCCGGCTCTCGGAACTCTCGAGTGACATTGCCGTGGTGGAAGCTTTCTCCCATTGCGTGACATTCAAAACAGATGATGGCCTGGTTGCATTCGATACGTCAGGGCCGGCGGGTGGTCCCAGGGTGGTGGAAGCCTTGCGTCACTGGACCAAAGATCCGTTTAACTCTCTCGTCTACACCCATGGCCACGTCGACCACGTCGGAGGCTGTGGTGCATTCATCGAAGATGCAGAAGCCAACGGATCACCAAAGCCAAGAGTTATCGGCCATGAGAACGTGCCGAAGCGATTTGACCGCTACAACTTTACCAACGGTTACAACATGGTGATCAACCAGCGCCAGTTCGGTCAGTTTGCCCGTCGCGGTTACCAGATACAGGAAGGTGAAACCTTTCTGCCAGGTTCTTCGCCAAAGCCTGATACCACTTACTCCGACACCATGGATATGAATGTCGGCGGGCTGGATTTCCACCTGATTCACGCAAAGGGTGAAACTGATGACCACACCTGGGCGTGGATTCCCGAACACAAGGCGATCTGTGCCGGTGACTTTTTCATCTGGTGTTTTCCCAATGCGGGCAACCCACAGAAGGTCCAGCGTTATCCCGTCGAATGGGCCGCGGCCATGCGGGATATGGCGAGCAAAGGTGCTGAACTATTCCTGCCCGCTCATGGCCTGCCCATAGAAGGAACTGATCGCATCAAGAGTGTATTAACCAATGTAGCCGATGCGCTCGAGTTCCTGGTTAGGGAAACCATAATGCGCATGAACGACGGCGCGCGACTGGACGAGATCATCCACGAAGTGAAGATCGATCCCGCCGTGCTGGAAAAACCCTACCTGAGACCCATCTACGATGAACCCGAGTTTGTGGTGCGCAACATCTGGCGCATGTACGGTGGTTGGTATGACGGCAACCCGGCACACCTGAAGCCCGCACCCGATGCCACACTCGCTGCCGAACTGGCTTCACTCTCCGGAGGCGCCGACAGACTGGCGCAACGAGGTCATGAACTGATGGCATCGGATATCCGGCTTGCGTGCCACCTGGTGGAGCTGGCGGCACAGGCAGACCCCGCTAACCCGGCGGTGCATGAAATCCGGGCAGCCGTTTACCAGCATCGCCGCGAGCAGGAGTCATCACTGATGAGCAAAGGCATCTTCGGCTCTGCAGCCAATGAATCCAGGGACGCTCTAAAGAACACTGACTAAAGCCGATTCAGACGTCTTCCAGGTGGCAGGCAATCCGATGGCCACCTTTCTGCTGGAGGTCAGGCGGTTCAAATTTGCACCTGTCCATCACCTGGGGACACCTGGGATGAAAGCGGCAACCGGATGGCGGATTAATCGGAGACGGTACATCACCCGTCAGAACCTGCCTCTGGCTCTTGTTATGAGGGTCAGCAATGGGGATTGCAGAAATCAGTGAGCGGGTATAAGGGTGTCGAGGTTCCCTGTTAATAACCTCTCCGCTGCTTTCTTCCACAATCCTGCCGAGGTACATGATCGCGATGCGATCGGAGATGTGTTTCACCACAGCCAGGTCATGGGCAATGAACAGGTAAGCAAGATTAAATTCTTTCTGCAGGTCCACCAGCAGGTTGAGTATCTGGCTTTGAATAGAGACGTCGAGAGCCGAGACCGGCTCATCACAAATCACCAGCTTGGGATTCAGCGCAATGGCCCGGGCAATCCCTATCCGCTGGCGCTGCCCCCCCGAGAACTCAAACGGGTAACGGCTGGCTGAGCGAGCAGGCAGCCCGACAATATCCAGCAGTTCCGCCACACGTTTGCTTCGACTCTGTTTGTCGCCAATTTTCTGGACCACAAACGGCTCAGCAAGTATGTCGCCAACTGTATGCCTGGAGTTCAATGACTCCATGGGATCCTGGAAGATCATCTGAATGTCCTGCCGGAAAGGCATCAGCGCCCTACCCTTGAGGCTGGTGATGTCCTGGCCCTCAAATTCGATGGTGCCGGAGGTGGGTACATAAAGTCGGGAGATACATCGACCCAGCGTCGACTTGCCGCAACCTGATTCACCAACCAGGCCCAGGGTCTCACCCGGCTGAATATCAAAAGACACCCCGTCGACCGCCCTGTTGAATTTCTGGGCGCGCAGCAAAACCCCTTCTTTAACAGGGAAATGCATTTTCAGGTCGCGTACGGAGAGAAGGGACATCAGCCGAGCTCCTGCCAGCGCAGGCAGGCTGCGTGGTGATTGTCCGAGACCATCTCGAGCTCCGGGACGCGCGATTCACAATCTTCATTCACGTGAGGGCATCGATTCTGGAATCGGCAACCCTCAGGCAGATCCAGGAGACCGGGCACCATTCCTTCAATAACACTGAGCCTTGATTTCGGCGGTGTCTCAAGCCTCGGGATAGAGGCGAGTAATCCGCGGGTGTAGGGGTGCGTGGGGTTGTCGAAGATATCGAATACGCCACCGGTCTCGGCAACTTTCCCCGCATACATCACCACCACATCATCACAGGTTTCAGCGATCACGCCGAGATCATGGGTGATCAACAGAACCGTCATACCCATCTCTGACTGCAGCTCACGAATCAGTTCCAGGATCTGGGCCTGAATGGTTACGTCCAGCGCCGTGGTCGGCTCATCTGCGATGAGGACATCAGGTTTGCAGGCAAGCGCCATCGCAATGACAACCCTTTGTCGCATCCCTCCCGACAGCTGGTGCGGGTACTCATTCATCCGAATGTCCGGCGACGGAATGCCAACCCGGGCAAGAATATCGACACCCTGCCGAATAGCCTCGTCCGCACTGACCTCTTTGTGCAGGAGAATCACCTCCGTCAGCTGTCGACCAATCGTATGAACAGGATTCAGCGCCGTCATGGGTTCCTGGAATACCATCCCCATCCGGCCTCCGCGAATTTTCTCCATCTCGGAAATCGGCAGCTGCGTCAGGTCAACGTCTCCAAGAATAATACTGCCGCCAACAATCTGGCCCATGGGTTGAGGCAACAGGCGCATAATGGACAGGGCCGTAACACTCTTGCCACAACCGGACTCTCCCACGATTCCCAGAGTCTTGCCTGCTTCAGCCGAGAACGAAACGTTATCCACCGCGCGTACGCGACCTTCGTCCGTGTCGAACTCAGTGATCAGGTTGTTAACGGAAAGCAGCGGCATCAGGGCGTCTTGAACTGCTCGTAATAGTTGATTTCAGGCTCAAACGTTATGCCTGCCTTCCTGGCCTCAAGCGTTTCAGCCTTCATCTCCGTATCAATCCAGTGCACAAACAGCTCGTCGTATCGACGTGAGAGTTTGTAGTTGAATTCTTCCGGGTAACGTACCCAGCGCCAGTGACCTACACGGTACATCGGCTCTACAAACCCCGGCACAAAAGACGCATGGTCGTGACGCATCTCCGTCATGGTTCTTGCCAGTTCAATCATCTCTTCCTTGTCATCGGAGGCGCGGTAGCGATTGATGAGACTGTCCATTTCAGGCCATGCAACAACCTCCAGGTTGTTGGTCTGGACTTTAACCTTGCGCTCAGGATTAACAGAGCCATCCTCCAGGTACGGCTTGTCATAGGCATTGTCTGAATGATAGAAATCCCAGAACCTGGGGTACATCTCTAACGATACTGCAAAGGCGACGAAATGAATGTCATGTTTTTTCTCCTGCACCTTTTTCCAGCCCGACGTGGAATCAAGAACCTCGAGTCGCAGTTCCAGGCCTGTCTTTATTGCCTCTTCCTTCAGGATCGTCAGAATATCTTTGTAATGTTCATATCCGGTTGAGAAAGTAAACGAGAGCCTTTGGCCTTCTTCGTTCACCAGGATGCCATCGGGGCCTCTTTCTTTGAAACCTGCTTTTGCAAAGTGCTCCTGCGCTTTCTCGATATCGAAAGGCCTGGCTTTCAGGTCAGGGTGAGTAAAGATGCCGTATCCGTCCGAGGAGGTTCTCATCCGTACATAGTCACCCCTGAAGAACTTGTCGATAACCAGCTCCCAGTTGGCTGCATAGTTGATGCCCAGCCGAATATCTCTGTTGTCCAGCAGGTCCTTGGATGTGTTGATCCACATTCCATAGGTTGGTCTCGGCCTGTCGTTATAGAACACTGACTTGTGTATGTAGCCACCTGCCACATCAGGGTCGGTGTCCGGAAGCTTTTCATACCAGTACTCCGACAGGCGCAGGTTGAACTGATCGATATCGCCGCGCTTAAAGGCTTCAAAGTGTTTCGGCGTATCCCGGATGACGGAAATGTGGAGCTTGTCCGCGTTGTACCGGTAACGCCAGTGCTTCTTGTCAGCCGCCCACCAGTTCTTATCCCGGGTCAGGATCACCGAGCGGCCCTTTCTCATGTCACTTTCCCGTGCAAGGACATACGCCGAGGTTGTTGGTTCAAACTCCCACTGGTATCGCTCTACAAAGTCGTCTCCCAGCTCATAGTAGAAGTGCCTGGGCAGCGGTCGCAGTTCAAGAACCCGACCATCCAAATCCGGTTTGCGTTCGGCAACCGTTATGGAGAAGGTATGGTCGTCATACCTCGTGATATTGCTGTAACGGGTGCTGTAATAATTGTTGTACCAGGGCGCCACGATGTAGCTGGACTGGTAGAAGAAGAACATGAACATCACGTCTTCAGTGGTGATGGGATGCCCGTCAGACCAGGTCGCCTTAGGGTCGATTTTCACGTAGACCGTCTTGTTTTCCCGATCAACCGCCCAGGATTCAGCAATTCCGGGAAAGTATTCAAACTCGTTTGGGTGAGGATGAGCGAAAGTCATCACGACGTCATCGAGGATGTAAGAGCGAAAAGAACCGTTTGAGTCAGGTCCCGCTGTACGCAGGGTTCTGGGGAAGTCCTGAATGCGAATGAATTCAGTACCACCTTTCTTCGCTTCAGGGGAACCTACTTCAGGCAGATGGTCACCGTTTTCCCAGGTCAGGTCAGCAGGCAGGTCTGCCAGTGTTTTGAATCCAAAAAAGTCCGGATTCTCTGCATAATAAATTTCGAGTTCTTCGGTGTTGTCGAGCTTCAGGCTCTGATCGGGTGTAGCCTCTTCGGAAGGTCCGCCGCAGGCCGCGACAAGCAGAAGTGGCAGCAGGAATACGAAATAACTTGGTTTCATGATTAATCTCATCATTAACGGTAGATGGTGAACTTTTTAGGATCAAAAGATTCCCGAACAGCTTCACCGATAAATGTGACAACGGTCAGCAGGATAACCAGCGTGCTGAACGCAGATGTCACGATCCAGGGTGCAGTCCGCAGGTTCGCGGTTCCCTGTTTTAACAGTTCTCCCAGGCTCGGTGTCGGGGCTGGCAGACCGAATCCGAGAAAATCCAGTGCAGTGATCGCGGTAATCGCCGATACCACGGTAAATGGCATAAAAGTAACAAGCGTTGCCAGGACGTTGGGCAGGATGTGGTGGAAGACAATCCTGAAGTCTGAGGCGCCAATGACCCGGGCAGCCGCAATGTAATCCCGGGCCTTTTCCTTGTAGGTTTCAGTACGCATGTAATATGTCATGCTGGTCCAGGAAAACAGGACCATGACTGTCAACAGGATACCGATTCGCGCCTCAGTCGAGAGTGTTCCGGGTATGACGCTGAACACAATGATGACCATGTACAGGAAGGGAATGTTTGACCAGATCTCGATGAACCGCTGAAACACCAGGTCAAACACACCACCGAAGTAACCCATGGCGCAACCATTCGCGATACCAATCGCATAAACGGAAAGCATGAAAGCAATGGAGAACCAGAGTGCAATTCGCGTTCCGTAGAAAAGTCTCGCAAGAATATCCCTGCTCGTTGTGTCAGTGCCGAGAAAGTGCCTGTCTTTGATGGAAGGAGGCGTCGGTTTGAACACGCCATCAGGGGCATGGTTTTCATAGGGGTCGTAGGGCACCAGAGGCATTAAGACCCAGTTTCCGGAGTTTTCCTGCCTGAACTTTTCCTGCAGGTCCCGGTAGTTCACCTCGTAGTCGTAGTCCAGTCCAAAATCAGTGCCCGGGTGAAAACTGCTGTAAGTGGGAAAGTAATAGCTGCCCTCGTAGCTGACAATCACGGCTCGACTGTTAACCAGGAGTTCACCCACGGATACGATCGCGAGAATGCCGACCAGGAAAAGAAAACTGTAATAGCCTCTTTTAACTTCCCTGAAACGGCGAAGCCGCTTAAGTGTCTGGGGATTCAGGTTCAGCATCTACTGAAACCTTATCCTTGGATCCACAAGCGCCACCAGGATATCTGAAATGATATTGCCAATGAGCAACAGCAGGCTTGAAAGCAGAACCACGCCCATCACAACGGGGTAATCCCTGTCGAGGATCGCCGTGAGACCCAGCAGTCCAAAGCCATCGATATCAAAGATGGTTTCAATCAAAAACGATCCGGATACCAGCAGAACGATATTCTGGCCAAAGGTAGTTGCGATGGGTATCAGGGAATTTCGAAGCGCATGCCCTGTTACAGCTCGCCCAAAAGAGACACCCTTGGCGATGGCGGTTCGGATGTAATCCGCCGCAAGGTTATCCATGAGGTGGTTCTTGAGCAAAAGAGTCACCAGGGCAAAACTGCCAATCAGGTAGCAGATTAATGGCAAAACTGAATGGCTGATCAAATCCAGCGTTTTCCCCAGGAAGTCCTTGTCATAGAACTGAAAGCTGACGAACCCGCCCATCGGAAACCACTCGAGGCGAACTGAAAAGTAAAGCAGCAGCAGTGAACCCAGTGCATAACCCGGGATCGCGTAACCCACAAAGATCAGTATCGAAGTAACATTATCGACAAAGGTACGATGACGAATGGCTTTCAGCACCCCAAGGGGAATGCAGACCATGTATGTGATCACCAGCGTCACAAGACCATAGTAGAGAGACACAGGCATTCGATCGCGAATGACGTCCCATACCGGCTCGTTGTAACGGTATGATTCGCCCAGGTCTCCCTGCACTACCTTGCCCAGCCAGTCGACATAACTTTCCAGGATCGGTTTATCCAGGCCGTAGTACTCTTTAAGCTTGTTCAGCTGCGCTTCCGACAGCGCCATATCTGCACCCGCTGCCTGGCTTGAGGCACCTGCTGCACTGAACTGCTGGGATTCCATGATCGCCCTTTCAAGTGGTCCGCCAGGCACGAGCCTGGTGATCGCGAACACAATGATCGTGACACCGATCAAAGTCGGCACAATCAATAACAAACGTCTGATGAAGTAATCGCGCATGAATGGCGGGTTGAAACAAACGCGGCATGGTGCCACAAAGGCTCCAACCTATAAAGGGGACAACCGACAATCAGCAACAGGCTGGACTCGGGATTTTTGTTAACATGAGGTCGGAGGTATCAGTGTGACCAAATTTTCAGTTCTCGATCTTGCGCCCGTTCCCGAGGGCAGTGAAGCCAAAGAGGCTCTCCAGAATTCACTGGATCTGATCCAGCATTGTGAGCGTTGGGGATTCGAGCGCTACTGGGTAGCCGAGCATCACAACATTGCCGGTATCGCTTCTGCCGCAACTTCTGTGGTGATGGGCTACCTCGCTTCCAGCACTTCAACCATACGCATTGGCGCCGGCGGTATCATGCTGCCGAACCATGCACCACTGATGATTGCCGAACAATTCGGCACCCTTGCTTCCATTTACGGTGACCGAATCGACCTGGGACTTGGCCGGGCACCGGGTACGGATCAACTCACCATGCAGGCACTCAGACGATCATTAACGCAGGAAGTGGGTGACTTCCCAAGAGATGTGGTTGAACTGCAGCATTACCTCAAGCCCCCGCAGGAAGGCCAGAAGGTTGTCGCGACACCAGGCGCGGGAACCCAGGTGCCCCTCTATATTCTTGGCTCCAGCCTGTTCGGCGCACAGCTGGCTGCAATGCTTGGTCTGCCATTCGCGTTCGCCTCGCACTTTGCTCCGAGAGCCATGATGGAGGCAATGGAAATCTACCGGAACAGCTTCCAGCCTTCCGAGCAACTACAGCAGCCTTACGTGATGCTGGGCTACAACGTCTGTGCGGCAGATACGGCAGAGGAGGCCGATTTCCTGCGGACGTCTTCATTGCAGTCTTTTGTGAACCTGCGTCGAGGTGTGCCGGGCAAACTGCCGCCACCGATCGCCGACTTTGAGAGCAAGCTTTCGGATGCTGAACAGGGCATGCTGAAAGAGATGTCTCGCTGCGCGGCCGTGGGCACCGTGGATATGGTGGAAACACAGATCAGGGAGTTTCTTGCTGAAACAGGCGCGGATGAACTGATCGTAGTCTGCTCGATCTTCGACCATGCAGCCCGCCTGAAATCTTACGAACTGACCGCAGAAGTGGCCCGCCGCATCAATTCGGCCGATATTCAGGTCGCCGTAACCTGATTTTTTTTCAAGTTCCCCAGGACCTACCAAGCCGCTAACACCGGCGGTTTCAGGGCTTCCCCGGGCAGGCAAGAGTTTATTCTTTTTAAATCATATGCTTACGATTTATAGACTAGATGGTCTAAGGTTTTAGAGCTGCCGATCGATCGCTTTTTCCAGGCAATCAACCACAAATTCCTGATCTTCAGCCGGGATTCCGACCCAGAGCGGCAGCCTGACCAGCCGCTCGGACAGGTCATTCGTCACCTTCAGTTCCCCATGCACCCGACCGTATTTCCTCCCAGCCGGGGAATCATGCAGCGGCACATAGTGGAACAGGCAATACACTTCCTGTTCATGCAGTTGCTTGAGGATCGGTTTTCGATCCACCCCTTCTGGCAGGACGCCGAAATACAGGTGGGCATTGTGATCACATTCCACAGGAATGATCGGACGCCGTAACTTGCCTTCCTGCTCCATCTGTTCAAGCAGCCGGTCGTAGATGCGCCAGCTCAGCAGGCGCCTTTCATTGATGTCATCAGCGTCCTCAAACTGCGCCCACAGGAAAGCCGCAATCAGTTCACCTGGCAGGAATGACGAACCCGGTTCCTGCCAGGTGTACTTGTCCACCTCGCCGCGAAAAAAACGCGATCGGTCGGTACCCTTCTCGCGGATGATCTCCGCTTTCTGCACGTCTGCCGGGTCATTGATGAGCAGCGCGCCCCCCTCTCCGGAGATGATGTTCTTGGTCTCATGAAAGCTGAGAGCCCCGTAATCACCGATGGTTCCGAGCGCCCAGTCCTTGTATTTGGACATCACACCCTGTGCCGCATCCTCGATCAACGCCAGGTCATAGCGCTGGCAGACTGCCTGGATTTCGTCCATTTCACAGGAAACCCCCGCGTAGTGAACGACACATACCGCCCTTGTTTTTGAGGTAATGGCTTCCTCTATAAGCTTCTCATCAATGTTCAGCGTGTCATCACGAATATCGACAAAAACCGGCACGCCGCCGCGCAGCACAAACGCATTGGCAGTCGATACAAAGGTAAACGATGGCATGATGATTTCATCGCCTGGCTGAATGTCGAGGAGCAGCGCCGCCATCTCCAGCGCCGCTGTGCAGGAATGCGTTAATAAAGCCCTGGCACATTCAGTCTGGGTCTCCAGCCACTCATGGCACTTCTTCGTGAAGGGTCCATCCCCGGCCAGCATACCCTGGGCATGGGCCTGAGTGATGTAAGACAGCTCATTACCCGTCATGTAGGGCTTGTTAAAAGGAACTCTTGGCACTTCTTACCTCTTACAACCGGCTCATCGTTCGTTAAATATCAATAACTTTGATATCAGGAAAAACAGCATTGCCAGGAATCCCATGGCGAACAACTGGACTAACTGGTGTGGAAAAGCGAGCACATCGACACCCAGGTAGATGATAAAGATGTTCAGCACATAGCCAAATGCGTGCATCGATATATACCGGGTCATGCTCTGCCCCACGTGGCCCTTGTCTTCAAAGGTCCACTGGCGATTGGCAAAGAAACTGACGGCTGTCCCGATTGGGTACAGGATCGCTACCGCTACCTTTGGGTCAGTGCCCAGCCAGGTGATTAACAGGTAGACCAGGTAGCCTAGTAGATTGTGGGCAACACCTACGATGCCAAAACGAACCAGTTCACCCATAGTTCGGTGTACCGCTGAGCCTTGAATTTCCTCGCTTTCAGCCATTTGGTGCCTTTTGCCGCTGCATCCCTTCAGTATAATCCGTCCTGAGATTGTAAACGGAACCGACAAGGACCGTCAGATGCTGGATAAAGTAGCCGCAACCAAGACAGAAGATCAGCCGATCTACAAAAATGCGGCCGGGACGCCCACCAAAGAGGGTTACAACGAAATAAGGCTGACCAACAAACTGCGCCAGAAATCTATCGTGCAGCACGTCAATTCCATTGACTGGAAAACCGGTTCCGAGGCACCCATCGTGGTGGAGTTCGATCCCACTACTGCCTGTAACCTGCACTGCCCGGACTGCATCAGTGGGGACCTGCTGAACCAGGGTGCCTTCGAACGTGAACGTATCCGCGAACTGACCCGTGAAATGGTGGATGCAGGTGTCAAAGCCGTCATCCTGATCGGCGGTGGTGAGCCGCTGTCTCATCCCGAGGCAGGCTGGATTATCGAATACCTGGGCAAACATGGCGTAAAAATCGGCATCACGACCAACGGTATCCTGATCAATCGCTACATGGATGAAATAGCCGAGTATGTCGATTGGTGCCGTATTTCGATGGACGCGGGCACCGCCGAGACTTTCCAGAAAATTCGCCCACACGCTTCCGGCAAAAGCCAGTTCGACCTCATCTGCGACAACATGCGTGAGCTGGGCAAGCGCAAAAAAGGCCGAATGGGTTATTCCTTCATGATCTATTCCGAAGGCCAGTTCTCGAGCTACAACCCGAACACCATCATCTCTGACGCCGAGGAGTACTACACCAACGCCCACGAGATTGCCCAGGCGGCTCAGGTGGCGAAAGACCTTGGCTGTGATTACTTCGAAGTAAAACCGATGTATGACGTCAACCACTACGCCATCGCCCAGGCAAAACCCTACATCGACCTGATCCGTGACCAGGTGGAAGCTGCAATGGAGCTCGCCGAAGATGATTTCCGCATCCTGCAGGCTGTAAAGCTGCAGGCAACACTCGCCGGTGAACGCTCCATAGAGGAAAAAGAATACAACCGCTGCGCGGTTTCCGAACTGCGTACGCTGGTAACCCCGAGCGGCACCTACATCTGTCCCTACTTCCGCGGCAAGGCCGACAAGGAGTTGGGTTCACTGCACAACCAGTCCCTGAAAGAGATGTGGCAGGGGGAACAGCGCGCGGCCGTCATGGCAAAGCTCGACCCGAGCCAGGACTGTAAAATGCATTGCATCAGGCACGAGTCCAACCTGATCCTTGAAGACATGATTTCCGGTAAACCGGTGTCTGTCGTCGAGGACTTCGACCTTTTTATCTAGGAACACCCGTCCGTGGACACGCAAGACATCGTTGTGTGGATCCAGACCTGGGTCTCGGAGCGACGCAGCGACCCGTCCGTTGTGATTACGGAGGAGACCGATCTGTACAAGTCCGGACTCCTGGATTCCCTGGGTATCATCGAATTGATCGAATCCCTGGAGGATGAGTTTGAGCTGATGTTCACGGAGGAGCAGATGCAGGACGGGCTGACTGCTGCTGCAGACTTCGCAAAAGTCATTCTCGATCAGGCATGAACACCTACGGTGAACTGCTGCTCAGGCAGTTTGCGGAACACTGGCAGGATCTCGCCATCAGCACCGTCGATGGCGAGTCCATACGCTACGGAGACCTGTGGTGCACCGCTTGTGCGGTAGCTGAATCCTGGCAGGCTGAAGGCCTGCAGCCGGGTGACATCATTGCCTTCAAGCTGCCTAACAGCTATCGCATCCCCTGCCTTTATCTTGCCTGCGCCATCGGCGGGTTCGTCGCCTGCCCGATCGTGCCGACACTCTCGGAAAAAACCGCTGCGGAAAACCTGGAAACCGTGAAACCAAAACGGGTGATCACACAGGTCGATTTCCCGCTTGTCACAGCTGGTGACAAGCCAGCTTTCCATGAGCTCGACAGCCATCAGCCGTTCCTGATCATGTTTTCTTCCGGCTCGACCGGCAGGAGCAAAGCCATTTGCCACTCGCTGGACAACGTCTGTGGTTCTGCGGCGGCGTTCAGTCGGTTGTCGGGTTTTGATGAAACGACACGTCTTTATCATGTGCTGCCGATGACCTACATGGCAGGTTTTCTGAACTCGATGCTCGCTGTGCTTGTCTGCGGTGGCCGAATCATTGAAGGCCCGCAGTTTTCCATGGAAAACGTCGCAGACTTCTGGCGCTATCCGCTGCAGTCTGAAGCCAACGTGTTGAGCCTGATCCCACCGCTTGCGGCGACACTCTGCCGGTTAACACGCAACCCGGAGACCCTGGCAAAGGTGCCTGAGCAGTTCACCCAGGTGCAATGCACCAGCCAGGCGATCCAGGCGGATCTGCGTGCACGGTTCATGAAGAAGTTTTCCCTGCCACTGCAGGACTGTTATGGCATGACCGAGCTTGGCGGCCCGATGTCACTGCAATCCAGGGATGATGCCACCCAACAGAACGAATTCAGCACCATGATCGAGGGACCTGAAGTACAGATTCGAAGCAACGAGGACGGCGGCAGCGAACTCTGGATACGTTCACCTTTTGCGATGCTCGGTTACCTGAAGGATGGCGAACTGGAAGACATTCGCGATGCCGGTGGTTTTATCGATACCGGAGACCTGGCCGACTATCGCCCTGAACCGGATGGCGAGCGCATCCGGATTACCGGACGCGTGAAGGACATTATCATCCGCGGGGGAATCAATATCTCACCGGGTCGAATTGAATCTGTGATGAGCCAGGCACCAGGCGTAGAGGAAGTTGCGGTGGTCGGCCTGCCCCACGCCTACTGGGGTGAACAGATCATCGCCTGTGTCGTTGGCGGTACCGGTGAAAGCGAACTGCTGAACTACTGCCGCGAATCACTGGACGGTCATGAGGTACCGGATCGAATCGAATTCATGGAAGCCTTTCCCCGATCTTTTATTGGAAAAGTGCTGAAAAACGATCTGCGCGATAAACTGACAGCATGACACAGGAAAACTTCACCCGTGACGAACTGCTGGAGATCGGATTCTCCTCGGTTGGTAACAATGTCATCGTGTCGCGAGATGTCAGGTTCTTTGCTATCTCCGGCAGTTTGGGCAACAACATCAGGATCGATACCTTTACCATCCTGACCGGTGAAATTGTTCTCGAAGACAATGTACACCTGTCACCCCTGTGCTTTCTTTCAGCCACTGGCGGTCGTATCACCATGGAAGACGGTTCAGGCATTGGTCCCCAGTGCGCCATCCTGACCAAATCAGATGACTACACCCGCGGCGATTTGTCCTCCGAGGGCAAGGTCGCCGGAGATATCAGCATCGGGCACCACAGCATCATCGGTGCAGGTTGCAAGATATTCCCGGGTGTTACCATTGGTCCCGAAGTATCCATCGGCAGCAACTGCATGATCACATCAGACGTCAAAGCAGGAGATATGGTCGTCAGCCGCGGCGCTTCAACCATTACCGTTGGCAACCGGGCTGACCAGTAAGATGAAGATTTCTATCGTCACCGCACTCTACAACAGCGAAGAATATGTGCAGGAGTTTGTCGAGCGCAGCCGAAACGCAGTCAGGGAAATCACCGACGACTACGAGATCATCCTGGTTAACGATGCATCACCCGATAACGCGCTCGGGGCAGCCATTCGCGAACATGAGGCGGATAATCGGGTCACGGTCATAGATCTTTCACGCAACTTCGGCCAGCACAAGGCCAACTGGACGGGACTGAGTCATGCGAGCGGGGATTACGTTTTCCTGATTGAAGCGGACCTGGAAGAGCAGCCGGAATGGCTGGGTGATTTCTACAAGGTGCTGGCGAACGATGATGCCATCGACGTCGTTTATGGACTTCAGGATGAGCGAAAAGGCGGCTGGTTCGAACGCGTCAGCGGCGATCTTTTTTATCGCATCTTCAATTTGTTCAGCCAGGTCAAGATCCCACCGAACCACATCACCGTTCGCCTAATGACAAGACGCTATGTCCAGGCGTTTGTCGCACACAAGGAAAGAGACCTGTTTGTCGGCGGGATGTACGAACTGGCAGGCTTTGGCCAGAAACCCCAGATCGTGAAAAAACTCTCAACTTCTGAAACCACCTACAGCCTGGGCCGGAAACTGAACCTGCTGGTTAACGCAGTTGTGTCTTTTTCATCTATTCCACTGTGGCTGATCTTCTGGCTCGGTGTGTTTGTGTCCATCAGTGCATCCGGTGTCATTGTGTGGACCATAATCAAGTGGGCGGTCGGCAACCCGCAGCCAGGCTGGGCCAGCATCGTTGCCTCCATCTGGGCTGTCGGCGGAATGTTGATGGCTTCCATAGGCATTATCGGCATCTACCTGAAGAAGGTGATCGCCGAGATCAAGTCACAGCCTTACACCATCATTCGACAGACTTACGAAAGAGATACCAGCCGCGAGAGTAGCGAAGAAAGCTGACACGGGATTCGTTGCCAAACTGACGTTCAGCCAGGCCTTCTTTCGATTTCACGATGAAATAGTCATAAATCTGACCGTCATGCTGGTCAAAGTCGAATTCATCGGGAAAAAACACCAGGCGCCCGTAAATTTTTCCCTCTTCACCTCGCTTGTAGTAGGCATTAAGCGAGCTGTAGTAAGCAAAGTTAAAGTCAACAAGCCCCTTATGCACCACCTGGTACCACACCGGGAAATGCAGGTAAGCCGGCGAACGGGCAAATTCGGTATACCCTGATTCAACCATGCCATACACACGTTTACCCGGCTCCATGGATTCAACCATGACACGAAAGCCTGCGGACTCCTGCTCAAAGGCATAACTCTTCATCGCCATGCGGGATACTATCAGGGTTCCAACCAACACAGGTATCAGCAAGAGGACCGGGGCAAAGCGTGCCACCGACTGCGGCACTTCCTGCTCAGCATCTGTCAGCAGGAACATAAAGCACATGAGCCCGAACAACTGGAACCGCTCATAGGTACCAAAGTTACTGAAGACGGTCGACGGTACCAGCATCATAAACAGCAAATAAAAGGCAAACGGCGCTACGTTGCTAACAGTCCACTTTGGGCGCACGCCAAGCACAAAAGGAATCGACAGCATCGCCGGTGCAAGCACCATGGACATGATGGTGTAGTCGAGTGACAACAGATCGGGCAACAGCTTGATCAGCCGATGGGCGCCCAGTTCCCAGTCAACAGGTGTCGCAACATTACGTGGCTCCAGGTTGGTCAGGATCCACGCCAGGCCGAGCGGGATGGAAACCAGCAGTGGTGCAATCCTCCCCAGCAGCGTGCGAATCTTCCAGGGCGGCTGCAAGGCCAGTAGGGAGGCGATGACGCAGACAAAAGCCAGGATCAACAGGTGACCAAAAAACAGGAACACCATCCACGCCAACATCCAAAGCCAGTGAGTTTGCCCTTTCAGGTATCGAAGGTAATGCACCAGGAAAAGCACACCGAAAGGCGAACAAACAATAAAGGTTAAAAAGCCCCACTCGTAGGCAAAGCCGAAAGGTACGGCCAGGAACAGCCAGTCCAGGGTAGCCGGAGCGTTGATTTCTCGACGCAGCAGCAGAAACGCAATCACCAGCGCAACCAGCGATGCCGCTATCACCAGCTTAGCTGCCCAAACCACACCAACCATCGGCGTCAGCAACCAGACCAGCCCATAACCCAACCAGTAAGGCCTGAACCAATTGAACTCGAACAGGTCGGCAAACACATAACTGCCAAAGTGCACTTCATGCAGCACCATAATTGACGCCACATGCTGTGGCAGGTCAGACAGTGGCGGGAAGGTCGGGATCAGTACCGGGAGGGTGCACAGCAGCGACGCCGCGAGCAGGTAGGGACTGATACGCCTGTCGGAAACGGAGAACAAGAACCGCTAGTCCGGCAGGCCAAGGACGCGCTTGGCAATAATGTTCAGCTGAACTTCCTTGGTACCGCCCGCTATCGTCAGGGACTTCTGGTAAAGCCATTTCTTGAGCGAGGCCACTTCTTCCTCGGTTGCGCCACTGGATGTATCCCAGCGATATCCGTGCGTGCCCATGGCATCCATGAGGATCTCGTCACCCTCCTGGATATTCAGTGCATTGGTCAGTTTCACTGCTGAAGACGTAAACCCCGGAGCACGACTTTGCAGCTCTGCGATGGCGCGCCTCTGGGTAATCTGCTGCGCCCGGGTGTTCATTTCATGCTGCGTGAGCCGGGTCCGCATGACTGGATCGGAAATCCTTCCCTGCTCTGTGCCAACATATTTGGCGACAAGTTCCGGCAGGCGACTTTCTTCGGTTCGTCCCCCCTGGGATCCCGAGATGTTGATGCCCGCATGGGTGGAGCGTTCAAACTGCAACAGCCTTTTACCGACCGTCCAGCCACGGTCCACACCGCCAATCACATCATTTACCGGAGCTATCGCATCTTCAAAGATGGTTTCGCAGAAAGGAGAAGCGCCGGACAACAGCGGTATCGGACTGACCGAGACACCTTCCTGGTGCATGTCGACCAGGACCAGGCTGATGCCTTCATGCCTGGGTTTATCCGGCGAGGTACGCACGAGTACAAAGATGTAATCACAATAGGAGGCATCACTGGTCCAGGTTTTGCGGCCGTTAATGATGTAGTTGTCTCCCTCACGAACCGCGCGGGTACTCAAAGAAGCAAGGTCGGAACCGGCACCGGGTTCGGAGTAACCCATCGCCCAGGCGCCCTCTCCCCGCGCGCAGATCGGCAGCCACCTGGCTTTCTGCTCATCGGTGCCAAACTCCAGGATGGTCGGGCCAATGTAGTTCACACCGCGACCGGTCAGTGGCGTGCGGGCATTAATACGTTTTAACTCTTCGATAAGAATCTTGTACTCGTCATTGCCGAGTTCGGCGCCGCCATATTCCCTTGGCCAGGTCGGAACGGTCCAGCCCTTGTCGGCCATTCGCTCAAGCCAGAGCTTTGTGTCCGGCTCCATGGATTGCGAGCGGCTGCCAATGGGTGTCTGGCCCGGACCACGGGCACCCGGCGGGCAATTCTCTTCCAACCAGGCACGCGTTTCAGCGCGAAAGGTATCGAGATCGACCATGATCAGGCCCTTACTTCACCCGGATCAGCTCAACTTCAAACACCAGCACTGAATCAGGCGGTATTCTGCCGCCACCCGCACCGCGCTTGCCGTAAGCAAGTTCCGAAGGGATCACAAGTCGCCACTTGTCACCCTCCTTCATCATCTGCAGCGCTTCGGTCCATCCCTTGATCACGCGGTTAACGGGAAACTCTGCCGGCTCACCTCGATCAATGGAACTGTCGAAAACCCGACCATCGATGAACGAGCCCTGGTAATGTGTGACGACGCGTGAGGTGGGACCAGGCGACTTGCCGTCTCCGGATTTTAGAATCTCAAACTGCAGGCCAGACTCAGTCACCTTAACGTTGGGTTTCTGGGCGTTGATATGCAGGTACGCCTTGCCAGGATCTACTTCTTCTTCGATCTGCTTGACCAGTTCATCGGCACTGGCTTTGACTTCTTCACCCATCTTTTCAAGCTCTTTCGAAACTTCCTGGGCGGTTTCATCGGCAGCCGCTTTAATCTCAGCTTCCGCTGTTGCCAGTTCAGCCTCGACCTGCTCGAGCTCGGATTCGATATCCTTGAGCGCTTCAGCGGCTGTGTCCGCAGTCAAGCCATCAGCAGGAGCCGTGGTCTCTTCCTCGGGTTGCGAGCAACCAACTGCCAGCAAAAAGGAAAAAGTAACAAGTAGCCTGGGGTGCATCTGTTCACTCCACATCAAATCAGAGAGCAGAGACTACCATAGAAACCTGTGCTACCCTCCGCTCCATTATGAGTGACTACAACCAACTAACCCCCGAGGAACAACAGGTCATCCTGCATAAAGGCACCGAGATGCCTTTCACCGGGAAATACACGGATCACTTCGAACCCGGCGGGCACTACGTCTGCAAAAGATGCGATACCCACCTCTACCGTTCAGAAGATAAGTTTCATTCACACTGTGGCTGGCCATCGTTTGATGACGAGATCGAAGGTGCGGTTAAACGGGAACTGGATGCCGATGGTCACAGGATCGAGATTCTTTGTGCAAACTGCGACGGGCACCTGGGTCACGTTTTCGAAGGCGAAGGATTCACCGCCAAGAACATCCGGCACTGCGTAAACTCCATTTCCATGAAGTTCGTGTCTAACAGCGAGTCTTAATATACTGTCGGCAGCACCACCGGTCGTGCCGCTTTATCCCGGGGGCACCCAAAATAGTGCCAAAATCAGGGGAATTGCGGATAATATTGGGTATGGCCAGCTCACCCCTTTTTCTTTCTCTGTTCAAAAAATCGCGTGTAGCACTGGTACATGCGCACCTTCAGGAGTGCGCGCGCGGTATGGATACCTTGCTGCAGTACTTTGACGCCGTGTTTCGCGAGGACTGGGTTGGTGCAGAAAAGCTCTGTGCCTCTATCGGCAATATTGAGCACGACGCGGATACTCTCAAGCGCGAGGTACGGCTTAATGTCCCCAGATCGGTGATGAATTCAGTATCGCGGGAAGACTTGCTGGAACTTGTGCACACACAGGACCAGATCGCCAACACCATCCAGGATATCGCCGGGCTGGTGCTTGGCCGAAAAATGAGCTTCCCAGACTCCCTGGTTGAGTGTCTCAGAGAGTTCCTCAACGAAAGCCACACTTCGGTTTCGCAGGCTGTCGTGACCGGCGACCGGTTGATCGAACTTGCAAAAACCGGGTTTAACAATCGCGGTGCCGAGGTCATTTCTGACCAGCTGAAAGAACTTCATCGTGCGGAAAAAGAGGCAGACCGGCTGCAGCGGGAACTGAGGGCGATGCTTTTTTCCATCGAATCCACCCTGAAACCCGTAGACGTGATGTTTATCTACAAGATACTGGATCTTATCGGTGACATTTCTGACCTGGCGCAGAGCGCCGGAAATCGAATGCTGTATATCGCCTACAGCTGATGCATCAGGGAATCAGGTACGATGCCTGATGACTTCCCCCTCGATCATAAAAATAATTTCTTCAGCGATATTGGTCGCAAGGTCACCGAGTCGTTCCAGGTTGGTAGATATCGTGATGTACGAGCAGGCCGGGACAACCATGCCGGGATTCTCCTGCATCACCCCCTGGAAAATCTTGTGTGAGCGAGCATGAAGCGCATCAAGTTCATCATCCATGGCCAGGACTTCCCTGGCCGTCTTCGAGTTTTGGCTAACCAGGGATTGAATCGCCAGGCGTACCATTGCTGTTGAGATTTCCCCAATCTTGTTGAGATCGTGATCTGCAACAATGCGTTCCTGATCGCTCAGGAACTGGACGCGTTGCGCGATGTTGACCAGCTGATCTGCCATCCGTTCCAGATCGTTGTTCACCTTCAGCACAACCATGAGAAATCTCAGGTCAATTGCGACAGGCTGGTGCAGCGCCATGACCTTAAGGCACTCTTCCTCGATCTCTACTTCAGCCTTGTTGATTTCGTCTTCCGTTTTCAGAATCTCGTCAATCAGAACAAGGTCAAAGTTCTTCAACGCGATCATGGCCTTGGCTGCAGAATCTTCTACCAGGGCTCCTAACGCAGATATTCTGTCGCTGAGCTGACTTAAGTCTCTCTCCAGATGCTTAGACATATTTTTTACCCAAATCTTCCGGTGACATATTCTTCGGTTCGTTCGTTCTCGGGTCGCGTGAATACATCCTCAGTTTCGCCGTATTCAACCAGCACACCATTTTCCAGAAAAGCAGTGAAATCAGATACCCGCGACGCTTGCTGCATATTGTGCGTCACGATGACGATCGTATAGCTTTCTTTGAGTTCAAACAGCAAGTCCTCAATTCTCGCGGTGGAAACCGGATCAAGTGCAGAGCAGGGTTCATCCATCAGGATGATTTCCGGTTCCAGGGCCAGGGCACGTGCTATACAAAGCCGCTGTTGCTGGCCACCGGACAGGTTTAAAGCTGAATCCTGCAGGCGATCCTTGACCTCGTCCCAGAGTGCAGCCTGCTTCAATGCCAGCTCTACCCGCTCGTCCATGTTGCCTGAGAATCCATTAATTGTGGGTCCCCATGCGATGTTGCGGTAGATCGACTTGGGAAAAGGATTCGGACGCTGAAACACCATGCCAATCCTTCGACGCACTTCAACGGGATCCGTTGAACTGGCGTACAAATCTGATTCATGGAACGCTATGTGACCATCCTGGGTACAGGCATGAATGAAGTCGTTCATACGATTCAGGGATCGAAGAAGTGTGCTCTTGCCACAGCCTGATGGGCCAATGATCGCTGTTATCTTCTTCTCGTAAATCGGCAGCGTGACGTTTCGTACCGCCAGCTCATCCCCATAGCTGATACAGACATCATCGATATCCAGAATCACATTATCTGTGTCACTCATATACTACCCTTTCTTCGATCCACGATGCCGTATGAGAACGGCTATCGCATTCATCATCAGCAATACCGCCAACAGGACGATGATTCCTGCCGATGCCAGTTCATGAAACTCTTCCTGCGGTCGAGATGTCCAGTTAAAAATCTGGATAGGCAACGCCGTAAACTCGTCCATGGGGCCTTCGGGCGTGAAGGCAACGAAGGTCAGTGCACCAATCATGATCAGTGGCGCCGTTTCGCCAATAGCCCTCGAAGCTGCCAGAATGACGCCGGTCAACACTCCCGGTAACGCTGCGGGCAGCACATGAGAACGAACGACCTGCCATCGCGTCGCACCAACCGCATACGCGGCCTGTCGAAGAGAACTCGGCACGGCCTTGATTGCCTCTTTGGAAGAAATGATGATAACCGGCAGGATCAGCAGACTCATCGTCAGGGCACCCGAGATCACACTCCGCTCCAGGGCGAAGAAGCGCACAAAGATAGCCAGACCCAGGATGCCGTAAACAATGGAAGGCACACCGGCCAGGTTCGCAATATTGACGTTAATAAACTCGGTCACGCGATTGGGTGGTGCGTATTCTTCAAGATAAACCGCGGCCAGAACCCCAACAGGAATGGAAATCATGGCGGTCAGGCTGATCAGCCACAGTGTTCCTGCCAGAGCCGATTTGATGCCCGCCTTTTCCGGGAAACGGGAAGGAAAGCTGTCAAGAAACTGCATATCAAGCCAGGGCAACCCCAGGCTGGTGACCTGGAAAATCAGGACAGCGAGGATTGCAACCGCAAATCCGGTTACGCCGACACAGAAGAATCTGAAAGCCGTCGCCTTCTTGTGACGCCAGGCCAGGTTATTACTGCTTTCGGTACTCATTCGTACACCTCCTGGTAACGCTTCATCACCAGGTTAGCGATAACATTGAGAGAAAGCGTAATCAGGAAGAGAACCGCTGCTACCGCAAAGAGCGTCTGGTAGGTCAGCGTTCCTGCTGGTGTATCTCCAAGTGACACCTGCACGATGTAGGCTGTCATCGTCTGAATACCTTCCAGCGGGTTAATCGTGAGGTTGAATGTTAAGACGCTTTTATGCTATCTTTTCAGAGTCTTAACAATGTAGTTCCGAGGTAACCCCATGAGAATTCTAGCGCTGGGCATTCTGTTGTCTTTCTCTGCCTTGACCATCGCCGGTGAGCACGTCATGAGCGACGGGCAAGTCCTTAAAACTGATAACGAAAGCGCTGCTGCTCACATTTGCCTGGCAGCGCTCGAGTCCCGGGAAGCCATTTATGCCAAGGCGAAGGAACTCGGCGTCAAGCGACGCGACGTCAGCAAAGTGCACTGCAATGACATGAGCGTATTCGATTTCGCTCGTCACTATCGTGAAGACATCAGGGATTGGTCGATCGCAACCGTCCAATAAAAAGCCCCTTTTCTGCCCCACAGATTGGTGCGACACGTTTGTAAATTCCGAATCACCGCTTGTGGCGGGCCTCTAAAGCCGCCATACTAGCTCAGGCTGAAGGTGAGAGAAAACCATTCGGTACTGAAATTTAGAAATACGAAGTAGGAAAACTGCAACATGTCGACAACAACAGGAACCGTTAAATGGTTTAACGAATCAAAGGGATTCGGATTTATTTCACAGGAATCCGGACCTGATGTATTCGTGCACTTCAGTGCAATCACTGGGGATGGATTCAAGACGCTCGCCGAAGGCCAGAAAGTCGAATTCACGATCACCCAGGGACAGAAAGGTCCCCAGGCAGAAAACGTAGTCGCGCTTTAGACCGTTTGGGACGCCGGTTCAGCCTTCCGTCCCTTCATACATAGCACTTACAAGGTAACCCCCGGGATACCGCTATACTCTCTTGGAGTAGAGCTGTATCCCTGTGGATGGCGTCCCAGGGAGTAAGGACAGAAACTGTCCATAAATACCAGGGATGGGTTCAGATGATTGAGCACAACATAATCGCGGCGAAGAACAGCGCTTATATTGCTGTTAAGCAATCGCCCGATTTAGCCACCTTTATTCAAGCCGCACGCATTTTTATCAACGACCCGGATTATTCTCCGGGCCTGCACAGGATCTGCGATTTTTCCCAGGCAGATCTCTCCCACATCACCCAGGAAGACTTCATGAAATTCGTGGAGTTTGCCCTTACCGAGATCAAGCTCGCACCCGAGGCCAAAGTTGCCCTGGTGGTGCCAAGCCCCGATAAAAGGGGTATCTTTGAGCGATTCGCAAACACCATTGATACCGGTATTTTCCGCATCTTCAGCGAACCTGAGGATGCCATGATCTGGATTAACCAGGCACCGGATGAAGATGACCTGCCTGGTCCAATGACGACAGGAACACCACGCCGGGCAGACTGATGATCACTGGAGGGTGATACACCATGTCTGACACCGAGTTCTGCAAAACCAAAACCCACGATGGCTGGGCAGAAATCATTCTTAACCGGCCAGAGCGCAGAAATTCCCTGATTCCACCACTGGCAGCGGAAATCCAAACCGCAATCGAGCACCTTAACCGGGATGAGAACATCGCTGCTATTGTCCTGCGTGGGGAAGGCGGTTACTTCTGCTCAGGTATTGATCTCAAGGCTTTGCAAGAAGATCCGCCTCCTGCCTGGGTGAGCAAGGACACAGGTGATATCAGGAACATGCACCTCGCCCTGTAGCACTCCAGGGTGCCGGTCATTGCAGCGCTTGAAAAGTTTGCCATCAACGCCGGGGCCTCCCTTGCCCTTGCCTGCGACCTGATCGTCTGTGGTGAAAGCGCTTTTTTCCAGATCGGTGAAGTTCACCAGGGCGCCGGTATTCCAATGAACGCGGCATGGCTGAAGGTCAAAACGACGGAGCAGGTGGCGGCACGCCTTGCTCTCATCGGCGACAGGGTACCGCCAGCAGAATTAATGGACCTCGGGCTCATTACAGAGATACAACCGGACGATGTTGTAACCAGCAGATGCCAGGAACTGGCGGCGCAGATGAGCCAGATGCCTGTCGGCGCCACGCGAAAGATCAAAGCGAGCCTCATTGATCAGCGGCAGATCGTGGATCCGGAACAGTTTTTCCCGCAGTCCAGCACCAACGCGCTCAAAGGCGCATCACTGCTCAACAAGTGACGCTATCCCCCCTGGTCTTCTTCCACCAGCTCTATATCAACGCCCAGGCTGATTGAGATCCGATCCAGGTCCTCAGCGAGTTTGGCCCAATCCTGCCCCTGGGGTGCCTCCACCACGGCACGTCCATGAAACATGGGCCTGCCGGTCATAGCTGCCTGGGAAACGCCGGTTTCCAGCTCCAGGACATTCAGGTTCTGCAGAACCAGTGATGCAGACACTTCACGAACAATGCCCGGCCGATCCAGGCCCAGCATGGTAATGGTCTTCTGCGAATCGGATGGTGTGGCCGGTTCATCCGCGCCAGCCTCAACCACGACGGTCAGATCCGGCAGCGACTCCAGCGCGGTCTTGAGCCGCCCCAATTGCGCGGTGTCACCCTCAACCTGGATCATCCCCGCGAACATACCGCTGAGCTGGCCCATGCGGGAACCCAGCCAGTTTGCCTCATGATCGTTAACCGTCCGGGCAATCTGCTCGACCAGACCAGGCCGATCGGCGCCAATTATCGTAAACACCATTGAATCTGCCATACCTTTACTATCCTGAAGCGCCTGCAAAAAGGTCCATTTTAATTCAATCTGCCTTTCAGCCTACAATTCTTTCATGTCACAGTCCTTTGAAGTAGCCCTCTTCCCGATCCCCAACGTCGTCGCCTTCCCCGGCATGATCGTTCCGCTGCACGTATTCGAACCGCGTTACAGGACCATGATCACCGACTGTGTTGAGAAAGATCGCATGATCGCGGTGAGCCACACATTGAAGGAAATCCGCCCGGCAAAAGTCGATCAATCCATGAAGGACGCACTCAGCAGCAACCAGGCAACTTATGAATCACAGCCGGTTTTCAGCGCGGGCCCGTGCAAGATTATGGAAACGACGCCTGATGGCCGGATCTATATCAACATCAGGATGGAAAAGCGTCTGCGCTACCTTGAGGAAATCCAGACGTTACCCTACCAGATCGTTTCCTGCGAAGAAGTTGATGACCTGCCTGTCTCATCAACGGACGCCAGCGAGAGGGCTGCAGAATTGCAGCGCGAAATCGTCAGCGAAATATTAAAAATTATCGGCCGACAGAATCCTGCAGGCCTCGCCAGGTTCGACAGTGACCACTGGCGTGTCATGGACACCACCGATTTCTCATTCCGTGTTTTCCAGTTGTTAAGACTGGATTCGGACGTTATGCAGGCAGTGCTCGAAATGACCAGTCCGCTCGAGCGACTGGAAGTTATCGACGCTGTTCTCCGGAACCAGGAATAAATACATGACAGCAGCAAGACTGGGCATCATTGGCGATGTCCATGCAGAGCACGACAGACTGGCTGTTGCGCTGAACTATCTCCATGATCATGGCGTCGACGAAATACTCTGCACCGGGGATATCGTCGACGGGCGAGGCTGCCCGGATTCAAGCGTGAGACTCCTGCAGCAGGCAGACGTTACTACCGTTCGTGGCAACCATGATCGCTGGCTCCTGCAGGACAAGGCCAGGCACGTACCCCAGGCACACTTTGCCGAGAACCTCGCACCGGAAACGCTCGACTACCTGAACGAACTCCCCATGCAGGCAGAAGTAGACACCATCGACGGTACGCTGCTGTTATGCCATGGCGTCGCCGATGATGACCTGCGTAAGGTCTGGCCGGGAACTGAACGTATGCCCGCTGAGCGAAGCAGCCTGCTCGATGACATCATTCGTACGGGCGATATTCGCTACATGATCAATGGTCACATGCACTTTCGTACCATCATCCACTTCGAATCCCTGACGTTGATCAACGCTGGCACCCTGAAAGGAGAACACTGGCCGGGTTTCTCTATCCTCAACCTTGATGAAGCCGAAATCACCGCCTACGAATTCCGCGAAGACGGCATCAGCATGACAAAGCAGCAACCCATCCAGGAGCCACACCACACCGTCTGGTCTGACACCCAGGCATTCTCGGGAGAATGGGAGCCTGTCCGCCTCTTCTAGGCAGGTTGTTGCCCGGTTGAGGTGAGGTTAAAGTAATCCCTACGAGAGAGAACCGGGAAAGGCCATGCACCTTATCTTCCTTCACGGAGTTCCAGGGGTGGGTAAACGAACCATCGCAAAAGAGCTCGCCAACGAACTGGGTTTTCCGTTCCTGGATTTCCAGAACCTGACACACCTGCTGGGACCTGTTTTCGGATACAACGCAGATGAGTTTGGCTCGCTGAGAAACAGCGCCTACAAGGAGATCCTGGACGCGGCACTGCAGCTTCCGGAAGATGGCCTGATCGCTTCGTTTACCTACGATCGATTCGTAGATCTTGGTCAGTAAGGCGAGTTCATCAACACCGCAAAAAGCAGCGGGGGTATTGGTCTTTTTGTCGGGCTAACCTGTGACGAGGAAGAACTAAAAGACAGGGTGGAAGACCCCAATCGCCAGGCTGCAAAAGGTAATGGCCTCGCCATGATGGAAGATGATTTCAGCAAAAGCCAGCTCGAAACACCGGACCTGCCAGGTCCATCCATCACTATCAACACCACGGGGGAAGCACCGGAACACACCGTCCAGAACATCCTGGCGACCCTGCCTGATGATATGAAGGGCAACATCAGCTTCTAGCGATTCTGTCCTACTGGCAGGGCGATAAAACTCGGTGTATGTTCCTAACATGACCGATCTGCACCCATCTGTGAAACTGGTTGCGGTGATGCTTGCGGCACTCATCGCCACCTGTGCCAGCTTCTACCTGATGCTGTTTCTTATCAGCACGGAACTCTCGTTCGACACCGAAATCACCCACACCTCAACCGTGCGCCCGGCAATCGTGGAGGAGAAGGAAATGCAGCCGGTCGCCATGCGGAAAAAACCGCAGAAGTACCTGCCATTGCAACCGCCACCGGACCCCAGGGCGAGCATGTGGAATCGAACCGCGCGGGTAGAAATGCGGGCGGAACGACCAACGTTCGGCAGTATTGCCGACATCATTGGTCCTGAAGACATTAACCTGAATCTTGAGGCACCACACTCCGACCTCATGCCGATCCACGTCGTGCAACCAATCTATCCGCTGCGAGCTGCAATGCGTGAAGTTGAGGGTTATGTCATAGTTGAATTCAGCGTGCGCGCCAACGGCACGGTTGCCAATCCAATTGTCGTGGAATCAGAGCCCGGCATCCTGTTCGACGAAGCTGCTCTCATTGCAGTTTCACGATTCAAGTTCAAACCACGTGAAGTGGGTGGTGAACGCGTCAGGGTGGATAACGTCCAGCTACAGTTTACGTTCAACCTGGATTCACTCTACGATGTGGACTATGCACAACAGTAAACGGCACAACAGCTACATTAAAGAGCACACCATGAAACTGATACTTCCCTTAATCCTGCTGTTCTCATCCGGCGCAATGGCTCAGGCCAAGACCACCTTTGGCTCTGACAATGCCACACGCTGCTACCAGGAAAGTAACATGCCCTTTGGCGGCGGCGGTCTCCGCTATTGCACCGACGCAATCCGCAACGATGACCTGACTATTCGGGACATGGCTGCGACATACACCAACCGCGGCATCATTCTTGCGGCAAACGGTGAATACGAGAGGGCGATGAAGGACCACAATGAGGCCGCCTTGCTGCTACCGGAGATGGGCAAAATCTACGTGAATCGCGGCAACGTCTTCCACCAGCAATTGCAATTTGAACGCGCTTTGCAGGATTACGAGACGGCGCTCGAGGTAGGTGGCGTGGCAAAGGACATCGTGCACTACAACCGGGCGCTCAGCCTTATTCGGCTGAAGCGATGGGATGATGCAAGGGAAGCTCTGGAGACAGCGCTGGAGATAAACCCGGATTCAAGCAGAGTGAAAAGAAAACTCGACCAGTTCAACGCGCCAAAAGAAAGACCAAGCCCGGCCGTGGTCACTCCTGATGACGAATTGAACCAGTGAGTTCCCCCGGCTTAATCCTCTTCTTCGACTTCGTAACGGTCGATCACGTGGCGGACCAGGCCACTCCGAACAATATCGTCCCGTTCGAACTCATGGATACAGACACCCGGCAGGCCTTTTAGCCGGCCAATAGCATCTGCCAGGCCATTTTGGCCTCGGATGTCGCTCTGCTTAACATCGCCGTTCACGACGACTTTGCAGTCCTCCCCGATCCTGGTCAGGAACATCTTCATCTGGGCGATCGAGGTGTTTTGCGCCTCGTCCAGAATGACGAAAGTATCGCTACCAAAAGTCTTACCGCGCATGAATGCCAGTGGCGCTGCTACGATTCGACCATGTCTCAGGTTGTATTCAACAGCACCCTTACCGAGTCGCTCGTTAAGGATGTCGCGGAAGGGATCAATGTACACGCTGAACTTCTCATCCAGGTCACCAGGCAGGTAACCCAACTGCTCACCTGCTTCTACCGCGGGCCGTGTCAGGATGATCCTGTCAATCCTGCCGTTCGCCAGGGCATCCGCCGCCATCGCCGTAGCACAATAACTTTTACCGGTACCTGCAGGGCCAATACCAAAAGTCAGGCAATGACTCTTCATGGCGCAGAGATATCGTTTTTGGGCTTTGGTACGTGCTTCCAGGGGCTGGTGGGCGCGAGGAGGTGAATAAACTGTTTCGAGGTTGGAACTAGGGTGCAGCGTATAGATGTCAGCACCGCGGTAGTTTTCTGGGTTCTGCTGTTTGGATTGCTTTGATTTTCTCCCTTCTGGTTTTCTTCGATTTGATGATATACGTGCGCGGTTTCGTTTCGCCATAAAGTAAGTTACCTAAATCGTTAACCTTGAAGTGTTCTGTTGCTTTCTATGATTGGGGCGGGTCTCCTGTGTTGCGACAATGAAAGTTGTCAGGTGAATGAAAGGGTTATGTTCATAATCTTAGCCAATTTCTCGCAAAGCACAATGGTTTTCCCGAAAAAAGGGTCAGGTTTGAATTTTTTCACCAAAGAATAGAGTTCTGTTTCTTGACCGAAGAAACGATTAACGAATAATTAAGATTCGAGACGGTCGATGACGTGCTCGGCAAAACCGTGGCCTGCCTCGCCGTAAAGGTTGAAGGCAATGCAGCCCATCTCTTCAAGTTCCTGCTGCTGATCCGGGAAGTGGGATACCACCGCCAGCGTTCCCTTAAACCCAAGTTCTTTCGCGAGCTCAATCGCAACCAGATTTTCTGAGTGATTGGTCAGGCTGATCAGCACCAGATTCTTGTCTTTCAAACCCGAGTGCGCCCAGAAGTCATAGTCACTGGCATCTCCATGCACACAGTTGATGCCCGAAACGATGTGCCCCTGGACCTTCTGAAAGTCTTCTTCAACCCCGACGATGCTGTCACCATGAAGCTCTCGTAGCCGCTGGTATGCTCCGATACCAACCCTGCCCATACCAAGTACCACGACATCCGCATCACCGAGATCAGATGGCACCTCTGCCTCGAGACGTACTTTTCTTTCCACCCGTTGCAGCTGTGAGCCGTAATGAGAATAGAGTCGGTGGATTCTCGTGTTGAGCGGCGTTGCAATAAAAAAGGAAATCGATACCGCCAGGGCAATGGTGGTCAGCCACTCCGGCGGCAGGGTTCCGTTAGCGACCGCGTAAGCTGCCACAACAAGACCAAACTCGCTGTAGTTGAAGAGCGCTGAACTGGCGAGCAGTGATGTTCGCGCTCTCAGGCGAAAGCCAACAAACAGCAAGTAATAGATCATCGGGCGCAGGAAGATCAGTACCGCGAGCGCAATCGCGACAAACCACATGTGTTTTTCCGGTAACCCGTAGTAGCCGATTTGAAGAAAGAACCCGATCAGGAAAAGATCTTTCAGGTCGATCAGGCTGTTATAGAGCTCTTTCGTCAGTTTGGAATTAGAGAGGATCAGGCCGAAGAGCAGCGCACCCAGCCCCCCTTTCAGTCCGGCAATCTCGAACACCTCCGCGCCTCCCAGCGCCATGGCAATCCCCATCAGGATGACCAGTTCACTGTGCCGGGCCAGATTTAGCACCCAAAGCAGCAATGGCCGGACGAACACAAGGAGCAGAAGCGCGGGCGCCCAGACCGCAGGCAATTGCCCGGAACTCAGTACCAGGAAAGTCACGGCCAGGATATCCTGGATCACGAGAATGCCGATGGCAATCTTCGCGTGGTAGCTGGCCGACTCGCCACGTTCTTCGAACACCTTGACCGCAAACACCGTGCTCGAGAACGATAGCGCAAATGCCAGCACCCAGGCAGACCAGGTATCCTGCAGGGCCAGCACGGGGAAGGCAATCCCGGAGAGGATAATCACTACCGTTGTCAGGGGAACCGCAATACCGATCTGCAGACCCGCTACCGCCCATATCTGGGGTGCTGCGATCTCTCTCAGGTTGAGTTTAAGACCAATCGTGAACAACAGCAGGAGGATGCCGATATCTGCGATTTCGGAGATGAGATCAACCTCTCCGAAGGACAGGCCGTGCGCGATAAAACCCGCCAGCAGGTAGCCGGGCAATGGTGGATAGCCAATCTTCTTGAATGCGAGCCCGGCAACAAAAGCCAGGAGAATAACCAGGGGTTCCAAGTCGACAACCAACTGCACTTTGCATTCATCTTATACGTTCCATCCCGATGCTGAAAACCAGACCAACTTCCGGCAACATGGCATGTAAGGAACACTGAAGACCAACCTGAGAAACCTATGAATGTTTGTGGACTGACCGGGTCCGAGATTGACCGGATACAACTGAGACTGACCCTGGTGCGCCAGGAAATGGAAAAGCACGGGCTCGATGCTTACGTGGTACCACGTGCCGACGAATACCTGGGTGAATATGTACCCCCACAGAACGAAAGGCTGCAGTGGCTTACAGGCTTCACCGGTTCTGCCGGCATGGCGGTGGTGCTGAAAGATACGGCCGCCGTCTTTGTCGATGGGCGTTACACGATACAGGTGAGGCAGCAGGTGCCTGATGTGGCCTTTGAATTCCATCACCTGATAGACAACCCGCCCATCAAGTGGCTCAGTGAAACCCTGCAAGCCGGTGCACGTATCGGCGTGGACAGCCGAATGCATACGCTGACTTGGTATGAAGGCGCGCAGAAACAACTGGCAAAAAAAGACATGAAACTCGCTGACATCAGTGAGAACCCGGTAGACCTCCACTGGAAAGACCGACCGGAGCCCGAGGCAGCACTCGCCATGCTGCTGGACGAAAGCTATACCGGTGAATCCAGTGAATCGAAACGCAAGCGCATTGGTGCTGCCATCGGCGACGCCGGCGCGGACATTGCACTGGTGAGCCAGCTCGACTCTATCGCCTGGCTGTTGAATATCCGCGGCAAGGATGTGCCGCGACTCCCTGTACTACTGGGTTTCGCGACACTCGATAGAGAAGGCAACATGGCGCTCTACACCGACCCGCGCAAACTGCCGAACGATTTTTCCAGTCATGTTGGCAGCGGTGTCGAAGTGTTCGATGCGGAACAACTCACCGCTGACCTTGAAAAACTCGGCACAGAAAAGCGCTGCGTGCTTGCCGACCCCACCATGGCCAATGCCTGGTGCCAGCTGAAATGCCGGGAAGCCGGAGCCACCATGGTTACCGGAACCGATCCGGTGCTTCTGCCTAAAGCCCAGAAAAACCCGACGGAGCTGGCCGGTATCAGGAACTGTCATGTCAGGGATGGTTCAGCAGTGTCCAGATATCTAGCCTGGATTGACCGGGAAGTGGCTGCAGGCAGGAGCTACAACGAGGCTGAACTGTCAGACCAGCTCGAGATCTTTCGACGTGAGCTGTCCGACATTCATGATCTGTCTTTCGACACGATATCAGCCGCCGGCGAAAACGCTGCCCTTGCCCACTACAACCATATGAACGGCACACCCGCTGACCTTGAGATGAACAACCTCTACCTGGTGGATTCCGGCGGCCAGTACCTCGACGGTACCACCGATATCACCCGCACCGTGATCATCGGTGAACCCAGCGATGAACATAAAAAGATGTTTACGCTGGTTTTGAAGGGCCATATTGCATTGGCCCGTGCGGTGTTCCCGAAAGGTACCAGCGGACAACAACTGGACGCGCTGGCGCGGCAGTTCCTGTGGCAGCACGGCAAGGATTACGACCATGGTACCGGTCATGGTGTCGGCGCCTTCCTGAGTGTCCATGAGGGGCCACAACGCATTTCCAAGGCCGGTCCTTCACAGGCGTTGCTGCCAGGCATGGTGATCTCGAACGAACCCGGTTACTACCAGCAAGGGTGCTACGGTATTCGCTGTGAAAACCTGGTTGTAGTAAACGAGCGGGAGGACGGCATGCTGTATTTCGAAACCATTACGTTCGCGCCTTTTGACCAGCGACTGATCGACACTTCACTCATGACTGCGCAGGAAACAGACTGGCTGAATGGTTACCACGCAGAAGTTTATGAAAAACTGTCACCCCTTCTGGACGGTGAAGACCTTAAGTGGCTTGAGGATTCTACTGCGGCGCTTGCCCAGACCTGAAAAACGAACTAACAACATCGTAAAGGGCTGCACGCTGATTCTCGAGCAGCAGAGAGTGCGTGCCGCCACCAATCACGGTCATGCGTTTTTCCGCGGCACCGGTGAGTCGCTGAAACACTTCACTGCCCTGAGCGGGTGTGGTTTCCCGGTCCAGCGCACCTACTACAATCTGCGTCGGCGCCTGGATCAGCGACGGGTCATACCAGGGTTCGCCGGATGTTGAACAATGCAGGAAATCTTTCTGCACACCGGTTGGAGCCCGCAGAACGCCGGTTTCAGTACCTTCAGGGTCACAATTCACCACTGAACTAGCACCACTTTTGTGGACACGATTTATGCACATTGTCGTTCAAACTCCTCCGGAGATTGATAGTCAATGCTGCTATGTAAACGCTTCTGGTTGTAAAACTCAATGTACTCGATGATGCGGGTGACCGCCTCGA
>JADHNI010000058.1 GCA_016779585.1 Pseudomonadales bacterium
ATAGGCTGGATTAAGAGGTGCAGGAAGACGTGCTGGAGGATTTTCTTGAGGAACCTCACGTCGGTGTGATCGCCACCCTGCGCCAGGATGGCATGCCTTACACCGTGCCCGCCTGCTGTTTCGACTAACTCCTTCAACCTGGCGTACTATTGATATGCGCGTTTATCGGGGTAAACGCGCTGACCGGGAGTTTCAGGAAACAGACGGAAGTTAACGCTCGCCGGCGAAAACCTGCTCCGCGGGTTCCTCCGGAATGCGCGTGGACCACCAGATAAGCATCAACAGGAACACCTGAATAACCAGGCGCACGGTGTAGGCTGTCTGCGAGGCATCAGGGAACTGCTCCGGGTTCATCCACATGTGTACGTTTGCCGGAGTGACGGCGAGTGTAAGCAGTATCAGCCCCCAACCGGCTGCGGGGCGAATGGCCGGCCAGAGTATCGCCAGCGCAAGAACAATTTCGATCACGCCGGATACGTAGACCACTTCCAATGGATAGGGCACCCAGGGCGGCACGATCGATACGAAGAAATCGGTTTCCGTGAAGTGAGCAACGCCACCGCCGAAAAACCACAGGAAGACAATAGCGAGGCCCGCATATCTAAAATACTTCACTCTAATGCCCTGTCTCTATTTGAGATCAATCATGGTCCCGTTAGCCGCCAGCAATGCGTGGCAAAAGGAATACCTCGGAGCCTTCCGGGATCCTGGTGGCCCAGTTGTCCCGGTAGATCGCACCATCTATAGATACCGCGATACCAATATCCATGTGTTGCTGCATGGCGGGGTATCTTTCCAGCAAGTGATTGAGCAGCTCGCGAATGGTTTCAGCTTCGATGTTAATCGAAGCCTCGCCATTCGCTGCTGCCCTCAAGGGACCCGAAAGACCAACTTGCATCTCTGCTAGGCGTCTTCCAGCGCCTTCAGGATCCTGGGTGGCGACATGGGCACCTGGTTCAGGCGCACACCGACGGCATTGGATACCGCGTTACCGATCGCTGCCAGGGGCGGCACAATCGATGTCTCTCCCACACCGCGAATGCCATAGGGATGGTTCGGGTTGGGAATCTCGAGGATCTTGGTATCGATAAAAGGCAGGTCCGAGCACACCGGTATGCGGTAGTCGAGGAAGCCGGCATTCTGCAGGCAACCATCTTCACCGTAGATGTACTCTTCATTCAGAGCCCAGCCGATACCCTGGGCGGCACCGCCCTGGAACTGGCCTTCAACATAGTCCGGATGAATCGCTTTGCCGGCATCCTGGACAACGGTGTAACGCAGTACCTGGGTCCGCCCGGTTTCGGGATCAACCTCAACATCAACAATGTGAGAGGCGAAAGACACGCCGGATCCATCTGCTGTCACCTCGTGGTGACCTGCAATGGGGCCACCGGTTTTTGGCGACTCGGCAGCGATCTCTTTCAACGAAAGTGGCGGGAGGTTGCCATGTTCGGCACCGGTCGCAACCGCGTGACCGTTTTCCCAGGAGACCGCTTCGACAGGTATACCCCACATCTGGGCAGCGCGTCCCTTCATGACTTCTATTGCTTCACGAGCCGCAAAGATGGTCGCCATACCGGAAGAGAAAGTACCACGACTGCCTTCGGTTGTATCATTGTGACCAAGGGAGTTGGTATCGCCAATGGTCGTTTTAACGTCGTCGTAGGAAATACCCAGTTCTTCTGCCGCAATCAGTGACAGGGAAGCGCGGGCACCACCCACGTCGATGGTACCGACGGTGAGGTTCACGGTGCCATCAACACCAATATTCAGGTCAGAACAGGTCTGGCCACCAATATTGAACCAGAAACCACAGGCCATACCGCGACCCTGGTTTTTGCCCAGCGGTGCCTTCATGTGCGGATGGTCACGCACGGCTTCGAGTGTGGGTTCGATACCAATAGGACCATAGACAGGGCCGTAAGACGACTGTGTGCCTTCACGGGCCACGTTCTTTAGGCGCAACTGAACAGGATCCATGTCCAGTTCCTTGGCGAGCATGTCCATAGTGCTTTCCACACCGAACGCCATCATGGGTGCAGAAGGTGCACGGTACGCCGCCACCTTCGGTCGGTTCACGAGCACATCAACGCCCACAGACTTGCAGTTCTTGAGGTCATAGCAGGCCCAGGCCGTCATACCGCCGAGCATGCCCCAGATACCGGGAAAGGCGCCGTCTGAATAACGGCATTCAATAAATGCTGACGTGATTGTGCCATCTTTCTTCGCGCCAATTTTCACATCCATGGAAGATGCGCAGGTGGGTCCTGAACCCTTGAACACTTCTTCACGGCTCATCACCATTTTCACCGGACGGTTAGCCTTGCGTGCGAGCGCAAGTGCAACCGGTTCGATCCATACGTGAGTTTTACCGCCGAAGCCACCACCAATCTCTGAAGAGGTGACTTTTAGTTTTGCGATGTCCATACCCAGCAGGGTCGCGCACACATTCCGGTAAGTGAAGTGACCTTGTGTCGTGACCCAGAGTTCACCGGAGCCATCCGGTCCAACAGTCGCCAGACAGGCATGCGGTTCGATGTATCCCTGGTGGGTCTGTCCGGTCTTGAAGCTTTTTTCGATGACAACGTCCGCTTCTTTCAGGCCCGCTTCAATATCACCATGGCCAAACTCATAACGACCACCCAGGTTGCCATCACAGGCTGGCTGGATCTGCGGGGCGCCCTTTTTCAGCGCCTCGTCCACATCCGTGACATGGGGAAGTTTTTCATACGTGACCTTGATCAGCTTCAACGCCTTCTTCGCTGTCGATTTGTCGATGGCTGCGACGGCAGCAACGGCATGACCGTCGTACAGGGCACGATCCCGCGCCATGCAGTTTTCCAGCGTCGCATAATCCCCGGCATTGCCATTGGTCAGGTCGGGCAGGTCTGCCGATGTCAGGACTGCCTTTACGCCAGCCAGCTTCTCGGCCCTGGAGGTATCAATCTTGACGATTTTCGCATGGGCATGAGGCGATCTCAGCATCAGGCCAACCAGTTGGCCCGGAGCGCTCATATCTGCACCATAGCGCGCCCGACCCGTTACCTTGTCGATGCCATCCGGGCGATTCGGCCGGGTACCAACAACCTTAAAATCCTGTCCTGTATATTTTTGATCGTGTTGCATGACTGGCCTCCTTATTTCCTATTCTGCTTCTGCAGATCTTTCGCTGCTGCCTGTACGGCTCTAACAATCTTGTCGTAACCAGTGCAGCGACAGAGATTACCGGCAAGGGCATAGCGGATTTCTTCAACGGAAGGATCCGGATTTTTGTCCAGCAGAGCCTTGGCAGCGATCAGGAATCCCGGTGTGCAGATACCACACTGCAGGGCAGCATTATCGATAAACTGACGCTGCAACGGATGCAGGTTTTCACCGTCAGCCATACCCTCTACCGTTGTTATCTTCTTGCCTTCCGCTTCTGCACCCAGCACAAGGCAGGAGCAGACCAGCTGACCATCCAGCGTGATGCTGCAGGCACCACAGTCACCGGTGCCACAACCCTCTTTTGCGCCGGTCAGGCCAAGACGATCCCGCAATACGTCCAGCAGGGATTCGTCCGCCGGGCAAACAAACTCAACCGGGTCTCCGTTAACCGTTGTTGTTACATGTACGCCACTCATTACTTACCTCCTGCTCGCTCGTAGGCTATCTTCGCGGCGCGCTGCGCCAGCACACCCGCCACCTTCACCCGGTATTCAACGGTACCGCGCTTGTCATCAATGGGTTTGCACGCTGCAGAACAGGCCGCTCCCAATGCCTCAAGTGCTTCGTCATCCAGTTTGGTTCCGATGATCGCATCAGCCGCTTCCTTGACCAGGAGCGGGGTTGCCGCAACGGCTCCCAGAGCAACGCGGGCTTTTTCGACCACACCCTTTTTCAGTGTGAGGCTGACCGCTGCACCAACGACGGCTATATCCATTTCGGTCCTCGGGATAAAGCGCAGGTAGGCATCGCCGGATTTCGGTGCTTTCTTCGGCAGCGTGATTGCTTCAATCAACTCACCTTTTGCGAGTGATGTCTTGCCAGGGCCCGTAACAATGTCCTCAACCGGTACCGTTCTTCTTTTCTTGCCCACGATGTTCGCCTTGGCACCAGCAGCAATCATGGCCGGCACACTGTCTGCAGCGGGGGACGCATTACAAAGGTTCCCCACCATCGTGCAACGCCCCTGGATCTGGTCCGAGCCAATGAGGTTAGTCGCTTCCACGACACCGGGCCAGGCTTTCTTCAGCGCTTTGTTGGCTCCAAGTTTTGCACCTGACACCGCGGCACCGATCTTGAAACCGCCACTGGGCGTTTTCTTGATTTCATTCATCGCCGGTATGTTTTTGATGTCGACCATCAGATCCGGTTCGATCATGTCCATTCTCAGTCGCACCAACAGATCAGTGCCTCCTGCCAGGACATAGGCTTTGCCCTTCTCTTTGGACAGGAGATCAACAGCCGCCTTGGCTGTTGTGGGTGATTCGTACCTCATGACTTCCCTCGTTGTTAGAAATTCCCAGATGCACCAGTGTATCGAACTCTGGGGCAATAGAAACGTGGTACAGGTTATTATGATGAACAGATTCCAAACTCGGTCCCACCCATGACTGCAAAACGCCCCTCAACTTTCCACATTGTATTCACCGTCGTGCTCATCACGGCAGGTCTCGCGGTGTTTGCCGTACGCCTCCTGCACCCGGGACCCTACGCCATGCCCCATGGCGGGGCGCTGTACGGTGCCCTTGGCAGCTTCATGCTAGCCGGCCTCATGCTGTTTCCCGGCAAGCCCCGCTTCCTGACATGGATTCTGCTCATCCTCAGTCCTGTCGCCCTGTTCCCGGTCATCTATTCCATCATGGGCGAATCCGAGGAAGTGATTTCACTCTATGCGACAGACTCGCAGGACCAGCCAACAGACCTTCGACTCTGGATTGTGGACCGGGAAGACAGCGCCTGGGTCGGCATGCCGAGAAGCAAGGCCGTCGAACATGCCCTTGATGGCGCACAACTTCAAATGCTTCGCGCGGGCCAGTTGGTCTGCGTTGTTCCCCGACTGTATGACGAAGACAGGGAGACGGTCAGGACGATACACGCCATGAAGGTGGAAAAATATTCTGTTGCGCAGATCGCCGGAGTGATAGGCATGTATCCTCTCGAAGCAACTGAATCCACCGTTGTGCTTCGACTCGATAATTGCCCTGAGGGGTCAGCATGAAGGTCCTTATCGCAGGCGCAGGCATCGCGGGTTCAACACTTGCCCAGGCGCTGGCGCAAATGGGTATCGACTACCAGGTAATTGAACAAGCGGATGCCTTCAGGGAAGTAGGCGCCGGTATACAACTGAGCCCCAACGGCGTAAGAATCCTGGATCGGCTCGGTCTATCAGACGGACTCGCAGCGGTCAGCACAGAACCCGATTTCCACAAGTACAGTGTCTGGGATAGCGGGGAAACAGTTCTGAAGACGCCCCTTAAGCCGATGGTAAGGGAAACTTACGGCTTTCCCTATTACCATGCACATCGTGCGGACCTGATCGAACTGCTGACGCAAAACCTGGACAGGTCCAGGGTCATGATGAACGAGAAAATCGTCACGGTTGACCAGGACAGCGGTGGCGTCGCTGTGACCTGCGAAAGCGGAAACAGCTATAAGGGCGACGTCCTCATCGGCGCTGATGGCATACATTCGGTTGTACGCGAACAGTTTTTCCGGCCTGACCCACCAAGGCCATCAGGCTACGTGACCTGGCGAGGAGTCGTGGACGCTGATGCTATCGCCCATCTGGATATTCCGGTTTCCGCCTATGTCGACATGGGGCCGAGGCTTTCTTTCGTCTATTACTATGTCTCTGGTGGCAAGCGCCTCAACTGGCTGGCACTGGGCCAGACCAATGATCCGAAGCGTGAATCCTGGAACCAGACTGCAACGCGCGAGGAAATTATCGACGCGTTCGAAGGCTGGTACGAACGCCCCAAAGCCGTCATAAGCGCCACACCCGAAGTGTTTGTCACCTCGCTGCACGACCGGGAGCCCCTGGCCTCCTGGGTATCCGAGCGAGTCGCACTCATGGGTGACGCGGCTCACGCCATGCTGCCCTACCATGCCCAGGGCGCTGTGCAATCACTCGAGGATGCCTGGGTTCTGGCTCGTTGCCTGCAAGGCATGAATGCAACTGACGCATTGAAGCACTACGAATCACTGCGATTCGATCGGGCCAATCTTATGGTTCAGCAATCCCGAAACGCTGAAGGCTGGTATCACGTTGATACCCCGGAAGAAATCGAATCCAGGAATGAGCGATTCAGGAAAACCAACGCTCGCCTTGCTGGCGGTTTCTCACCACAACAGCACTGGCTTTACAGTTATGATGCGGAAAAAGCGGCAGCAGGTACTGACCATGAATGGCAGGCCCTGTGTCCCTGGGCTTAATCAATCTAAGGGGTCGACTAGTTTTCCCGGATTCGAGCCAGGAACATCACAACGCGGATCAGGTATTCATGAGCTTCGCTAGCTCTGTAGTTAACTCGCGAAAGCCAAAAGGTTTTTTAAGCAGGGGACAATTCAATCCCCTCGGCAATAACCCGTTCAGGGTATCCAGAAGTAAGCAGGACATGCGTCTCCGGAAAGCGTTCCCGAATCTGGTCACTCAGGGCAATCCCGTCCATGCCCGAACCGAGCATCACGTCGGTGATGACCATTTGATAGTCTTTCTGATCTAACAATTCGAGCGCAGACTCGGCTGTTTCACAGGTTTCCGTTTCCTGCCTCAGCAACCCGAGCATACGAACCATGATGTCTCGCACCCTGGAATCATCCTCCACCAGCAACACTTTCAGTGTTTCGAGGTTGGTAGGCTGGATTGGCGTGGGTTGATCGTGCCGATTGAGTTCGGGCAACACTTCCGGCAACCAGAGCCTGACAAGCGCTCCGCCCTTTTCGAGATTCTCAATTTTCACTTCCCCACCACATTGTGTGGCAAAACCAAACACCATACTGAGGCCAAGCCCCGTGCCTTTCCCCATGGGCTTTGTCGTAAAGAACGGGTCAAAGACGCGGTCCAGAATCTGCTCCGGCACACCTGTCCCCTGGTCCCTGACTGAAAACTCAATGCCATCTCCTGCGTCCGTGGTCTTCGGCTTCGCACCCGGCCCAGCAAGCACCATCGACAGGACGGCTGATTTTGATAACAGGTAACCCCTTAAACCGGGCATACGCATTCCCCCTCCCATAGCTTTCTCTCCAAATTGGTGAAATTATTAGTTGTTGTAGCTTTTCTCGCGTCATATCCTACACTTTTTGGCGACTTTTCCAGCGATAAATGGAGCACTTTAATCCAGGCACCCTGAAGCTGTTGCGCAAGCAACGGAGCATCAGCGTCGCAGATATGGCGGATGCCATGGGCGTCAGCGTCGCCCAGATACACAGGCTGGAAAATGGCGAACGGCGCCTGACGGTCGACACCTTGCTGCAATTCTGCAAAGTGCTGGACATGGACATGTGCCAGTTGTTTGCGGCGCACAGGGAAATCCCGGTTACAGGAGTCGTCAACTCGGTATACGAGGTGCTGCCAACGCCTGAAGAATCGGTTCGCTCGATTTCACTACCCGCTATTCTGCCGGGCATCGAACAAGTCGCCGCGCTTCGCTGGGAACCCGACGGGCACATATCGGGCATGACGGGACACATTCTCCTTTACTACTTACACAATGACCGTATACCAAACAGTGCCTGGGGTACGCGCTGCTACATCAGGAAAAGTAATGGCGAGCAGGTGATCGGCTGGCCGATAAAAGACGAATCCGCAACACACATTGATATCCCGGAAGGGAGAACTCAATTCAATGTCGAGCTAGAATGGGCCTCACCCATTCTGGCGGTACTGGCACCCTCGGCAGTGAAAATCCTGCAGATGCCAACAGGTACCTGAAGACACAAATAGCATGACAGAAACAGCAAAACTGGTGGCACTCGACATCGATGGCACCCTGCTCGCACCTGGCGTACCCCACAACGCCGTGCCCGACGATGAACTGGTTGATGCCGTCACTGCGCTCAGGGAAAAAGGCGTTATCGTGATGCTCGCAACCGGCCGAATGTATCCCGGCACTGCACCTATCGCCGAGCGGCTTGGTATTGACCAACCCGTGATATGCCAGCAGGGCGCATCCCTGCACGAGGCTGATGGCAGCCTGCGCCGCGGTTACTCGATAGACCAGAACATCGCCGTCGAGCTGTATGAGTACGCAATGGACCATGGGTACAGCGTTTCCTGGTTTGATCATGAACGATACCTGGTGACCAGCAAGACGCCGGCATCTGACTTTTTTGCCGCGGTTTCCGGCGTTAAAGTCGAAGTGAACCCACGCCCTCATGAGTCGGGCATCAGGGCAACCGGTATCGACATCATCAGCAACGAAAAGGTCTCAACTGACGTGCATCGCATGCTCGAGGCAAGGTATGGCAGCCGGGTCAGTCTCCTGGATTTCACCACGGTGACCGCCGTGCACGAACCCAGGGCCAGTAAAGGGAACGCACTGGCACTGATCGCAAGTGAACTGGGTATTCATCAATCAGAAGTGCTGGCTATTGGTGACGGGATTAATGACGTTTCAATGCTGACCTGGGCCGGTCAGAGCGCCACCCCTGCTCACGGTGATGCGTTCGCGAAAGACGCAGCCAAAGAGATTCTTGAAGGTGAAGGCGTCAGCGGTGTCGCTGCGCGCTTGCTGAAAGCCTCGGAGAAAGATGTGCGACCCTGAGGTCGCACACACATTCATCCAGTCTTACCGCTATGGAGTCGAGCAACTCAGGGATGTGATCTCCGTGCCGCTGCTGTAGTGATAGTCCAGCTGTTCATTGCGCCAGTTTCCATCCTGCCAGTCACACCAGTGCCAGGTTGACTCATCGTAACCAGTACAACCGAACAACCTGCCTTTCGGTGGCGATACATCGCGCCCACCATAAGTGGTACCCGTGTATCCACCGAAACCGAGTTGCCCACACCAGGTGCTTAACTGGTTACCACCATGCTGGGAAGGAATTCCGCCTTCCACATTGCCGTAGCGAATTTCCGGGTTATAGCAGGTCAATCCATCCGACGACGCAGATTCACATCGAGTGTACTGTTCCCGGGTTCCATCCTGGAGACACCACTGGCCGACACAAGCCTGGAAGCCGGTGAAGTCGGGCTGCAGCAATACCGATGATCAGGCTGGCCGTCGAAACAATGCCGTCATTCGCACCAAGCACTGCGGCGCGAAGTCAGCCGGCACGGTGGGAGCGGTGGGCGTCTGCATGGGTCAAGGCTTAAGCTCTCGATTGATAATAGTTTCGCGAACATGTTCGTGTTCTAGCTTCGACAAGTCATAAAAGCTCGCTGTAAATGCCGTTATGGCAATCAGGATAAGAACACCTGGCCCCATGGCCAGGGCCAGGGTAAAGAGTGACTCCTGATCGATCGTTTCCACCGTGGCACTGCGCTGTATACCGGCAACATCCACCACGACACCCGAAAGCACGATCCCGAGCCCACTAATTGCCTTTGCCGCAAAAGACGACGCAGCGAAATAGATACCCTCATTACGACTACCAAACTTCTCCTCATGCTGATCCGTAATATCAGCAATCATGGAGCCAACCATCACGGTCAGGCAGCCGATGCCCATGGCTGAAATGGCGTTAGACGTCATCACCAGGTAAAACAGGAGCGGATTCCCCGGCTTGGGGAACAGCCCAAGCAGGCTGAGAATGATGGGCAGGGTATTCCAGAATCCATACCAGAGCAGACCGGCTATCAGTAGTGTGCGCTTTTCCTGGAAGATCCGTCCTAGCGGCGTCGCGAAACCTGCACCCATGAAACTACCAAGGATGGATGCTGGGAAACTCAATCCGATCAGTTCAAGGCTGAACTGGAAATACAGGGTGCCGAGGTAAATCGATAAAGCAGACACCATGCCCATGGTCATGCCAAACAGCACAGCTGCCGACACCACGATTCGAAACGAGCGGAAGCTGAACGCCATCAATGCTTCCTGCACCACCTGCCTGAACCTGAAACCGGTTTCGGATTTAGTCTGCGGCAGGTGAGGAATATGGCTGTGTGTTCCGACGGCAGTCAGAACAACGCCAATAAAGATCAACACAGCAAACACCGCCGCAAAGTTTGGATAGGCCTCAGGATTCAACTGCCCGTTCGGATACTCGGGCGTGGCATCAAAAAACACCTGGAACCCGATCAGGAACACCATCAGTGTGCCAACGGACTGCAGGATAGAACGAAGCGACGATAACAGCGTCCGCTCGTGATAATCCGTCGACAGCTCGGCCGTCAGCGAGGTATGGGGCACCGAATACACGGACTGTGTAGTACGGGTCAGGACGGCAAACACGAGCAGCCAGCCGAAGGTCTGAACTTCCGTGAGGCCATCAGGTGGTGCAAACAGAAAATAGAAGCAGGTCGCAAAGGGAATCGCGCCTGCATACATAAAGGGATGCCTTCGACCCCACCGGTGGCGAAAGCCGTCAGACCAGGAACCGATCACCGGATCACTCACGGCATCAAAAAGCAGTGCAAGGACAATGGCAAGGCTGGCCAGGAAACCGGACAGCCCGAGCACCTGGTTGTAGAAAAACAAAAGGAAAAAGCCAAAGGACGTGGACTGGATTCCTTCAGGAATTTGACCGACCGCGAACATGAGCCGTACGCGCCAGGTAAGAACACCTTCGGTTGAGTCGCTGATAATCGCAGCCTCAATACATAACCGGCATCAGTATAGCCTACAGCGGGTAAGTCAGTAGCATCCTGAAATTTTCATCTTCCGCACTTGAGGAGACGCCAACCAGGTAGCTGCCGAACACTGACAGGTTACCTGCCCTGAACTTGACCACAGGTCCAATCTGGCGCCCCTGCTCTTCCCAGTCACCAAAGTCTGTTGTGCGGTTCAGGTCGTTAAACATCTCCAGACCAAGCCTGAGGCTTCCCAGCTTCCGGGTAATCTGGCTGCGAGTCTCGACAAGAGCCCCGCTGCCGGCATTTTCGCCGAACTGCCGGCCCAAAAGGACATTGCCACGCAGCTGCCAGTCTTCGTTGATGTCCCACTTCGCAGTCCAGGCAAGCCTGACCCGGTCAGGTCGATCTGACCGGTCTGATATCTGCAGTTCATAGCGCACTGCAGCGTCCCAGCCATGTTTTTCGTCTTCCAGGTACTGTTGCTGTAACTCCAGCCTCGTGTAGTTATAGGTGAGACTGTTATCACCACGCCGATTCTGGCTGCCGATCAGCCTGATGCGCCAGGTGTCATCAAAAGCGTGCTGGTAGTGAAGCCGGTGGGAAAATGCGCTTTCTATTGCACCATCTTCAGGTACGTAACTCGCGCGATATTCGAATTCCCGTTCCCCGTCGTCCACGTCCGGGCTGAATACAGACGAGGTGTTTGCGGCGGCGCCGGCAGATGCCAGCGCCAACAGCAATGCGGCAAGCCCGCATCTCATGACCCTGAACATGATTTCTACTTAATCGGGGACAGCAGTTCCGGTGCAGTTACCAGCTCACGCACACCGTGTGACTTGGTTTCCTTGAAGACGTTACCTTCCGCCCACTTGTGCAGGGAGTTGATATCAACTTTCTCGCACTGCGGACGTACGCTCCAGGTCACCTGTGCAGGAGAACAGGATGACTGGTTGTAGTTTGGGCCGGTGGTTGAACCAAGAAATTCAACGGGTGTTCCGGTAGACCTTGGCAGGCTGAGCGGTTGGTGAAGACCATTCACCACATTACCCTGGTAGGCCATGTCCAGGAAGTCCAGGGCATGACGGTCATTTACAACCAGGAACACCTGGGTTTCAACTCGCAGCAACGGGTCTGTGCAGCCTTCTGGCACACAGGCACCGAGACCTTCGCCAGGCGTTGCATCGCAGCTCGTGTGCACCCAGTGCACCTCGATCGTATCCCCGGGCTTAACACCCTTGTAGGCGCCTGGTGCTGGCGCAAGTTCCGCTTCCGTCAGGTCTCGGGTGTCGTTACAGGCGAACCCCTCGCTGCCATCTGCTACCGCAATGCTGAACCCCGGAACCCCGGGCCACGATGTTCGGCCTGGGTATGTGTATGGATGTTGCAGAGGTTCATCTCGGTACTGGCCGGCGCCATGGGGAACTCGACCGTATTAAGACCATGGCCGTTAGAGATATCACGTGGGGTCTGGGGCCCCGCATCAAGACAGAGACCGTCTGAATGGCCATGTTTGTCTGCCTGGGCACCCAGGGAAAATGTCAGGAATGCAACCAGTATTGCCAGACTCATTCGTGTTTTCATCGGTTGGAATCAAGCTCCGTGGAAATTTCACTGCATTCTAGAGCGCATGAAAATGAGCCTCTATTCGCTATTTCCTAACCAATAGAACGAGGAAAACGATTGATCCAGTTGCCAAAGTGCGTCGTGGCGGTGGCCTGATCCATCTAAAGCGTGTGCAGAACCACCGGCAGACACGAGTATCCTTTCACAAAATTTGAGGTAACCCGCTCCGGCTCACCGACAACTTCCACGTGATGGAAGCGCTTGCTGATCTCTTCCCAGAGAACGCGCAGCTGCATTTCTGCCAGGCGATTACCCATACAGCGGTGAATGCCAAAGCCGAAGGACACATGCTGCCTTGCGTTTTTTCGATCGATAACCAGCTGGTTCGGATTCTCGAACACACTGTCGTCCCGATTGCCGGAGACATACCACATCACAACCTTGTCTCCCTTGCGGATCGTCTGGCCCTTTAGTTCAACATCTTCGAGCGCAGTACGACGCATATGCGCCAGAGGCGTCTGCCAGCGAATGATCTCCGCCACCATGTTGGGAATAAGTCCAAGGTTGCCTCTTAGCTTCTCGTACTGTTCCGGGAACTGGTTCAGTGCCAGTACACCGCCTGATATCGAGTTACGGGTCGTGTCATTGCCACCCACGATCAGCAGCATGAGGTTGCCGAGGAATTCCGTGTCCGGCATGTCCCGGGTTTCCGGGTTACGGGCAAGCAGCGACAGAAGGTCGAAACCTTCTCGATCCGGATCCAGTCTTTCCTTAAAAAGCTCCTTGAAATAAGCCAGGCAGACCTGCAGTTCTTCGCGGGCCTCATCCCAGGTAGAAACGTATCCCGACTTTGGTCCCATGATGCCTATGTCCGACCAACGGGTCAGCTTGCTGCGTTCCTCAAAGGGAAAATCAAAAAGGGTTGCCAGCATGCGTGTTGTCAGCTCAATGGAAACACGCTCCACCCAGTTGAACTCTTCACCAACGGGTAGATTATCGAGGATGTCCTCAACACGAGAACGAATCAGGCCTTTAAGGTTGGCGAGGTTGGATGGCGCAACCACCGGCGATACCGTTGCCCGCTGGGTGTCATGCTTTGGCGGGTCCATCGCAATAAAGGAAGACGACTCCGCGCCGGGATTGTCAGCGATGCCAATACTGGGTTCACTGGAAAAACGATGGTGATCGGCCTCAACTTCCTTGATCGCCGCATGGCTGGTCACGGACCAGTAGGGGCCGTAGCGGCTGTCAGAGTGATAGTGCACCGGTGCTTCACGACGCAACCGGTCAAACATCGGCCAGTGCGCGTCCCGCTGGAACAGGAAATGGTTCGATACATCCAGCTGGTCCAGACTGGCTGAGGAGGCAAACGCTTCTGCGCTTTCCCGGGTGGCATTCCTGTAATCAAACATCTTTGAAACCTTCATCGTTCGTGGAACACACTAATCCTGGATCAGGTACTCGACGAGTCTGCAATTCTTAAGCCCCTTGCCTGGCCCTGATGATATCAAGCTCCTTAACGACTCGCTCATGATCCTGGCGGGTCATTTTGCACTGCAGGTTAAACAGTACATTGAACACCGCGCACCCTGCCACAATCGGTCCATAAATCAGGCCAAGCCAGCCCAGGGTTTCCGCCGGGATATCAGCCGCACTCTGCATATGAGCGCCCCGGGGCCAGCTGATCAGGTCGAGGCCAACACCCGCAATAAATGAACCGATACCTGAGGTGGTCTTGGTCGCAAAAGAAGCCGCGGCGAAAAAGATACCTTCCTGCCTCTTACCGGTCTTCAGTTCGTGTTCATCGGCGATATCGGCCAACATGGAGTTGAAGCTGACCAGGGATTGTGCAGCGAGGAAACCCTGCAGGATTTTCAGCGCCACCAGGGTGATCACCAGCTCATCCGTGCCGTTTTCAGGAAACCAACCGAAAAACCGGAGCAGTATCGGAATGATCTGCACAGACGCCCAGCCCGCAGCTCCGACGATTACCCCTGTACGCTTGTTGATGTGGCGATGGGTGATGGGCGAGACCATTGATCCTATGATGATCCCTACCGGGTAGAGCAACAGCACATAGAGCTTCGCCCGTGAATCCAGCTCCCAGAAATACTCGAAGATATAAAGGTTCAAGGCACCATCAATACCCACCATGATAAAAATGATGAGCGCACCTGAGAACAGCCAGCGAAACGAATGATTGTTCATGGCACCCCAGATCTCACCCAGCATGCGAACCACCACCCCCCAGAGTGAAAGCTTCACATATTCGCCGCCTGCCCTTGGCAGGTAGGGAATACGGTGGTGCGTGCCAACGCCTGACCAGACGATGGTTACTACCATCAGTATCGCCAGTGCAATCGAATAGGGTTCGTAGGCGGCAACGTTGAACTGACCGTTGGGGAACTCCGCCGTATCCCGGAAGAACCAGGCAAAACCGAGGCCATAGGAAATAAAATAACCGACGAAACCAAACACGTATCGGAACGAGACAATCTGTGAGCGTTCCTGGTAGTCGGTCGAAAGCTCTGCCCCCAGCGCAATATGCGGCACGTGATAAAGCGTCATCGCAAGACGCGTGAGCAGAATTGTCACAGTCAACCAGAGGAAGAGATTAAATTCGGAAAGTCCTTCAGGCGGGGAAAACAGCAGGTAGAAGCAGATACCGAGCGGCAGCGCCGACGCATACATGAACGGATGCCTGCGTCCCATCTTCGAGCGCCAATTGTCGGAGATGGAACCTGCAAACGGATCAGTGAAGGCGTCAAAGAATAGTGCTATGGCAAGAGCGAGGCCGGCCAGAGTACCCGGCAGGCCAAGCACCTGGTTGTAGTAGAAGAGCACAAAAGTGCCCAGCGCCGAGTTTTTCAGGCCCTCGGCAAGCTGCCCGATACCATAGGCAAACTTGGTATTCAGCGTCAGTTGTGATGTCACAGGTGTGGAAGACCTCCCCCCGGGGTCTGTCAGCTGACTACACTACCTTTGATTGCATAAGAGTTGTAGTCCCTGATAGCGAAACTGCGGCATCTGAGCAATGAGCCAGGGTTACTAGGCGTAATCCGCCAAAAACCGGAACACATCAAGATCTTCACTGGCCGTGGCATGCCGCGACACCATCTTTGACATCCACGCCTTGGCCACCTCGTTACTCACATCCAGGGTTCCGGCAACCACGGAGGTGTAAACCCAGTTGTAAAGCATGCAGCGCTGGTAATCTTCCCAGATGAAATCCCAGCCCACACCAGTCACTCCTCCAGCCCTCAGACCTTCAAGGTAACGTTCCAGAATGGCGCGTTCATGTTCGCGGCGAACCTCGGTTTTTGTGCTCTGGCCAAGAAATAGCGACACGTCAAACATGCCGCGGGCTTTCAGTGGACCCTGCCAGTCGAAAACCACAATTTCGTGCTGCCCGGGCTCATGACCGTACATAACGTTTTCCATTCGGAAGTCACCATGCACCAGGGTGATGGGTGCGCTCATGCGTTCTTCCTGCAGCGCAGGGATCGCTGTCTGGAATCGTTCACGGTGTTTGCTGACAGACCCGGGCACCTCAAATCGCTCTTCCATATTGGGCCAGCCAATCGCCGAACCACCCGCGAGTGCTTCCGCATGGTAGCTGTTGGCGATACCCGGCACCCAGTCAAGATCATCCACCTTGCCCCAGAAAGCACTGTGCAGTTTTGCGAGTTCATCAATGGCCAGTTCTGTCTGCCGCAGGGTTGCGCCTTCCACCTGGCTGCCCACCTCATAGGCCGCAAGATCCTCCATGACGATAAGAAAACACTCACCATCAAAATGCGTGTATAAGGTCCGCGGTGTGACCGCGTCGGTTAAAGGGTCCAGCTCCGCACAGTAACGCACCTCCCTTTCCGGCAGATGAAACGCCATGGCCGATACGCGGTTCGTTTCGTTGTTTGGCAGGAACTTGCATATGACCGTATTCGGCGCTTCACCCCTGTCACCGTCATAAGAGAGATGCAGCCGGGCCAGTTCTGAGCTCATTCCCGTACCGTCTCCCACCATTTCATAACCAACATCTGCGACAGATCCTCCCGTCGGAAGACAACCACCTTCATGCAGAATCGAGGTCAGATAGACAGGCGTTAAACCGCCTGGAAGATCGGGAATACTCGGCACGCTTGCCCCTCCAGTTTTTAGCGGGGATTAAGCACGATTCCGGTCCGCATTGGAACCGGGCGACACCCGATTGCCAATCAGCAGATGCAGGCTGCCAATTCCCAGGCTTTTCCTGATAGTGTGGCTGAAAACCCAGAAACTATATAGACTTGTATAAAAATTGAGGTGAACCATGTCTGTACAAATCGAAGAATGGCCGGAACCGGAAATCGGCCAGCACAGGATCCAGGGCTATCGCTACACGTCGCGGGATTTCATGGAAAAAGAGTGGGAAGGCATGTGGACCAAGGTCTGGCTGCTGCTGGGTCGCGAATCCGAGATGCCTAATCCAGGCGACTGGCAGATGGAACCAGTTGGACGCGAGGAAGTCCTGATGGTTCGCCAGAAAGATGGTGGCGTAAAAGCTTTCTACAATGTCTGCCAGCACCGTGCGAACCCACTGGTTGATGAACCCAAGGGGCATGTGCTGCGCCGTTTTGTCTGCAAATATCACAGCTGGGCTTTCCTGCCCGATGGCACTTTGAATTTTGCACCGGACAAGGATGACTTCCCTGAAGGCAACCCCTGCGACAACGTTCGACTGCAGGAACTGAAGTGCGAAACTTTCGCCGGCTTCATCTGGGTCAACATGGATCCTGACTGCGTCACCCTGAAAGAATATCTTGGCCCCATCTGGGAAGAATGGGAAAAGCGTGAGGTGCACACGTGGAAACGTACCATGGCCCACAGCGCCTGGTTCCCCTGCAACTGGAAGATCGTCATCGATAATTTCAACGAGTCCTACCACGTGCCCACGGTGCATATGCGTGCCGAGCCTGGATCAGATCGCAAGAAAATCATCGGCAACGTGAACACCTACTACAAGGAAACACGGTTCGACCTGTCTCCCGAAGGTCATAACCGTATGGTCATGAAAGGTGGCTACTCGGCCGGCAAAACTGATGAAGAAGGCAACATCATCGAACCGCTCGCCAGCCTGCTTCGGCACTGGGACCTGGATCCCGCTGACTTCAAGGGTCGCCCCGAAGATACTCGCGAGGCACTACAGCAACAGAAGAAGAAGCTTGGCCCAGAGAGGGGTTACACACACTACGGCAAGGTTCCGGAAGAACAACTGACGGATGCTTTCCATTACACGCTGTTCCCGAATTTTGCGGTATCACTCTGGTCAGATGGTTTTCACTTCCTGCGCGTACGTCCTCATTACAACGACCCGGAGCAGTGCCAGTTCGATAACTGGTGGTACTCAAGCCCGGCGTCACTGTCTGAACCCTCTGCCTACCAGCGGTCCTTCGACAAGGAAGACAAGAGCCACATAGACCCCGAAACCGGGGAAGCCCAGGTTCGCTGGATTCAGCATCCGGATTCTATCGGTCCTGCCATCGAGGAAGATGTCGCAGTATTCCTGACCCAGCAACGAGGTTTTCGCTCACGCGGTTTCAAAGGTGTGTATCTCTCCAACCAGGAAAAGCGCATTCGTCGCTATCACGAACTGATTGACGAGTACATCACCCGTAACCTTGATGTTGAAGTGAAGGGCGACGTGCTGGACGAAGCCTAAACTCAGTCCACCTCGATAAACAAAGCGCCATCCCCAATGACGGTGGTGTAGGTTTTTAGGGGAACCCGGGTCAGGTTCCCCCTTGGTTCGCCGGTGCTGAGGTCAAACATGACCCCATGCAGCGGACAGGCGATCAAACCTCTCCTTACTCGCCCACCGGCCAGTGGGCTCTCCTGGTGTGAGCAGCGGTTTTCAATAGCGAAAAACCTGTCCTCGCTGCGACAGACCAATATAGATTTGCCGTTGATGTCAAAAGCCTGTGCACTGCCTTCTTCAATATCACTTGCCGAACAAAGTTCTACCTGACTCATTCTGCGAGTTGATCCTCATAACCCACGAGAAAAGCCGGGTCGGCGAATACCGTCTGCACAGATACTGAGGTGAAACGCCAGCCTGCTGCAGTTCGGCGAAAAGTGTCCGTATAAAGATTACACAGCCAGATCGGAGCCGGGTTCTCCCGGGTAGTAAAGGCAAACAGGCCAGTGAAGGTTGCGTTGGCGTTATCCCCCGTAATCTCTATCAGCGGGTTCAGCATATAGTGCATTGCCGACTGCCACTGTACGGTGAGCTCCTTCATTTGTGCTTCTATTTCGGCGGGTCCCGTTGCCACACCCATACCAACATCAAACACCGCATCGTCGGTAAAAAGCGCGGCAAAGGCGGTCAGGTCACCGGGTTCGCCGTCCACAATGTTGGCGCCATACGCATAACGGTTTTTCAGTGCGCGAATCTCTTCAAGGTCACTGACCTTGCGCAGGGTTTCCTGATTCAACTCAGACATTTTTCTCTCTGTAACGCCTTATCGGCGCCCCTCAATATAATCGTTTATAACCTCATGAAAAAAACGCACCCGGGTTTCCTGGGCACTGAGATAGGCATCGGTATATCCGCGCGAGCGCCACCCCTTCTGCTGGGCCTCAGCGAGCGTCATGTCCTGGTAGACAATCTGCCCTTCGAGTTCAGGAACCCCTGCCCCATCATCAAATGCTCGATGTTCCAGCGATGCCTCCTGCATAGGCAGAACGCCTGCCATGATGGATTCCACTTCGGTCATTCCTTCCATGGGGTAAGCCATCAGCCAGAGGTCAAAGGTGCACTTGTTGGGATCATCGGGATGCGGTTCTGTACGGAAGAACAGCAGGTTGTCCGGCAGGAACGACAGGGTAACGTTGGGAAAGACCACCGTGTGCGGGCTGTCTGTCAGTTGCTCATCATCCATGTTTTCGTAGTGAACATAACCACGCTCTGCCCAGAGCTTTCGTTTCGCCGCCTTGAGGTCCAGCCATCCTTGCATGGCCTTGGTTTCGAAGTCGGGATACGACGCCGGATCAATACCCCAGTGTTTGAGAAGCTCATCAAAAGGGTGAACTTCACCATCTGGCAGACGGTCACTCAGCGAAGGGCGCATCGGCTGCACGGTCCGGCCATGGCCATTTGGCCACATCTCATGCCGCGCCGAATCAACGTCCTGATCAATCCACGGCGGAACCTGTGGGTGCAGCGTTCGCGTATGGTAAGACTCACTGAAGTTGTCGGTTGTGAACTTCCAGTTGCAGTTCAGGTCTATCTTCATCCATTTGACACGCACTGCAGTATCCATCGGATAGTTGCGGTATACCTCCGGCAAAGGTTCAAGATAGTCCAGCAACTCTGGAGCCTCATCATCCATGGTATACCAGACAAATCCGCCCCAGGTATCACAGCGTAACTCTTTCAGGGTGAGCTTGCCGCAAGGATTGCCCTGAGGGAAATCCTCCGGGTCCTGAACATGCAAAAGGGTGCCGTCGATGCCCCACTCCCAGCCGTGGTAGGGACAATGGAATCGTTCTGCACCCCAGCTGCTTTGTGAGACCAACCGCAAACCCCGGTGACCGCAACTATTGTAGAAAGCGCGAATAGAATCGTCTTTCTGAAGCACGCAGATGACAGATTCATGCAGGAAGTCATGAACGACGTAGTCGCCCGGCTCCTCAAGTTCGGCGACTCGACCCGCAACATGCCAGATACGGGTCCACATGTGCTGCCATTCTTTTTCGGCGAAATCCCTTGAATAGTAGCGATCGCCGGTGATCGGGTCGCCGCGAAGGTGCGAAGGGTCTCGTCCCTTCATGGTCAGGGGATGTATTTCAGTCATCTTCTTCACCTCTTGTTCCCTTTATCCGATGTATTTGCCTGAAGCCTCGCGGATCGCGGCGGCCAGCTCTATCCCTGCGGCGGAGAGCTTGCGATCCTTGCGTTGAATCAGCTGAACGTCCCAGGTTTCACCGAGATCCTCAAGGCGCGCGGTAGCCAACTGACCAGTTTCAATCCAGTGGCGTAAAGGTGGCTCATGAGCCAGCAGCACATGATCACTTGCTGCGGCGAGTTCAGCAAACAGGAACGGCTGCTGTGTCTCAACAGCGGGAAACTGGTGCTGGACAAACTCATATTCTTCACGATTCTTGAGAAGTTCCAGCATACGGCCAAGCAGGAAACCGGGGGGGGAAACCAATGACCGGATACGAAATCAGATCCCGGAAAGTAATCGACTCCATTCCCATCAAGGGATGATCAGGCCTGGCAATAACTTTCAGCTCATAGCTATAGAGAGTTTCACCGGTGCAATCAGCACGCCTAAGATGGGGAAGATCCGTTGCCACCAGGAACTCTATGTCTCCGCGGCCCAGCAAATCCCTGAGTATGTCCGGAAAGTCGACAAGCACATGCGTCTGGATACCTGGCAGTTGTTGCCGAAAGGTTCCCAGGGCTTCATTGAGAACAAAAGTGGCCGGTGCAATCCCAAACCCGACAGAGAGCACACCAGAAGTGGCGCCCTTAATCTCGGCGATATGGTCGTCAATCTGCTGCACCGCATTCAGTATGCTTGCCGCCTGCGAGGTAATGTAATGCGCTATCTGAGTCGGCCTCACTGACCTCCGGGTTCGCTCAAACAAAGTCACACCCAATCTATCTTCAAGCAGACCAATCGACTGGCTCAAAGCTGACTGCGAAACACCGGCTAGTTCAGCTGCCTTGCTGAAACTGCGTTTCTCACACAACAGGCGAATGCGATTCAGTTCAACCAATGTGAAATCAGAAGATCGGATTTCCGGGATATCATCATCCATGGAATCAAGCTCGCCCTCGAATACATAAGCCCATCTTATTAGTTAACTTCTAAATATTCGAAGATCTTATAACTTATTGTTTTTATTGGTTTTTATAATACTGTTATACCTTTTTCTTGGTTAGATTCTCAACCCCACAACAATAAAACCGGACCACGAGTCCATCGGGAGGGAGAAATGAATTCCAAGATTAAGATCGGAAAGCTGAAGTCGGTGCTTGTCGCAGCTAGCTTTCTCAGCGCAGGTTCGTCTGCCCTTGCTGACATCGCGCTTGAAGAAGTAGTCGTGACGGCAAGGAAGGTCACTGAGTCTATCCAGGATACGCCCGTGTCTGTGACTGCAATTTCTCAGGAACTGCAGCAGTCCAATGTGCGAAGGCTCGAGGACGTACAGAACTTTGCACCAAACCTCTACATTCGCCGTACACCCGGTATCGCCAGTGGTGCTGCCATCAGTATTCGCGATGTCTATTCATCGGAATGGGACAAGAGCTTTGACCCCGCCATCGGCGTGGTCATGGATGGCATGTTTCTCGGAACTGCCAGCGGTGTGCTCTTACAGAATTTTGACGTTGAACGCATCGAGGTTCTTCGCGGCCCACAGGGAACACTGTT
>JADHNI010000004.1 GCA_016779585.1 Pseudomonadales bacterium
CGAATGCGTTTTGGTATCGATATGAATACCGACCACACGCTGGAGGAAGTTGGTAAGCAGTTCGATGTGACGCGTGAGCGGATTCGTCAGATTGAGGCCAAGGCGCTGCGTAAGCTGCGTCATCCTTCGCGCTCGGATCGCCTGAAGAGCTTCCTCGATTAGGCGTGCTCGACCAGGAAATGCCAAAACAAGAAAAATGCCCGCATCAGCGGGCATTTTTTTGTTGTACAAAGAACGCTTTCGCAACATCAGGGCTCCCTGAGAATGCTTTCGCAAAATCAGTTTTGTGTTTCTTAACACAAAACTTCGATGTTGCTGTCGCGTAGATATTTCGCTACCGCGAAAATCTTTGGTGGGCCCACCAGGACTCGAACCTGGGACCAAGAGATTATGAGTCTCCTGCTCTAACCAACTGAGCTATAGGCCCGATGCTCTTGCAAGGCGGCGAATAATAGCAGAAATGGCTTAGTCAGTCGCAAATACGAACAACAGGTCGGTTAGCACCTTTACACCGCGCTCCAGGTTGGCAATCGAGATTCGCTCGTTGTTCCCATGCACGCCGGTTCTTTCTCCCGGAAGAAAGAAGAACGGTGCAAAACCGTAGCTGACAATGCCATTGTCTCTGAAGAAATGACTGTCGGTAAAGCCAGTTGAAACGCTCGGTATGATTACAGCGTTTTCGAAGTTCATGGATACGGTGGCCTCGATGGCTTCAAACAGTGGTGTGTCAGTTTCACTGGATGCGGGTGTAAAACTCAGGATCCTGGTGATCTCAATCTGGTCATCATTGATGATGGTTATCAGCTTCTCCACAAATTCGTCGGGGTTCTGGTCAGGTAAGAGCCGACAGTCGAGTTCCAGCGCTGCGGTTGGGGGGACCACATTGATCTTGTTGGAGCCTTCCAGAGTTGTTAGTGAGCAGGTGTTACCCAGGAGTGCGGCGCGCCAGGGTTCGTCCAGCTGCAGTGCCAGCATGAACCCCTCGTTGTCCAGTGCCCTTGAGATATCAGCCATCATCTGTTGGCGTTCTCCCTCCTGGTACGGTGCGAGTGCTGCAAAATACGTCTGCACCTCCGGGATAACACGGCGGTCAAATTTTGTGTCCGAGATGCGCTGGCCAGCCCTGAGGATGCGCTTAACCGAACTGGTCACCCTGGGAGAACTGCCATGGCCGGGAACATCGGTTGCTGTCAGCCTGAGCCACAGGGGTACCTTCTGTGTCACCTCGATATTGAAGGCGGCATCCTCATGCAGCATGGTGCCGCTGCCACCTTCATTCAGCAGGAAACCGACACCTTCAAAAATCTCTGGTCGGTTTTCCAGGAGCCATCCGGCGCCAAAAAGTCCCCCGGCTTCTTCATCGGCTATTGCCATGTAGATGACATCACGATTCAGGGGTTTGCCACTTTCTTTCAGTGCAATGAATGCCTGCAACTGCGCCATGCCAAGGCCCTTCGTATCAATGGCGCCCCGCCCGTAGATGTAACCCTCATCGATCTGTCCAGACAAGGCAGGATAGTCCCAGTAGGTCTCGTCGAATGGCACGACATCGATATGGTGCAGAAGCACCAGTGCCGGTTCATCACCGCCTTCAAGGCGGGCCCAGATATTTCCTCGACCCGGCGCAGATTCAGCAGTCTCATAGGGGATACCTGCTTCCTCCAGCAGTTTCCCCAGGTATTTGACCCCGCGGTGCTCGTTACCTGGAGGATTGACGGTGTCAATGCGCAGATATTCCTGCAGGCGTTCAATAACCTGATCGGCACGGGTGTCACCTGCGAATGCTGTCAAGAAAAGCAGCAGGGAAAAAATAACCAGAATTTTCATGGAGTTACCGCAGCAAATGGAGCAGAAAACCATGATTGGGCAGGTCAGTCAAATGACAGGCGTCATCGTTCGATTTCTGGACACTTTTTGGCTTTTTTTCTATAGTTCTCAGCCGTTGGCCCTGATCCTGGAAAAGGAAGGGTACCAACAGAGTCAATTACAAACTGAATCCATTAAACGTTGGACTTGATCCACAAGGACAGGTACCCATGAGTAAATGTCATTCTTCGCGTCCCGCGAACGTACTTTCCCTGAAGCAGCAGAAGCAGTCCGGCAGCCGCATCTCCATGGTGACCTGCTACGACGCCTGGTCTGCAAAAATCCTCAATGAATCACCGGTGGACAGTATCCTGGTTGGTGATTCCCTGGCTGTGGTGATGCATGGCTTTGAGTCCACGGTTCATGCGACCGTTGAAATGATGACGCTGCACACTGCGGCGGTTGCTCGAGGCGCTCCGAACAAGTTTATTGTTGCTGATATGCCGTTTCTCACCTGTTCCAGGGGTATTGATGCGGCGATGGACGCCGTCCAGTCCCTGATGCAGGCAGGTGCCAATGCCATCAAGATTGAAGGTGCAGATCACCAGTTACCGATTATCAGGCAGATTGTGGAAGCCGGTGTGCCGGTGATGGGTCACCTTGGCCTGACACCCCAGTCTATTCATAACCTGGGTGGTCATCGTGTTCAGGGCAAGGATGAAGCAAGCACGAAAAAAATCCTGGAAGATGCGCGCAAGCTTGAGGATGCAGGTTGTTTTGCCATCGTGCTTGAGTGTGTACCCAACAAGCTGGGCGACTGCCTGACTCGCAGCGTGAGTGTCCCGACTATTGGCATTGGTGCCGGTCCCCACACAGACGGCCAGGTGCTTGTCCTGCACGATATGCTTGGCACGGACCCGGGTTTTTCGCCGAAATTCCTGAGAAGGTATGCGAACGTTCATGACATTGTCAGTGACGCGCTGAACAGATATCACAATGATGTCACTGAGAGAGCTTTTCCTGCGCTCGAGGAAACCTACGGATGAAACTGCTGAAGTCGTTAGCGGAGCTAAGAGAGTATCGCGAAGCGGTTTCAGGTTCGCTGGGTTTTGTGCCAACCATGGGTGCGCTTCATGATGGCCACCTCTCGCTGGTTTATGCTTCTAATATGGGTACGGATAACACGATCGTCAGCATTTACGTGAATCCGACCCAGTTCAATAATGCCAATGACCTGGATAACTACCCGGATACACTGGAAGCAGACCTGCAAAAACTGGAAGCAGCCGGCGTCTCTGCCGTATATCTGCCTGATTACCAGCAGATGTACCCGGATGACTTTGCCTATGAGGTCAACGAGAAGACGTTTTCGGCGGAGTTGTGTGGAGAACACCGACCCGGTCACTTTACAGGTGTGCTGACCGTCGTTATGAAACTCCTGAACCTGGTTCGTCCCGATCGAGCGTACTTTGGCGAAAAGGATTACCAGCAACTTGAACTGATTAGAGGCATGGTTGCTGCTTTCTTCATGGACGTCGAAATCATTGGCTGTCCGATTGTCCGAGAGGATGATGGCCTTGCAATGAGTTCACGCAATCTCAACCTGTCAGAGTGTGACAGGAAACGCTCACCCGGGTTTCACCGCATTCTCAGCCTGGGCGGCGATGATGAGAGTATTGCTGCCGAGTTGCAAAATGCCGGCTTCAACGTTGACTATGTCACCACAAGAGCCGGGCGCAGGTTTGGTGCTGTGTTGATGGGTACTGAAGCGAATCCTGTTCGCCTGATCGATAACGTGCCGGCGCGATAAGTTATGTTGCTTTGTCTTGATGTAGGTAACAGCCAGGTTTTTGGTGGGCTCTTTGAGGACGATGAGCTGAAGGTTCAGTTTCGACGTACTTCGCAGCTGCGATCATCCTCTGATGAATTAGGTGTCTTCTTCAGGTCAGTCCTGCGTGAGAATAACGTTGAGCCGGACAACATTTCCCAGGTGGCGATATGTTGTGTGGTTCCGGATCTGCTTTATTCGCTGCGGGCCTGTTGCCAGAAATACTTTTCCCTGGACCCGCTGGTGTTGCGTCCGGGTATCAAAACGGGTTTGAAGATCCAGTACCGCGACCCTAAAGAAGTCGGTGCTGATCGGATTGCTGATGCCGTAGGTGCAGTCACCATGTTTCCGGGTCGTAACCTGATCGTTGCTGACTTCGGCACCGCCACAACGCTCTGTGCGATCAGTAAGAACAAGGAGTTCATGGGCGGCAACATTATTCCGGGAGTCCGCCTCTCGATGGAGGCTCTGGAAGAACGTACTGCGCAGCTTCCTGCGGTTGAGATACTGCCGCCCAGAACAGCGTTGGGTCGCACCACGGTAGAAAGTATCCAGTCTGGTCTTTACTGGTCCAACGTAGGCATGGTGCGTGAGTTGACGCAACGGATTACTGACGAGGAGTTTCCTGATGATCCCCCAATGATCGTCGGTACAGGTGGTTTCGCGCAACTATTCAACCGTGAAAGACTGTTTGATGAAGTTGTTCCTGACCTGATTCTTACGGGTCTTCGGGAGATCGTCAGACTCAATCGCTGATTCGATATCCTGCGAGGGGTATCATGTTCCCATGACCCGGGATTGGATCTTCCACCAGTTGCTCCCTGCCGTTGGCGTATTCGCAGTCACGTTGCTCTGTTACGTCTTTACGCTGCCTTCTACCATTACCCTCGAAGACGCCGGTCTTTTTCAGATGATCTGCCATAACGGTGGCATCGGACATCCGCCTGGATATCCGTTGTTTGTTCTGGCCTGCCAGCAGTTTGTCTCCCTGCCATTCTTCGGCACAGGAGTTCTGGCAGCAAACCTGCTGTCAGCATTACTAGCTAGCTCTGCCTGTCTGGTTCTTTACTTGCTGGCATCCAGACTCCTGCAGGATTCACTGGTGGCTGCAGCAGTGGCGATCTGTTTTGGCTTTTCGATGACTTTCTGGTCCCAGGCGATCATTGTCGAAGTCTATTCACTCGCTGTTCTGATGTTTCTGCTGTGCGCCCTCGTGGCACTGCGTTTCAGTGAGTCAGGCGAATTCAGACACCTCCTCTGGCTGGCGTTCCTTTTTGGTCTATCGTTGTCCAATCATTGGCCGCTGCACCTGCTGGCAACACCGGCGTTGCTCTCCCTGGTTGTTCCGGTGTGGAGAGTATTGCTCGGGTATCTGGCAGAGCCTTTGAAACTGCTGCTTCTGGTCGCCGCCGGGGTCGCCGGCCTCTTGCCGTACCTGTCGTTATTGCAGGATGCACCCGCGTTTGCGGTCTACGGCGGTGTGGCAAGTCTGGAAGATTTTGTTCGATACGTCTCCAGGGCTGCCTACAGTGATCACAGTGAGCTGGCTGGTTGGAGTGACCGACTCCAGTACCAGTCCTGGCTGATTGTGCAGTCACTCAGGGAGCTCAACCCGGCTCTCGGCGTGCTGGTGTTTGCCGGCTTGTATCGAAGTTTTGTCGTGCTGCACCTTTCTGTGGCGGTTGCGCTGGTGCTGGTTTACCTGAGCGGTACGAGTCTGCTCAATCTGCTTCTGGGTTTTGAGTTCAACGAGTTCCGCCTCGCGATATTCTCGCCGTACCCGGTTGTCGCATACATTGCGCTGGCTCTCTGGATGGGACTCGGGTTGCAGTGGCTGCTGTCTGCACTGGGGCGCAGTGTTAAGTGGCTAAGATATGTACTGCCTTTGTTGGTTTGTACGCTGACCCTGATTGGCAGCTACCCTTCAATAGCCGGAGCGGCGAACAGCTTCGCACAGCGTTACGGGGAAATGGTACTGAAGCAGGTGCCCGCGGAGAGTGTGCTCTTTGTTGAAGGTGATAGTGGTGTTGGTCTCCTGGGGTATCTCCACTTTGTGCGTGGTGACCGACATGATCTTGAACTCAGGAGCTGGAACAACCTGGTATTTTCCAATCGGCTGGCTTCTCCCGCCGCGCCGAGGGGGCAGCAGGACCAGATACGACAGGCATTTATAGAGACCTCAGAGTTGCCTGTTTTCAGCACCAGTCATGGTGAGATGGCACTTCATCACGGGCTGGTTTTCGAGCACAAGGTGGGTCCGGGTTATCACTGTGATGGAAGCACGCATGATTACATTGAATACCTGGTGCAGCTAGAGCGAGACGATGTGCTGCGTAATGGACACGAACGTGACCTCCTGTTCCAGCTGCTGTCGGTGCTGACACACCAGCACCTTGCGCTTCAACTGTTCGGAGAGCCAGGCCTGGAGCAGGAAACCCATGTCTTGAACCTGTTGCAAACAACGGTGCCCGGGAAATTTGTCACCCTGGAAGTTATGAGCCAGGTGGTGAACGATGAACCGGGGAAAAAACGTCTTCGAGGCATTGGGGAAGAGGTTGAACAGTTGCTGCCAGCACTGGCATCCAGGAAAACCAGGGGAATGCTTGCAGCGTACCGTGGTCGGCTGGAATTGCAGGGCAATGCTGACCTCGCGGCGGCGAAACTTTTACTCGAAGAATCGATTGACCAGTATCCGCTTGCTGATAACCCCGGCGTCTGTCTGCTCCATTCCACCTATCGTCGATTGGGGTTGCAATCTGAACTCGATCCACTGATAAAGGGGCCTGAAGCTGTAACCTGCGAATGAATCCTTCATGCTGAGCATCGTCGTCCCAACCTATTGTGAAGCGGACAACATACCCCTGCTTGCTGAACGCCTGCATGGCGTTCTGACTTCCCGTGGAATCCAGTACGAGTTGTTGATATCGGATGATAATTCGCCAGATGACACACGCGATGTGGTAGCCAGGCTAGCCGTAAACTTCCCCATTCGCCTGCTGCAACCGGAAAGCAGGGATAAAGATCTGTCTCTCAGTGTCATTGATGGGATCAAGGCAGCTACTAACGATCTGGTTGTGGTGATGGATGCGGACCTGTCGCACCCGCCTGAAGTGGTGGCGCTGATGCTGGAGCAACTGCGTGAAGACGATGAGGTCTTTGTTGTCGGAAGTCGATATGTGCCTGGTGGTAGTTTTGATCGTGACTGGAGCCTGTTCCGGTTCCTGAACTCTCATATAGCCACGCTCATCACTAAACCGCTGGTGTCATGCCAGGATCCCATGTCCGGTTTTTTTGCTCTTTGCCGGAGCCGTATAGGTGACTATGAACGACTCAACCCGATTGGCTACAAGATAGGGCTGGAGCTGATGGTGCGGGGTAACTTCTCCCGCGTTGTGGAAGTACCAATACGGTTCCAGGATCGAGAAATTGGCGAGAGCAAACTTAACCTCGGTCAGCAGCTTAAGTTTCTGCGTCACCTGAGGCGCCTCTACACCGCCCGGTTTGGTACCGTCGGAGAATTCCTTAGCTATGGCCTGGTAGGCGCCAGCGGCTTTATCGTCGACTTGTTTTTCTACTACCTCTTTCAACTTATGGGTGCGCCTCACCAGGTGGCTCGGGCCTTGTCATTCTGGCCTGCGGTCAGCTGGAACTGGCTTTTTAACCGTATCACCACCTTCGGCGAGAGAAAGCGCAGATCCCACGGCAGGCAATGGCTGGAGTTCGTTCTCACGAGCCTATTTGGTTTTTCAATTAACTGGGGTGTTTATTACCTGCTCACTACGCATGTGGCTTTCTTCGATGAGTATCGACTCGCTGCCCTGGTGACCGGTGTGGGTGTAGCCAGTGTATTCAATTTTGTGATGTCTTCACTTTACGTATACAACGAGAAACGACAGTAATGCGTTATAAAAACCTTCAGTACTGGGATGGAATTGGTGATTCACTGCAGGACGGTGACATCTGTGTTGAAGATGGCCGTTTTGTGGATGAGACAAGAGCCGAATCTCGTGATCTGTCCGGATGTTTCGCTATCCCGGGTCTGATCGATGCTCACATCCATCTCTGCCTGAATCCGGAGGTTAGGGATCCTGACGACCAAACCCTTCCCGGCCGTGAACAGTTACTCGATGAAATGCGAGGTCGGGCAGAAACCATGCTAAGGGCCGGTATAACCGCGGCACGGGATCTCGGGGGAGGCCAGTACCTTGAGCTCCAGGTTCGCGATGAGATCGCACGGGGAGACGTTGCGGGTCCAAGACTCATCTGCGCAGGGCAACCCATTACCTCAAGAGGAGGGCACTGCCACTTCTGGGGTGGGGAAGCCGATTCCACAGGGCAGGCCCTGGAAGTCCTGCAACGCCAGGATGCCCGTGGGGTAGACCTGATAAAAATCATGGTGACGGGCGGCAACATTACGCCGGGGTCGGCGCCGAAAGACAGCCAGTTTGATGATGATACGGTTTGCGAAGTGGTTCGTGCTGCAAATGCTCGCGGCTACCACGTGGCCGCACATTGTCATGGCACCGACGGTATTCGCCAGGCAGCTGATGCGGGTGTTACCACCGTTGAACACTGCTCCTGGGTGGGTGAATCCGGCTGGGGTAAACAGTTTGACGAAGGAGTCGTTGCCCGTCTTGCCGAGAATCAGGTCTGGGTTTCGCCTACTATCAATTCGGGATGGAAACGCTTTAAGCAGGAAGCGTTTGTTCAAATGGTAGGTGGTAACTACGAGAGGATGAAAGCCGCGGGTGTTCGCCTGATTGCGTCAACTGATGCGGGAATTCCCAACGTATTTCATCATGATTTGCCCGTAGCCTTGCCAGTATTTGCCTCCTTTGCGGGGCTCTCGCAGCTGGAAGTGCTCAAGAGCGCCACCTCAGATTGCGCCTCTGCGATAGGCCTTGGCGAGGTAACAGGAGCAATTCGTCCGGGTCTTTCAGCGGACTTCGTGGTTTACGAGAAGAACCCGCTCGAGGATCTGGCAGCGCTTGAAAACCCCATCATGGTAGTGAGCAGGGGTATCGCTACCGAGATTACTCGTTAGTCATACCAGACAGAAACCACGTAGCCGGGTTGTCCGTTTTCCGTATTGTCGGTCAGGTAGGAGCTTTGTTCGATAAACCTGACAGTGATACTGTCGCCCATTTCTTCCAGCCACTCGTTGATCTCGGTTTCGCTTTCATGAACCTGGGAGACCCGTTGCCTGAATATTCGAACTTTCATCCTTTTACTCCCGTAAGTACTGCCTGCCAATATTATCTTGAGCGAGCCCCAGATTGACAGGGGCAGGACCAATCGGTAGCCTCCAGCGACGTTTAGAGAATGGTAGCTCTCTCGACGGGATTGGGAATTCATATGGATAATCTTTTTGATCTCTCTGGAAAGGTCGCAGTGATTACCGGTTCGACCAAGGGTATTGGCCGGGCCATTGCTGAGCAGATGGCGCTGCACGGTGCTGATGTTGTGGTATCGAGTCGAAAGGAGGATGCCTGCCAGGAGGTGGCTGACACGATAAACGCGGATGCAGATATCAAGGGATCCGCCACGCCCATTGCCTGCCATATTAGCTTCAAAGAGCAGATGCAGCACCTTGTCGATGAGACCCGGGCAAAGCTGGGAAAAATTGACATCCTGGTCTGCAACGCAGCGGTTAACCCGTTTTATGGTTCGATGCTGGATATACCTGACCCGGCGTTTGAGAAGATCCTGGATTCCAACGTGAAATCCAACCACTCGTTGTGCCAGATGGTGATTCCGGAGATGGTGGAGCGCAAAGATGGGGTTATCCTGATCGTCTCCAGTATCGCGGGCTTGAACGGCAGTCCTGTCCTGGGGACCTATGCCGTATCAAAAGCAGCGGACATGGCTCTGGCACGGAACATCGCAACAGAGTTCGGGCCGCACAACATTCGTGCCAATGCCCTTGCCCCGGGCCTGATTCGCACAGATTTTGCCCGTGCTCTCTGGGAAGACCCGGAGACCCTGAAAAACGCGACCGCCAACTCCAACCTGCGACGTATCGGTGAGCCTGAAGAAATTGCCGGCGCAGCCGTGTTCCTTTCTTCGAGGGCAGGAAGTTTTATGACCGGACAGACGGTCGTTATTGACGGTGGGCGTTAGACATTTCGTCAGAATTCGACGCTAAGCTACTGCTTTAGTAGAAAATATGTCATTGAGTGGGTACCATGAGTCGCCTCTGGTATTGTCCTTCAGTATGTGTCAGGTCAGGGATTTCAGGTTGTGGAACGAAGGGATTTCCTGAAGATCTTTTCCATAGGAACGGTGGCTGCGATGAGCGGCCAGATCGCACATCGATCAATCACCCTGCCGGCTGTCGCTGCTTCGGAGACAGGGTAGCTTGAGGATGTAAACACCAGCGTGTAAGAGCTGGCGAATTCCATCGAATACATGTCGACACCGGCTCCGAACGCCTCTGACTTCCTGCGTGCGTTCACCGGTGATGCAGGCCAACTGCTCCCGCAGAAGGACGCGCCAATTCTCGCGCAAACAACCTCGCCCAACCGGGAACTTTATCTCGACAATTACCTTGCCAAGATGGCGGACTATGAAAACGCCTATCAGGAAGATGTCTACCTTGAGCGCCACCGGTATCCGGTTTTGATCTCTACTTTCAAGCGGCTGGATCGGGTCCAGAATCTGGTGGGTCACGGTAACTTCAATGTTGTCAGCTTTGACGAGATGCTGAAGTACGGCAAGCGCTACAGCAGTGTGGGGGAATTTACCCAGGTAGAAAAAGACTTCCTGGAGGAACTGTTTTTTGCCAACGCCCGTCAGTATGGCTTCCTCGGTGATAAGGTGATCACGGAGATTTCTGCGCCAATTCCGGAGCGGGATCGCAGGAAGGTGGGGCGCACTGGCCACTTCCTCTATCGCGGAAAGTCAGAAACGCTTTATGACAAGCTGCAGAAAGACGTTGGCTCGAATATTGTCCTGACGTCAGGCATCCGAAGCGTCGTCAAGCAATCGCACCTGTTCCTGGCAAAAACGATTCAGTCGAAAGGTAACCTTTCAAAAGCTTCCAGAAGCCTGGCACCTCCCGGGCATTCCTACCATGGCATCGGCGATTTCGATGTTGGCAAGGTTGGTTTTGGTCGCAAGAATTTCACGGAGGCGTTTGCCACGACGGATGAGTATAAGCGCCTGGTGGATCTCGGCTATGTAGATATTCGATATCCCAGGGACAATATGTTTGGGGTTCGCTACGAGCCCTGGCACATCAAAGTCGTCTGATCGTTTACTGACCACTGTGGCGAAGGTAGGTGAACCTTAGCCTGCCCTGGTCTTCTTCCGACAACATCGTGACAAAAGCTGTGCCCCGACCCCACCATTCTTTTGCGGCGATGGCGGCGATGACGAGGCACCAGGCCGTGAAGATCTCTTCAATCCAGTCGTCCGTGTTGTGACTGAACAGCATTCCCATGGCGATAAGAGGGAGGAGCAGGAGACTGATGTCGTAGACAATCCTCGCTTTCTCCAGTCGTTCAATGGATTTGTCGTCAAAAAATAATCTAATCATCAGTACAGGTGCATACATCTGCCAGGTAATTGCCAGGCAGCACGCGATGAACAGGGAAGTGCGGGTGAGTGTTGCATCGAAGGATTCACCGAAGGAGACAAACCAGCTGGCAGCCCAGAGACCACCCAGCAGCAGGATGCCTGACAGCGTGAGTAGTGTTGCGAGCAGAAATACCCAGCTGGTTTCACTGGGACTGTTGCGTACAGAGGCAATGGCGATATCGCCGGTTGCAGTAAAACCGCCCAGCAGGATGAGCGCGAGTGTCAGGTTAAAGTATCCTGACGGGGGCTCAAAAGGCTCGTTGGCCAGTTCGTTGAAGCCCAGGACAATCAACCATACGGCTGCGAGCGTGGTCAGCATCACTGGCCACAGGGAGAGTGATCTTCTTGAACTGGTTTCCCAGGAAACATCAGTTGCAAGTTTTTCTGCCGCCTTAAGGCTCATGCCTGTTGCCGCTGCCAGGTCAAATGTACTCCTGATCATCGCCACCTGTTCCCGGTACCTCAGGATGTATTCTGCGCGTTTAGGACCGATGCCCTTAAGCGCTTGCAGCTCCTCCAGAGTTGCCTCGTTTATTCTAATGGGAGAAGATGCTGCCGTTACTTTGCTCTCGAAGAGGAGGGAGACCTTGGAAGGGTTGAAACTGTCAACACGTGCTTTACTCATTAGTGCGGTACTCGCGTTGGTTATTCTGCTGACGGGACCACTGGGTTACAAGTTTTCCATCGTGCCGCTGGAACCTTCCCTGGTCAGTCTACTGATTGCCATGGCCGGTGGCCTGCTGGTGTTTGTTGTCGGCCTCGTTTACCTGGTTATTGCCATTAAAAATGGGCAATCCTCTGACAGGAACCTCGTGCTGGTTGCCATGGTGTTGAGCCTTTTGCCGGCCGCGATCATTGCGCCGCAGATGGGTAAAGCGGGTGAGGTGCCCCAGATTCACGACATCACTACCGATACGGTTAATCCCCCGGCATTTGTCAAACTGCTGCCGATCCGTAAACAATCCCCCAATGGTTTTGAATATGGGTCCGAGGAGATGCCCGCCGAAGAGCTGGCTGCGCTGACCCGGGAAGCCTACCCGGATGTCCAGCCGATCATGAGTGACCTGTCGGTTGCTGATGCCGTGGACAGGGCCGCTGCAACGCTCGAAGCAATGGGCATGAAAGTAGCAGAGGCCAGCCAGGAAGACGGACGAGTGGAAGCTACCGCGACGACCTTCTGGTTCGGCTTCAAGGATGACGTGGTTGTGCGTGTCGTTTCAGAAGGCAATGGCTCGAAGATCGATGTGCGATCCATGTCACGGGTTGGCAGAAGCGATATTGGTGCAAATGCCGCGCGAATCCTGGCATTTACCTCTCAGTTCTAGCCCAGTTTGCCGCGCACCAGTTCATTCACCTGCTGCGGGTTCGCTTTCCCGCCGGTCTCCTTCATTACCTGACCGACAAAAAAGCCCAGCAGCTTGGTTTTCCCGTTCCTGTACTGTTCGACTTGCTTGGGATTGTCGGCAATGATTTTGTCGATGATGGGTTCCAGCTCGCCTGTGTCTGAAACCTGTACCAGTCCTTCTGCTTCGATATATTCATCTGCACTCGCGGCTTTGCCTTCCCATAGCGCGGTAAACACCGTTTTTGCGATCTTTCCTGAAATTGTGCCGTCCTTGATGCGCAGGATAGTCTGACCCAGTGCTTCCGCACTGAGAGGAGAGTCTTCGATGGCCAGGTCATCCCTGTTCAGACTGCCAAGCAGTTCACCCCGAACCCAGTTGGCTGACAGAATCGGGTCATCACAGCTTGCGACGCAGGCTTCAAAGTAGGTTGCGAGGCCCAGGTCTGAGGAAATCAGGGCAGCATCGGCTTCGGGTAGCTGCCATTTTTCTGTGTAACGCTGTTTTTTCTCTGTCGGGAGTTCAGGCATAGCCTCGCGCACCCGATTGATAAATGCCTCGTCGATAATAACCGGCAGAAGATCCGGTTCCGGGAAGTAACGGTAGTCTGTCGCGGTTTCCTTGCTGCGCATTGGTCTCGTTTCATCCCTGACGGGATCATAAAGGCGAGTTTCCTGGGCGACCCTTCCGCCCGACTCCAGGATTTCTTTCTGACGGCTGATCTCGTGCCTGATTGCCTGCTCAAGAAAGCGGAACGAATTCACATTCTTGGTTTCTGTTCGCGTTCCGTATTCCTGTTCGCCCTGTTTCCTCAGTGACACATTCGCATCGCAGCGAAGCGACCCCTCAGCCATGTTGCCATCTGATACCGACAGGTACGTCACCAGCTGGTGAATGGTGCGTGCGTAGGCGACAGCTTCCTCTGCACTGCGCATATCCGGTTCTGAAACAATTTCCAGCAGTGGCGTGCCTGCGCGGTTCAGATCGATACCTGTCATGCCGTGGAAGTCCTCGTGTAATGACTTGCCAGCATCTTCTTCAAGGTGAGCCCGGGTTACCCGAATGGTTTTGCTGGAACCATCCCTCAGGCTAATGTCCACGCTGCCACCCAACACGATAGGTTCATCCATCTGGGTAATCTGGTAGCCCTTTGGCAGGTCAGGATAGAAATAGTTCTTTCGATCGAAACAGGACCTCTGCCCGATAGTTGCACCGATAGCGAGTCCAAACGCAACCGCCTTGGGGAAGACGGCTTCATTCACCGCGGGCAGAACCCCGGGAAGACCAAGGTCGACCGCGCTGGCCTGGGTGTTTGGCGCAGCGCCAAAAGCTGTGCTGGAGCCGGAAAAGATTTTGGAGCGTGTCGACAGCTGCACGTGTATTTCCAGGCCAATGACAACTTCCCAGTCGGAACTCATGACGCTTTCTCCACGACGGGCTTCTTTTTGTGCCAGTCGGTTACCTGCTGGTACTGGTGAGCTGCCTTCAGTATTTTTGCCTCACAGAAATAGTTGCCGATCAATTGCGCGCCGATAGGCATAGCCTCCGTAAAACCTGCAGGCATTGACAGTGCAGGCAGACCTGCCAGGTTTGCAGAAATGGTGTAGATGTCCTGCAGATACATGGATTTTGCGTCGTCTACTTTTTCGCCCAGCCGGAACGCTGGTCCTGGTGTAGTTGGACCGAGAATCATGTCCACCTCACCCAATACCTGTTCGAAGTCCTGTTTGATCAGGCGTCTGATCTGTTGAGCTTTCCGGTAATAGGCATCGTAGTAGCCCGCCGACAGCGCGAAAGCGCCAACCATGATCCGGTTCTTGACCTCTCGTCCGAAACTCTCGCTACGGGATCGCTTGTACAGGTCTTCCAGGTTTTCTGGTCCTTCGCAGCGGTAGCCAAACCTGACGCCATCGTAGCGCGAGAGGTTGGCTGAACATTCGGCAGGAGCGATGACGTAATAGGCGGGAATGGCAAGGTGAGAGTTCGGTAGGGACACCTCTCGAAACTCTGCACCAAGATCTGACAACACGGTCCGGCAGTTGTCGAGAATAGCAGCGACATCACTATCCAGTCCTTCCATGAATTCCCGGCAGATACCTATCTTCATGCCGGAGATGCCGGATTTCAGAGCAATGCTGTAGTCTTCTATGGCTTCCGACGATGACGTTGAGTCGCGCTGATCCGGTCCGGCCATGTGGGTAAGCAGAAGCGCGCAATCTTCTGCGCATCGTGCCATGGGACCTGCCTGGTCCAGGCTCGATGCATAGGCGATCATGCCCCAGCGTGAAATCCGTCCATAAGTAGGTTTCAATCCGGTAATGCCGCAAAAAGCCGCCGGCTGGCGAATACTGCCGCCTGTATCAGTACCGGTAGCCGCGCTGCATAGAGAAGCGGCGACGGCTGCTGCTGATCCGCCGGATGAGCCACCGGGAACCCGTTCTGTATTCCATGGGTTTTTTACGGGCCCGTAAAAGCTCGCTTCGTTGGATGAGCCCATGGCGAATTCATCCATATTGGTTTTGCCAATTGAAACCGCACCTGCATCCCTCAATTTACTCACGACCGTTGCATCGTAGGGCGAGATAAAGTTGTCGAGCATTTTCGAGCCGGCAGAAGTCCTGACGCCTTTCTCGCAGAAGATATCTTTATGCGCGATAGGTGCGCCAAGCAGTGGAGCGGTTTCTCCGGCGGCTCGTCGCTCGTCCGCGCGGTCAGCTGCTTTGATTGCCTGTTCAGCAGATACTGTGATGAAGGCATTGATGCCGGAGCTGTATTCGATGCGTTGCAGGTAGGCCTCGGTCAGATCGCGAGATGAGTACTCACCGCTGCTGAGATCGCGAAGCTGCTCGGTTAGCGTTCGTTCGGTAATAGCCTCGCTCACTCGACAACCCTCGGTACCAGGTAAAGACCGCCCTCGGTTTCCGGGGCGATGGACTGGTAGAGCTCATGCTGGTCTGTCTCTGTCACCTCGTCGGTTCTGAGTCTCTGTGTTGCATCCAGGGGATTGGAGACGGGCGTAACCCCCGATGTATCGATTGACTGCATCTGGTTGGCAAGTTCGAGGATGTTGTTCATGCCGGCCGTGAGGATCTCCAGATCCTCCTCTGCGACTCTCAGCTGGGCCAGCTCAGCTACATTGCTGACCACTTCCTCGGTGACGGCTATTTCATTTGTCACGACCACTCCCGTGTATTGATTGCAGTGTCCTCATGAGGCGTCGAATGCTAATGAGGTTTGTGAAAATACGCAAACTTATCAGTCATTTAGGGGTCAGGTGTCGCATTGCGCCTGAATCCTGCCGGAAAATGGAAACATATCCATTTTTCAGTCCCCGGATGGTGCCAAAAAGTGGCTGGAGTACCTATATAAAACCCACCCCAAATGATAGAGTTACAGAAGTTTTTGAATCTAATAGTTAAGGTCAAAATGACCGCAGTTTTACCCACTCTTCCATCTTCCCAAGCGAAAACTTCGAGAGGTTATCGCTAGATGTTCAAGCGCCTTCGAGGGATGTTCTCCAACGATCTTTCAATCGACCTTGGCACCGCCAACACGCTTATCTATGTGCGTGAGCAGGGCATCGTGCTTAATGAACCTTCAGTTGTTGCGATACGCAATAACAATAACCAGAAGAATGTGGCTGCCGTTGGTATTGATGCGAAGCGGATGCTGGGTCGTACTCCTGGGAACATCACCGCAATTCGGCCGCTAAAAGATGGCGTGATTGCGGACTTCCAGGTCACGGAACGCATGCTTCAGCACTTCATCAAGAAAGTGCATGAGAACAGTTTTATCAGGCCGAGTCCGCGCGTCCTGGTTTGCGTTCCCTGCCAGTCCACAGAGGTTGAACGGCGCGCCATCAGGGAATCGGTAGTCAGTGCCGGTGCCAGGGATGTGCGACTCATTGAAGAACCCATGGCCGCGGCCATCGGTGCCGGTCTCCCGGTACATGAAGCAGTGGGTACCATGGTGGTCGATATTGGCGGTGGCACGACAGAGATCGCAGTCATCTCGCTCAACGGTGTTGTGTATGCCCAGTCCGTTCGAGTTGGTGGTGATAGGTTTGACGAGGCGATTACCACCTACGTTCGTCGAACTCAGGGCAGCCTGATCGGTGATGCTACCGCGGAAAGAATTAAACAAGAAATTGGTATGGCATTCCCGTGTAATGAAGTTCGGGAGATAGATGTTAGGGGCAGAAACCTTGCGGAGGGTGTGCCGCGTAGCTTTACGTTGAACAGTAACGAGATCCTGGAGGCACTCCAGGAACCGCTTTCTGTCATCGTACAGGCTGTGAAAGGTACACTTGAACAGACACCGCCGGAGTTGGCGTCTGATATCGCTGAAAGTGGTCTTGTACTCACTGGTGGCGGCTCGCTGCTCAGGGAACTTGATCGTCTGTTGTCCAGCGAAACAGGTTTGCCCGTCATTGTCGCCGAAGATCCCCTGACCTGCGTGGCTCGAGGTGGTGGTCGTGCGCTTGAGCTGATGGACGACCGGGTCGACAGCGACGTGCTGTCTATTCAGTAATCTTTAGCCCGTTATCAGACCGGACTCGCCCTATCGATTTGGTGTTTAACTTCTGACGAGGAGGTAACCAAATCAAATCCCTGTTCCTGGAAGAAACCACCATTGGCTACCAGATGGCTGGGCTTGCCGTGCTCTCTGTCATTCTGATGTTTGTTGATCATGTGACTGACTGGCTCGATGAATCTCGAGCTGCCATGACGGTTGCCGTGACTCCGGTTGTTGTCATCGCCGATCTTCCAAACCGAAGTGCACGTGGTCTGACGGAGATGCTGGCTTCCCGCGAAGACCTGCGCCGCCGGATTACCGAGCTGGAAAGTGAGCTGACCCTGTTCAAGGTCAAGACGGAAAAGATGGCCGCTCTGACAGCTGAGAATAATCGTTTGCGTGATCTTCTGGGATCAGCGGCGAAACTTCAGGACAACGTACTGGTTGCGGAGTTGATTGGTGTGAACCCGGACCCTGAAGTTCAGGAAGTTGTGATTGACAAGGGTGTCCTGGATGACGTTTTCATTGGGCAGCCAGTCCTGGATTCCCGTGGTCTCATGGGGCAGGTAGTTGACGTCAGTCGGTATACCAGCAGGGTCCTCCTGATCAGTGACCAGGAACATTCAGTACCCGTACAGGTGCTCAGGAGTAACCTTCGCCTGATCGCCCAGGGTACCGGTCTTGACCAGAAACTCGAGCTGCAGCATGTGAACTCCACGGCGGATATTCGTGTTGGTGATCAGCTTTTGTCTTCGGGATTGGGTAACCGATTCCCTGTTGGCTATCCCGTGGGCGTCGTCGACCGGGTCAAACATGAGCCTGGGAAACCCTTTGCTGTAGTTACTGCGTCGCCGAGTGCCCAGCTGGATCGTTCCCGTCACGTGCTTTTGGTGTTTACGGAAAGCAGAACACCGGAAGAAGCTACAGCATTCACTTCTGGCAGGTCGGATGGAAAGAGTGGCAGATAATCCTTTGGCTGGTATGACTGTGATAGTCGTGACAGTGATTGCAGGCATGGTGCTTGCGGTCTTACCCATGCCTGATTTTGTTCCTCCCGAGCTGGGGTTCCTCAGGCCGGACTGGGTCGCGATGGTGCTTGTGTACTGGCTTATCGCGTTGCCACACCGGGTCGGTATTCTCAGCGCCTGGGCAACCGGTCTCATCGTCGATGTCTTGCTTGGCAGTCTCCTCGGGCAGCATGCCCTGGCGTACGTGATAATCGCTTATATCGCCTTAAATCTTTACCAGCGGCTCCGGATGTTCACGGTCTGGCAGCAGGCGTTGGTGCTGTTTGCGCTGCTTGGTCTGAACCAGTTGATCAACTTCTGGATTGAAAATATCGCCGGAGACGCTGAGTGGCGCATGTGGTATCTCATGCCGGCGCTCGCAGGTGCATTTCTCTGGCCCTGGGTATTCCTTCTCTTGCGTGTGCTCAGAAGAAGGCTGGCTGTGACATGAGCAGGCCCCTGATTCTCGCCAGCGGTTCGCCCCGTCGAAAGCAGTTGCTCTCGCAACTCGGTCTGACTTTTGACGTCAGGGTATCGGATATCGATGAGACGCCCTTCAACGCGGAATCACCGGTGGATTACGTGGAACGCCTTTCCCGGGAAAAAGCTGCCAGCATATCCAGCCAGGTAGATCGTGAAACCATTGTGCTGGCGGCGGATACCACAGTTGTGCTGGAGGGGAACATCCTGGGAAAACCGGAATCCAAGGAACATGGTGTCAATATGTTGATGGCGCTGTCGGATACCTCGCACCTGGTACTGACCGGCGTCAGTGTAACGGGTGGTAACAGGTTCTGTACCCTGACTGTTGAGACGGAGGTGAAGTTCAGGAAGCTGACCAGAAGAGAAGTGCTTTGGTATTGGGACACCGGCGAACCGCAGGACAAGGCTGGCAGTTATGGGCTGCAGGGTATCGGTGCAGCGTTTGTCGAGAGCCTTTCGGGCAGTTATAGCAATGTTATAGGGTTGCCCCTCAGTGAAACGATAGACCTGTTACGAGGCTTTGGTGTGGCCTGCCTCGGCCAGGAAGAATTTGAAGTAGATGTAAGGCAGTCGAATGGCTGAAGAGATTTTTATTAATGTAGCGCGTAGCGAAACCCGCGTGGGAGTTGTAGAGCAGGGTCTTTTGCAGGAGGTTTTTATCGAGCGGGGTGATGCCCCCAGCACGGTTGGCAATATGTACAAGGGCAAGGTTGTGCGTATCTTACCCGGCATGCAGAGTGCGTTCCTGGATATCGGTCAGGAAAAAGCTGCATTTATGCATGTCACTGACCTGATTGACGGGCACGATATGTTCGATAGTTCACCGAAAGAGGAGCACCCGGCTATCAGCGACCTGCTGCATGACGGCCAGGAGTTGATGGTGCAGGTGACCAAGGAGCCCATTGGCACCAAGGGTGCCCGGATTACCAGCAACATGTCGATGGCCGGTCGATATCTGGTTTACCTGCCTGGCAGCAGGCATATCGGGATATCACAGAAGATAGAAGATGAGAAGGAGTGTGGTCGCCTGCGCGAGATTCTGGAGTCAATAGCGGAACCTGATGAAGGCTTTATTGTTCGCACTGCAGCTGAGAATGCGAGCGAAGATGACATCATCAAGGACGCCGGATACCTGAGGACCAAGTGGCAGTCAGTAAAGGAATCAGCCTCCGAGGCGAGGAGTCCCTCTCTGGTTTATGAAGACCTGCCGCTGCCGCTCAGGGTAATGCGGGACATTATCAATAATGAAACCACCAGCATTCGTGTCGATGATCTCGAGACTCACGGCATCATGCAGAGATTCCTGGCTGACTATATTCCGGAAAAGCTCAAGTGCCTGGATGCTGCGTCTCGTGGCGAGAATCTGTTCGACCTGCACCAGCTAGACGACCAGATTGAAGCGGCGCTTGATCGAAAGGTCCCTCTTAAATCTGGGGGATACCTGATCATTGACCAGACCGAAGCCATGACGACTGTTGACGTTAATACCGGTGCATTTGTCGGTCGCAAAGACCTTGAGGAAACAATTTACCGTACCAACCTTGAAGCCGCAGCTGCTATTCCGAGACAGCTTCGGCTGAGAAACATCGGCGGCATCGTCATCATCGACTTTATTGACATGATCAATGACGAACACAAGAGACAGGTGCTACGAATGCTGGAGAAGGGTCAGGCGTCTGATCGGGTGAAGTGCAACATCACGCAGATTTCAGAGCTGGGTCTGGTGGAGATGACGCGAAAGCGATCCTACGGCAGCCTGCTGAAGATGATGTGTGAACCCTGTGAAGTTTGTGACGGTCGAGGTTTCATCAAATCCGCCGAGTCCGTTTGCCTCGAGATATTCAAGGAGATCCAGCGTATGGCCGACCAGGTGGTCGGCAAACAATGCCTGATTATGGCTTCACAAGCGGTAGTTGATCGATTGATTGATGAACAGGCGGACAATGTTCGGGAACTTGCCCGTTTGCTGGAGACCTCCATTGCCTACCAGGTGGAACCGGGTTACACGCAGGAGCAATACGATATTGTGGTTTCGATCGCCGAACGGGCCCAGGCAAGATAAGTGATTATTCGAATCACACAGGGATTCTTAAAGAGTGCCTGGTGGTGTGTTCTGGTTTTCCTGGTGCTTGTTGCGCTCTACCTGTCTGTAGGACGTCTCGTTACGTTATCTGTTTCAAGCTACCAGGAACGTATTGAGCAGTTCCTTCGTGATAACGGCCTGCAGTATGTCCACATTGGTGAGTTGAGTGGCGGCTGGCGAGTGCACGATCCAAGCCTGGATATCGTCAACCTGGTTGTCCAGCCGGATGATGAACCAGCCATTGTTATTTCGCGCGTGACGCTGCGACTTGACTCGCTGCGCAGCCTCCTTAACCAGAGACCCATTATCAAAGAGATCGATATCTCAGGTTTGAGGCTCGCCGTGGAACGAGACGAACAGCGAGTGTGGATTCGCGGATTCGAAGCGGGAGAGGGTGACTTCGATCTGGAGTACATTCTCGACTCCGTGCCGCATCTTGAGCAGCTCAGGCTGGATAACATCCACATCGATTTTGTCGGACCGAAACGGACATTGCAGCTGGTATCTGAACCGGGAAATCCCTGGCTGATCAATGCCCAGGAAGATATCAAACACCTGCAGTTGCCGTTGCTGCTGGAGTATCCGTTAGCTGATGGCAGCGTAGAGTCAAGTCGAGTCAGTATCGTCGGTTATTACGAGGGGGATTACCGGGATCCCTCATTTCATGCTGAACTTTTTCTTGATGTACCGCAGCTGGAAATCGAAGATTTCCTGCCCACCGTTTATCTTGGCGGGAAAGCGCTTGAGTCCGCGTTTCTGGAAAGCAAGATCTGGATGAAACTGGAACCGGAACTTGTCGATGTGGTTGGCGAGATACGTTTGCGAGACGTCAGGGTAGAGCAGGTGGCGGCAACCGCTATTGACCAACTGGAAGGTTCGTTTCGTTTTACAGGGCCTGAACTGACCCGTGGTGTGGCACGCATTCCCGAGCTGGCACTTAAGAACGCAGGCTACGAGTTCAGCCTCAGGAATATCGACCTGGCGCTTGATCTGTCCGGCTCGAAGCTGCTGGCGGGTAAGGTTGATTCAATTGATGTTGGCGAGGTCACGGAATTGTTGTCGTTTCTCGCTAGTCGCTCACTGGTACCCGAACGCCTGGGTAATGCCCTGTCCGCCGTCTCACCGGCTGGGGAATTGCAGGACATTGTGTTTTTCGCTGACCTGGAACGCAATCGACCCAAACTGGTTGGGCAGCTCCGCGACTTTTCCATGGACGCATTTCGGGGTGTGCCTGAGATCAATACTGTTCACGGCTTCATATCAGCGGAGCCGGATCGAGGATATCTCGATATTGATAACGATGCTTTCAAGATGAATTTCACCAATCTGTTTACCGAAGCCTGGCAGTTTGATTCAGGCCGTGGAAGAGTTGCCTACCGTGTAGAAGACGGAAGTTTCAAGGTAACGAGCGGGTTAATCGAGTTGCTGTACGGGGATCTTTCTGCGTTTGGCAAGTTATCCCTGAATCTTCCCGGCAAACCTGAGGAGCAAACCTGGGGACTGACCATTGGCGTTCAGAATGCCCGGTTGCTGGATGCCTACCGTTATGTTCCGAACACCATTCCTGATGATCTTCTGGCATGGCTTAAGCGCGCTATCATTGATGGCACGGGGCGTGAAAGCGGTATCACCATTCACGGCGCTCTGGCGAAGCGTGTCCCGGGTGCCTGGAAAACCCATGACCTGTTCTTCTCTGTAGAAGATACCGTCATGTCTTATGACCCGCTTTGGCCTGAGATCAGTGACCTTGCCGGTACCGTCCATGTAAACAGCTATTTTGTGCAGGGAGAAAACGTCAAAGGACGTGTTTACGACACCCAGGTGCCTTCTGCGAGTCTTTATGTGCCCATCAGTGCTGACAACAAGGCAGATACGATTCTGGTCAGTGCAAAAGCCGAAGGTCCTTTTGCTGACGGTATCCGGGCGTTGAATGAAACACCGCTATCTGACATCACCTCAGCCATGGCGAGTTCCTGGAGTGGTACGGGCGAGATAATCTCAGACCTGGAACTCAATGTACCGGTTGGAAATCGCGCCGGCGAAGATGTGGGTATCGACCTGCATGTCAGTCTTGAGGACAACGATCTCAATATGGCTGACTATGATCTCTTTGTTAGTGGTCTGAGCGGTGAGATGACCTATCGCAATGAGGACGGATTACAGTCTGGTACATTCACTGGCACCGTTTTCAATGAACCGCTGGAGGGCACTATTCAAACCTCGGTGGATGGTGACAGCGGCGAGGTCGTTGTCACCATTGAAGGAGCGATTGCAGCATCGGATCTCTATGCGTGGTCAGATCAGCTCCTGCTTTCCCGTGCCGAAGGCACGCTCGCTTACCTGGCTGAGGTGCATGTGCCCTATGGAGGCGACCGCGATGAAATATACATCGAGGCCACTTCAGATCTCGCCGGGATAGTGGTCGACCTGCCTGAGCCCCTGGCGAAGCCAGATCGGAATTCGAAACATGAGTTTCAGTATGTACAGACTTTTACCGACTCCGGGTTTCGCATCGCGACAGAGCTGGACGATGACATCAGTGCGTCGTTGAAAATAGAGGACGGGCTGGTGGTCGGCGGTCGTATTCATTTTGGCGAAGAAACTTTTGGTGCGGTGACCTATGACGCCATAAGAATGACGGGGTACCTGCCATTTCTTTCCTTCGAAGACTGGATGACGACGACAGAAGAGCTCGCTGCGATGACAGATGTTTCCCTGGAAGACGAGATTTCTGAAAGGGTAGAGTCCGTCACGCTGAACATCGATGAACTCATGGTCTTCGATCTGCCACTGGAAGAAGTGGATATCGTCATGACCCGTGAAGACGCGTTATGGAAAGCGCACCTCAGAAACGCCATGCTGGACGGTGAAGTCAGGATCCTTGATGAAGAGACTGCCCCTCTTGAAATTCACCTGAATCGCCTGAGTTTTGAAGGAGAAGGTGAAACAGATGACCCTTTCGGCGATGTGAACCCGCTCGAGATCACAGATGTTAACTTCAGCACGCGCCAGTTGCTGTTGGATGGTGAAGATTATGGCCAGTGGTCGTTCCGGTTCCGGACAGACGAGGAGATGGCCAGATTTGAAGACCTGGAGGCCACTGCCCTTGGTGTTGAAGTTGTGGCAGGCTCAGAAGTCGAGTGGCGCTTTGGTGAAATCGGACATGAAAGCAGATTCCGGGGAGATTTCCAGATTGATGATCTGGCAGAGGCACTACGGCGATTTGGTTTCGCATCAAGTATTGAAGGTGAAGGACTAAAAATCTCCTCGGACGTGGCCTGGCAGGGTTCCCCCGCGATGGTTGACGTTAATGCTCTCAGTGGTACCGTCGAAATTCACGAGGGCAAGGGGCGCTTCGTCCAGGCAGAAGCCGGCGGTGCGCTCAAGCTTCTGGGTGTCTTTGACTTTGCATCGCTGGCGCGGCGCTTTCGACTGGATTTCTCTGATGTCGTTGAAAAAGGGTTTGAGTTCTCCGATATCAGTGGTGTTACCCGGTTTAATCAGGGAGAAGTTGATGTCAAAGAATCGATTGTAATTGATGGCAGCAGTGGCAGATTCAAGGTCGGTGGGAGTGTAGACCTGAACAGCGGTACCCTGGATAACGATATGATCGTAACGTTACCCGTGGGTAACACCTTGCCCTGGTATGCGGCCTATAGTGCCATAGCAACAGGTCCGCTTGCCGGTGCGACGGTCATGCTGGCGCAGAAAGTTTTCGAAAGCCAGATCGATCAGTTCAGCAGTGCGAAGTACAAGATCACCGGTACCATAGAACACCCTGAGATAGAGTTTGTTGCGATTTTTGATGACAAGATTCGGGAAACCCAAACCGGTGAGCAGGCGATTGAGGAGACCGGTGCTGCTCCGGCACCCGAAGTAGAGCCTGGTGAACAAAGTTCGCGTTGCACTCCTGCAGCTGGTCAGCAGCCAGCGGATCGAAATCAATCTTCCTCGAGTCGCCGCCTTGTCGGAGCGAGCTGTTTCTGAAGGTGCTGAGGCTCTATTCCTGCCGGAGAATTTCGCTGCGCTGGCACATCCCAATCCAAGGGAAATCGGTGAGCAGGAATGTAACAGTAACGGCCCGATTCGCACTTTCCTGTCGGAGCTCGCTCGATCCAGCCAGTGCTGGGTCTTTGCCGGAACCTGTCCGGTTGCCGAGACGCCTGATGGACATATAGTTACAGGTAATCGTGTTCGTGCCGCATCGCTGGTGCTGAACCCTTCTGGCCAGGAAGTTGCGCGCTATGACAAGATCCACATGTTTGACGTCGATGTCGAAGATAATCATAGACGTTACCGAGAATCGGATATGTTCGAGCCCGGGAATGAACCGGTGACCGTGGATACACCATTCGGTCGCGTTGGCCTTTCGGTCTGCTACGACCTTCGATTCCCTGAGCTTTATCGAGAGCTGTTTCTTCGGCACGCAGATTTCATTTCCGTACCTTCGGCATTTACAGTTACCACAGGTGAGGCTCACTTCCGGCTCCTGATGCGGGCGCGTGCCGTTGAGAACTGTTGCTACACAATTGCTGCCTGCCAGGGCGGGATTCATGACTCGGGGCGCCAGACCTATGGGCATACCATGGTGTGTGACCCCTGGGGCGAAGTGGTTGGAGAGCTCGGCGAGGGTGAAGAACTGTTGATTATCGACATCGATACCGCTTTGCAGGCCCGGTTGCGCGAAGAAATGCCATTCAGGCAGCAGCTCAGGCTATTGCCCTCGGATTAGTCAGTTTCGGCCTGGTTTTTCAGGAATTGGAACAGTTTTCTGAACTGGGCTTTTCGATCCGGATTTGTCAGAGTTTCCTGCTGCGCCTGGCGGATATGATGACGCAGCTGCTGTCTGTCTGTTTGCGGGTACAGCGAGAGAAACTCGTTCATGGCGTCCGGGTCACCATCTATCAGCCGTTCTCGCCATGTTTCCAGCTGATGAAATTTCTGTACGTGAACTGCACTGCTGGCATCCATTTCATCCACTACCGCCTGTATAGGTGTGACATCGATCCTGGACAACAACTTTGCCGCATATTGCAGCTGACGTTTTCGGGCGTTGCCCTTGGTGATTTTCTTGGCTGACAGTATTGCCTCTTTGATGCCGGGGTCATCTATAGCATCCAGCTGTTCTGCGGATAATTCTGACAGCTTTTGCGCCAGGTCTTTGAGTGCCTGCATATCACGTTTACGTTGTGACTTGCTGGGACCTTCAATTTCTTCTTCTGCGGTCATGCGTAAAAAATTGTAGCGAGGCCGAGGAATGAGAGAAACCCGACAACGTCTGTAATTGTAGTCAGTACAACAGTGCCTGCGATCGCCGGATCAATCCCCATAGACCTGAGGATGCTGGGTAGAAGTGCGCCGGACAGGGCGGCGACAAACAGGTTGATCACCAGCGCCGCTGCAATAATCAGCCCGAGCTGCGTGTCCTGGAACACGAGGGACGTCGCGACTGCAACGATGAGTGCCCACAGGCAGCCATTAATCAATCCGACGGCGACCTCCCGTCGGGTGAGCCAGGCAAGGTTGTCTTCGAACAACCCGTCCTGGGCCATGTTGCGAATAACCAGGGTCAGCGTCTGGCTTCCTGCCACGCCACCCATACTTGCAACAATCGGCATGAGAACCGCAAGTGCGACCACTTTCTCTATCGTCTCGGTAAAGAGGTCGATGACACCTGCGGCTATAAATGCGGTGATCAGGTTCGCACCGAGCCAGATTGCCCTGCTGCGTGCGGTCCGCCAGATAGGTGCGAAGGTGTCAGCGTCTTCTGTCAGGCCGGCCATCCCGAGGATGGAGTGTTCAGCTTCATCGATGATGACGTCCACCACATCGTCAATGGTAATTCGGCCCACCAGTTTGTTGTATTCATCGACAACCGGTGCGGAGACCAGGTCATAACGTTCGAAGGTGGCCGCAACGTCGTGTTCAGACATCTCGGCACCAAGGACCTCCGCCTCGGTTAGCATCATTTCCCGGACGGTCAGTGATGGGTCAGATACCAGGAGCGTCGACAGCGGTAGCACCCCAATGAACTCATCACTGGCGTTGACCACGTATACGCTATCCGTCATGGGTGGCAAATCCGGGTGTCTTCGCAGGTACCTAAACACCACGTCGAGAGTAATATCGGGCCTGACGGAAATGGTATCCGTGTCCATCATGCCGCCAGCCGTATCCTCGGGATACGACAGCAGCTGTTCTACGCGAGCCCTGTCCTGGGCATCCATTGCGTCCAGTGCGTCCTGTATGAGGTCTGCTGGTAGCTGCTGGAGAATGTCCGCGCTGTTGTCGTTATCGACCTTCTCGAGGACTGTTGCAATCTCCTCACCGGACTTGTCACCCAGTAGTGAATGAACAATATCCTCATCAACATGCTGGATGATGTCGCTCTGGTGGTGTTCCTCAAAGAGATTCCAGAGTTCCGCTCGCTGCGCAGGAGGGGAAGACTCAAGTATGTCTGCGAGATCTTCTGAACGCAGGTCCTCAATAAGGCTGTCAATATCCTGGTGTGTGCCATTTTCCAGGATATCCTTGATCTGGCTAACGGCTGATAGCCGTTCGCTGGGAGGTGAACTGGTTTCTTCGATTTCGCTCACTCGTCCTCTCCGAACCTGTCAGCGATCAGTTTTTCGATAGCGGCCATGGCTTGTATTTCGTCGGCGCCCTCAATCTCAATTTCCACCTCAGAACCAAAGGCAGCTTCCAGCATCATCATGGACATGATGCTTTTGCCATTGGCCTCCCTGGTTGGGCTTCGTACTGTGATTTTCGATCCAAACGCTCCTGCCGCCTTGACAAAAACAGATGCCGCCCTGGCATGCAGGCCAAGCTTGTTCTGAATTTGAAGACACCTGGTGATCACGTCTGCTACCCCTGTGTCTTGAGGATCGAATTCAGTTCCCGGTGACGGACCTGTACGTTCGAAAATTGTGAGTCAAATTGCTCAAACAGTTTCCTGCACATGAATACGGAACGGTGCTGGCCACCGGTGCAGCCTATGGCAACCGTCAGGTAGCTACGGTTGTTGGCTTCGAATCTCGGTAGCCATCGATCCAGGAACCCTTTCAGGTCGTTGAACATGTCCATGAACTCTTCCTGTCCGTTCAGGAATTCCTGCACAGGTCCATCCAGCCCGGTCAGTTCGCGCAGACCGGGTTCCCAGTGTGGGTTCGGAAGACAGCGAACATCAAATACCAGGTCAGCATCGACTGGTACGCCTCGCTTGTAAGCAAAGGAAAGGAACAACAGGGCAAACTCATGGGTTTCCCGGGCGACCCTGGTGCGGATTTCGTCCCGCAGTTCGTGAATGGTCAGGCTCGTGGTATCGATTGTCAGGGATGCCATGTCGGAAATTGGATCGAGCATCCTGCTTTCCAGTTCGAGGGCTTCGCGCAGGTCCCGCTCGGTGTTGCTGAGCGGGTGCTTGCGTCGGGTTTCACTGAATCTTTTTACCAGTGCGGGGCTTGCCGAATCCAGGAAGATGATAGTCGAGTCCACCTTGCTGCTATCGAACATTTCAAGCACGCTTGGGAAAAGAGCAAGATCTTCCGCTATGTTTCTGGCGTCTATGCTGACGGCAACCTTGTTAATGTCTTCGTTAGAGAAGAGTCGATCGACCAGAGGACTGAGCAGTGTGACCGGCAGGTTATCGATGCAGTAGTAACCCATGTCCTCCAGGACATTGAGTGCGGTACTTTTACCGGACCCGGACCTGCCACTGATAACAACAAGGGAGATCATTGGCCACCGCTTGACTGGACCCGGGCTTCTTCCAGCGACTGAATAGCGCGTTGAAACAGGGTTTCATCATCTTCAGCATTCACCAGGTCATTCCGGTATTTTTCCAGCTGCAGCCGTTCCGCCAGCATCGATAGCGTTGACAGGTGCTCGGAGGTTTCTGCTTCCGGAACCAGGAGTACAAACATGATGTGCACGGGCTGGTCGTCCGGGGAAGAGAAATCGACGCCCTCGTCGAACACAAACAGGCTGCCGACAATGTTGGTGCATGAGGACAGGCGGCAATGGGGAATAGCCACGCCATCGCCGAGGCCAGTGGAGCCAATTTTTTCCCGGTCAATCAGTCCACGGTACAAGTCACCGACATCCAGTTCGGGAAGTGTTTCACCGATTTTTAAAGCCGCATGTTCGATGGCACGCTTTTTACTGCTCGCCTCTACGCCGGAAAAAACCCGGTCTGGTGCGAGAATGGACTCAATATTCATGTGATGCGGCCATAGGTGTTGATGGCCGCATTATAACAACCGCGAGGCTTACCTCGAAGCGGCGCGGTGTTTGTGGTCTTTCTGTTTTTCTTTCTTTTTGATCAGCTGACGGTCCAGCTTGTCAGCAAGCATGTCAATTGCCGCATAGAGATCATCATGCTCTGCGTCGGCGTAGATTTCTCCACCGGAGATGTGAATCGTGGATTCGGCTTTCTGGCGTTGTTTTTCCACCGAGAGTATGACGTTCATGTTAGTGATTCTGTCGAAATGCCGTTCCAGTCTTTCCAGTTTCGTAGAGACGTAGTTCCTTAGGGAATCTGTAACTTCTACATGGTGGCCACTAACATTCAATTGCATAAAGCATCTCCTGGCATATGTATGGACACGAACTTTTACAGTTCATGTTAAGACTATAACACTCCTTTTGTTAAATGTTTGACCTGGATCAGGTCGATTGGTTCGATCCGAAAGCGGCTTTTAAATCAGCTGTTTACGTTCGTTCGAAGGGGGTATCAGCAACAGTTCCCGATACTTGGCGATCGTGCGCCGGGCGACGTTGATGTTCTGCTCCTCCAGCAGTTTTGCGATCTTGCTGTCACTGAGTGGCTTGCGGGGATTTTCCTCTGCGACCAGTTTTTTGATGAGTGCCCGGATTGCCGTTGAAGAGACCTCACCGCCCGAACTGGTCGAAACGTGGCTGGAGAAAAAGTACTTAAGTTCGAACACGCCGGCAGGCGTCAGCATGTACTTCTGTGTCGTGACACGACTGATGGTGGACTCGTGAAGTTCAACGGCCTCTGCTATGTCATGCAGCACAAGGGGTTTCATTGCCTGCTCGCCGTACTCAAAAAAACCACGCTGGAACTCGACAATCTTGGTGGAAACCCTGAGCAGGGTGTCGTTGCGCTGTTGCAGGCTCTTGATGAACCAGCGCGCTTCCTGCAAGTGATTTTTCATGTTGCTGGCATCATCGCTTGTGTCGCCACGCTTGATGAGCGCTGCGTATTCAGGGTTTACACGAATTCTTGGAGCTGATTTGGGGTTCAGTTCCACTACCCATCGACCATTCTGTTTGGAAACGAACACATCTGGCTCTATGTAATCCACACTTTCCTGGACAATGGATGCTCCGGGCCGCGGGTTCAACGTCTGGATCAACGTGATGACTTCCTTGAGCTCGGCTTCCTTGATCCTGAGCTTGCGGGCCAGCTGCACGTAATCCCGGTTGGCGAGCATGGCTATGTAATTCTCTACGAGTGTCAGTGCCAGTGTCTTGCCTTCGGTATCGTCCGGTAGTTCACGCAGTTGAATGGCAAGGCATTCCTGCAGGGAGCGAGCGGCGATACCAACCGGATCCAGGTGCTGGATCAGGTGCAGGACCGCGTCCACCTCTTCAATTTCGATCTCCCATTCCGGCGGCGCAGATTCAACGATATCTTCCACGTCTATCTGCAACACACCTTCATTGTCCAGTCCATCCAGGATAGACGCGGCGATGTACTGGTCGGACTCAGTAAGGTTCAGCAAATTCAGCTGGTCAAGCAGGTGGCTCTGGATGGAGGTGCTGTCGGCGTTCCTGGTCTCCAGGAAATTTTCATCTGAGAAATCGCCGCTACCAGCTGAAGAAACAAAATTGTCGTCGTACACATCTTCCCAGGATGTATCCACTGGCAGGTCGACTGCAATGGACTCAGCGTCGACCTCATCCCTGGAATCGGTAATGTGTTCACCGTCAATTTCCGGGTCGAGCGGTATTTCATCAGTTTCGAATTCGCGATCTTCTGCGGACGAGGCTTCACTGCTGGCCGTATCGGAACCGTCTTCGCCGCGCTCTTCATTCGGCTGGTCGAGGGAGGTTTCTTCCTCGGAGTTATCGCGCTCCGGGTCGAATTCCTCCAGCATGAAGTTGGTATCCAGTACCTCCTGTATCTCCATTTCCAGTTCGATACTGGACAATTGCAACAGGCGAATAGCCTGCTGCAGCTGTGGCGTCATTCGCAGTTGCTGGCCCAGCTTCAGAGATATGGAGGGTTTTAGTGACACGGTGTCCGATTTGTCCTTAAGTCGTTACATCCTGAAGTTTTGTCCGAGATAAACATCCCTGACCTGTTCATTGGCCAGTACCTCTGCCGCTGATCCCTGGGCGATAATCTGGCCATCACTGACAATATAGGCTGTTTCGCAGATATCCAGCGTCTCGCGGACATTGTGATCGGTAATCAGGACCCCGATACCACGCTCGGAAAGATGGCTGACGATATCCTTGATGTCTGTCACCGAAATGGGATCCACGCCGGCAAAAGGTTCGTCCAGCAGGATGAAGTCAGGCTCGTTAGCAAGGGCGCGGGCTATCTCAACCCTGCGGCGTTCACCACCGGACAGTGAAATACCGAGGTTGTTCCGGATGTGGGTAATCCTGAATTCCTCCATCAGCCTTTCTGCTGTTTCAAGCTGTGCACTGGCGTCGAGATCCTTGCGCATTTCCAGTATGGCCATCAGATTGTCCTGTACCGACAGCTTGCGAAATACGGAAGCTTCCTGGGGCAGATAGCCAATTCCCATCCTTGCTCTCTCGTGGACCGCGAGACTGGTAATGTCCTCATCATCGATGGAGACCTTTCCGCGATCATGTGTGATGGAACCGACGATCATATAGAAGCAGGTCGTTTTCCCGGCACCATTGGGACCGAGCAGGCCGACCACCTGGCCACTGCTGACAGATAGTGAAACATCCCTGACAACGGGATGGCCTCGATAACTCTTGGCGAGGTTTTCTGCATGGAGTTTTGGCATCAACAGGCTGTTACTGGTTTTGTGGCTGTTTTGGTTTCTGGGATTTTTTCGGCGTGATGGTCATGTTGACCCGGTCCGAACCGCCGCTTGAACTGAGATTCACGATTCCCCGGGCGAGATCGTAGTAGAGCAACTCTCCGGTAAATACATCTTCAACCTGTTGCAGGCGAGCATCGCCAGACAGGTGCAGGCGTTCTTCCTGCACCAGGTAGGTAATCTTCCGGGCATCCGCGTACACCATGTCCTTTTCGACATTCACCTGCTGGCGGTAGTGCGCCAGTTTGTCTGAGTTCTTGTCTACCCTGGCAATGATCTGGATAACCGAACTATCCGTGGTGTAGATCTCAACCTCGTCCGCAGTTACCTCCAGCGTACCCTGGGTAATGATTACGTTGCCCCGGTATACAGAGGCACCCTGGTTTTCGTCCACCATCGCTGCGTCTGCCTGTATACGAATAGGCTGTTCTCTGTCCGTTTCCAGTGCGATAACGCTGCTCGCGAGCAGCATCAGGGCTGCAGTCACAAACAGCTGCAGGCGTTTAAACTGTCGGTACGTTAATTGCATTTCCAGCATAGGCGCCATTCTAGCCCAAAGACTGGTACTAGTTGGGAAGAAATATTGTTGTGACGCGATCTGCGTCGGTGGAATAGAACATGAACCGCCCCTCATCGAGGAAGGCTTTCATGCCTGCGGCCGTGGTTCTTCCAGTTTCATTGTCTATGAACACCTTGGCATCGGTTTCCAGGTAATCCTGTTCCGGGTAGATTGTCAGGCTTTCGGTCTGGATATTGACGAATCGACCCTGGCGGCCATTCCTGGCGGCGAGGACATTGTTCCAGAGTTCGACGACCTCTTCCCGGTAGTTGGTGCCAGGCAGGATACGACCCTCCGCGGCTGTTATATCCCACGGTGCACTGTTATCCGAATGGGCCAGTGCCATGGCCGGTGACTTCATCGTTGTCAGGTCCGTCAACGGGAAGTGGGTGAAGCGGTCGGCATCAATCCTGTGTTGTAGAAGGCCATCCTCATCGAACTGTTCGATGGTGGCATTAAGCATGTAAAGGTCAGGTTCGTTCCTGGGCGTCTTTTCCTCAGGAACTTCGGCTTCATCCAGGACAAAGTTGATGGACAGTGCGAATGCAAGCAGCAGGGTGCTCAGCACTACAATTCGATTGATCATAACAGCTATGCTATCAGAGTCGTGTAGCGGACCCATCCATGGCTGAGAAGTACAGCACCACCAGGTAAACGATCCAGATAGAGACCATCAGGATACCCATGATCCGGTTCAGGCTGCCGGAACCGGTGTAAGCAAAGCAGACCAGCAGCATTGTCAGTCCGAGCATCAGGATATAGTCACGCCATAGTAGTTCAAACTTAATAGCGGTAGGGGAAATGACACAGGGAATAGAAAGCACGGCAAGGATGTTGAAAATGTTCGAGCCAACGATGTTGGCGATGGCCATGTCGGTCTGGTCTTTCAGGGCGCTGGTTACGGACACAACCAGTTCCGGAAGGCTGGTCCCTACCGCAATGACTGTCAGGCCAATGACCAGTTCACTGACTCCCAGGTTGGTGGCGATGTTCTTGACGGCCCAGACCAGCAACTCCGAGCTGAGTAACAGGAAAAAAAGAGCGAGCAGGAAGGTGGAGATTGCCCGAAGATTACTCATGTCCGGAATTTCACTCAGCTCCTGGATTTCTGCAGCTAACTCAGCCTGCGACGATTTCTGGTATTCGACTGTGAGCCTTAACAGGAACAGCGCCAGTCCGGCGAACAACAGCAACCCATCCCAGATACCCAGCCTATAGTCGATCAGCGTAGCCCCGGCGCACAGCGTTACGAACACCATGATCGGCATGTCGTTGCGGAGGATGTCGACGCGAAACTTGAGAGGCACCATGATCGCGGTAATGCCCAGAACCATTCCGATATTGGCAATGTTCGAGCCAATAGCGTTACCCACGGCCAGCTCGGGCTGGTTCTGCAGGGAAGATATGCCTGATACAAAGATTTCCGGTGCGGATGTTCCGAGCGCCACGATCGTGAGTCCGATGATCATCGGCGATATGTTGAAGTTCCGGGCCGTGGCTACAGAGCCAATGACGAACTGATCAGCGCTTTTAAACAGTACAAGGAAACCGACGAGAAGCGCCGCGCTGTAGTAAATCATCCGGGGAACAGGATTGAGAGTGCAAACAAGCCTGTCATTAAAGTGTTTCTCTGCCTTCATTGCAAGACGAATGTCAAAAGGTTACCGGACGGAGCGGCACTGGCTATAGCGGTTTTGTGAGCAGGATGTTAGCGTCGCCGTTTCACCTATTTCCCGGGACAGGGGACGTGTCGGAAGAACTCATAGTGCTCGAAAATGTTGTGTATCGCCGCGGTCGAAAACGCATTTTCGAAGGCCTCTCGCTGCATATACCGGTAGGAAAAACCGTTTCAATTATGGGACCCAGTGGCACCGGGAAAACCACGCTGCTCCGCCTGATCGGTGGTCATATACAACCGGATCGTGGTCGCGTGTTTGTTCGAGGCAGGGATGTTTCCCGCCTGAATCGTCAGGAGTTGTTCGAACTGAGAAGGGATATGGGTATGCTGTTCCAGAGCGGTGCCCTGTTTTCAGATCTCACTGTCTTTGAGAATGTTGCCTTCCCTCTGAGGGTGCACACTGACCTCTCAGAAGACATGGTGCGGGACCTGGTGTTGATCAAGCTTCAGGCAGTAGGCCTTCGGGGTGCATCGGGTTTATCCCCGGGTGAGTTGTCCGGCGGTATGCAACGCCGGGTTGCCCTGGCAAGGGCAATGGCGCTGGACCCGTCTCTGGTTATGTACGACGAGCCATTTGCAGGTCTCGATCCCATTGCCATGGGGGTCATTGTTAAACTGATCAGGGAGATGGCTGATGTGTTCGAGACAACCAACATCATTGTCTCGCATGATATTCGTGAAGCATCCAGCATATCTGATTACATCTATGTTCTAGCAGACGGTCGACTCATTGGCGAAGGTGAACCTTCTGTAGTTGAGCAGAACGAATCACCGAGACTGCGGCAGTTCATGGACGGTCTTCCTGATGGCCCGGTACCGTTTCACTATCCAGCACCCAACTACGAAGAAGAACTGCTGACTCCTGGTCGCAAGCCGGGCTGGTTCAGTTTCGAATAAGGCCGGGTGATTACATTATGTTCGCTTACCTTAGACTTCTTGGTCGGCAGACCCTAAGACTGTTCGCTACCATGGGGCGGGCTGGACGCCTCTGGTGGATGGCAATAGCCCATAAACCTGATCCTGCAAACTTCTCGCTGGTCGTCAGGCAGATTTACCAGCTTGGTGTGCTTTCCGTCGTGATTACCGTTTTATCGGGTTTTTCGATCGGCGCTGTCCTGGCGCTGCAGGGTTACAACCAGCTGGTGCGATACGGTTCAGAGAGTGCCCTTGGCCTTGGCGTCGCCCTGGTGCTGGTGATGGAAATCGGCCCGGTGGTTTCGGCCCTGTTGTTCGCCGGTCGTGCAGGCTCCGCGGTGACCGCGGAAATCGGTTTGATGAAAGCAACCGAGCAGTTGACCAGTATGGAGATGATGGGGGTTGATCCTTTACGAAGGATTGTCTCCCCCAGGTTATGGGCAGGATTTATCTCGATGCCTTTGCTGGCGATGATGTTCAGCGTCGTAGGTATCTGGGGCGCCGCCCTGGTTGGTGTCGAGTGGCTGGGTGTTTATGAAGGCGCTTTCTGGTCGACGATGTCCGAGGGTGTGGATTTTGTCCAACACGTACTCAAGGGCATCATCAAGTCAATCTGTTTCGGGCTGGTGGTGACGTGGATCGCGGTCTTTCAGGGCTATGATTCTGAACCCACCAGTGAAGGCATCGCTGATGCGACAACGAGGACCGTGGTATTCTCAAGCGTGTCGGTTCTTGTGCTCGACTTTTTCCTCACTCTGATGATGTTTAACTTCTAAGGATCACTCATGCAGATGCGCACAATTGAAATCGTGGTTGGTGCCTTCATGCTGGCAGGGCTGATTTCTCTGGGAATCCTGGCGACCCGGATCAGTGGCTTCAATGTCGACGGTGAAACGAACACCTACACTGTCTATGCCAGTTTTGAGAATGTCAGTGGTCTTACGGTCCGATCCAAGGTGAGTATTGCAGGGGTGGAAGTCGGGCAGGTTGCCGCAATTGACTACGACCGAAATCGGTATGATGCCAGGGTTCGCATGGAAATCGACGGCAGCGTGGATAACATCAGTGTTGATTCCACGGCGGCGATACTTACCGAGGGCCTGCTCGGGGGAAAGTACATAGGCTTGTCCATTGGCGCCGAAGACGAGTTCCTGGAAGATGGCAGTGAGATCACAGACACCCAGTCTGCGATTATTCTTGAGGAATTGATCGGTCAGTTTTTGCTGGATCAGTTTTAGGAGATTACATGAAGCTTTTTGTCTCATTCCTGTTGTTGTTTTCCGTCGCTGCGACTTCAGTCACCGCGACGGCCCAGACGGCTTACGAGAGTGTCAGGGAATCAACCGATGTGCTGTTAAAGCGCCTGGTTGAAGTGCAACCACTATACGAAGAGGATCCGGAACAGTTTTTTGCAGCAGTGCAGGACGCCCTGTCGCCCTACATCGATTTCGAGGGTTTCGCCAAGGGTGTGATGGCAAAACATTATCGCTCCGCAACCATGGCTCAGCGGGAGGCCTTCCTTGCCAGATTCCAGGATGCGCTGATCAGAACCTATGCGACCGCATTGCTGGAGTTTGATAATCAGACGGTGATTGTCGTTGAGCCGACCACTCCGCCAAAAACCGAGGATAAAGCGACGATCCTGATCAAGGTTTATTCAGGTTCAGGAACGCTTTATCCCGTTCATTACCAGCTGGGCCTTCATGAAGATGGTCGCTGGTTGCTGCGGAACGTGATTATTAACGGTATCAACATTGGGCTGCAGTTCCGGTCCCAGTTCAACGCTTACATGCAGAAGTACAAGCAGGATATCGATCTCGTAATCCAGAACTGGGAAGTCGAAGTCGATGATCCGTCTTGACGACGACGTGCTGCACCTCTCTGGCGAGCTGAGTCTCGCCAACCTCATGGCTTACCGGCGGGAAATAGAAAATCTGCTGCCCCGTTCCGGCTCTGTTACCGTCAATTTGACGGAGCTTGTCGTTCATGGCTCGGCGGTGCTTTCCCTGCTTGTTTTCCTGCGGCGGAGAGCCGGTGCAACCGGTGGCGCAGTCACGTTCACGGGATGCAGTGATGTGGTTCGCCAGATGGCGAGAGTAGCCGAGTTGGAAGAGTTGCTGGGCCTCACGGTTTGACTGCACGCATGATAAGATGTCGCGCTTTTCTTTTGAGTCATTTTTCATGGATGTGTCGGCAATTGAAGCAACGCTGCGGGATGCCTTCCCGGAATGCGAGCTGGAACTTCAGGCTGAAGGCAACAAACTGGGTCTGAAAATAGTATCTGATGCGTTTTCCGGATTAAACCGGGTAAAACGCCAGCAAAAAATCTATGCGCTGCTGGACGATCGAATCAAGTCCGGCGAGATTCATGCTGTTTCAATGGTTACACAGACTCCCGAAGAGGCTGGCTGATTATGGATCGTTTAATGATAGGCGGCGGCGCAGTCCTCAATGGTGAGCTGAGGGCATCCGGTGCGAAAAATTCAGCGCTTAAGATGTTTGCGGCGGCGCTGCTGGCGGATGAACCGGTCACGATTTCAAATGTGCCTCATCTTCGGGACATCACTACCATGATTGAGCTGCTTGGTTCGCTCGGTGTGGAGGTTGTGATCGATGAAAAGATGAACGTTGAGATACACGCCAATACGATCAAGAGTTTCAAGGCGCCTTACGATCTCGTCAAAACCATGCGCGCCTCATTTAATGTGTTGGGTCCTTTGTTGGCTCACTATGGCCAGGCAGAGGTATCTCTTCCAGGTGGTTGTGCCATCGGACCACGACCGGTTGATCAGCACCTGCGTGGGCTTGAAGCGCTGGGCGCACAGATCGAAATGGTTGATGGCTACGTTAAAGCCACAACCAATGGTGGTCTGAAAGGTGGTCACGTCTACTTTGATTTCTGCACGGTCGGCGGCACTGAGCACATCATGATGGCAGCTTGTCTCGCCGAGGGCGAAACCATCATGGAGAACTGCGCCCGGGAACCGGAGATTACGGATCTCGCGGACTTCCTTAACAAGATGGGTGCGCGGGTAGATGGCGCTGGTACGGATACCATCCACATTACCGGTGTGCCATCCATGAATGGTTGTTCGCACCGATGTATTTCGGATCGCGTCGAAACCGGCACCTACCTTATTGCTGCCGCAGCAACCGGAGGCTATATAAAAATTCGTGACACCAACCCGGAGCACCTGGAAGTAGTGATCAGCAAGCTGAAGGAGGCGGGAGCCAAAATTACTATCGAGGGTTCCACCATTGAGCTGGATATGGAAGGCCGGCGTCCGAAGGCTGTCAGCCTGGTAACGGCACCTTACCCCGCGTATCCGACAGACCTCCAGGCTCAGATCATGGCTATGAACTGTGTCGCGGAGGGGACCGGTACCATTAAGGAAACCATTTTCGAGAACCGTTTCATGCACGTGCATGAAATGAATCGCATGGGTGCACGCATCCGACTCGAAGGCAATAACACCACAGCCATTATCGAAGGCGTACCGAGACTGAAAGGTGCCCCTGTGATGGCCAACGACCTCCGCGCCTCGGTCTCCCTGGTGATAGCAGGCCTGGTTGCAGACGGCGATACCATCGTCGACCGTATCTATCATATAGATCGGGGTTACGAACAGGTTGAGGAAAAGCTGCAAAACCTTGGCGCTAACATTCGTCGGCTGGCGTCGGAGTAAAGCATGTCTGGCAAGGTGGTCATTGCGCTGACCAAGGGGCGTATCCTCGATGCGGAACTGGACGTGCTGGCACGCGTTGATATCGTGCCTGAAGAGGATCCCCGTGATTCCCGAAAACTGGTTTTTGGAACCAATCGGCCTGAAGTCGAGGTCATGATCCTGCGTGGCGCTGATGTGGCCACCTATGTTGAGCACGGTATCGCAGATATGGGAATGTCCGGTAAGGATGTGTTGCTTGAACATGGTGGTACCGGATTCTATGAGCCACTTGATCTTGGACTTGGTAAGTGCCGAATCATGGTGGCAGGTTTAAAAGACGAACCACCACTACCCTCACGCCTGAAGATTGCCACCAAGTTCACGAATACTGCGAAGCGCTACTATGCCTCGCGTGGTATCCAGGTGGACATCATTAAACTTTACGGGGCCATGGAACTTGCTCCGGTTACAGGTCTGGCTCATCGCATCGTTGATATCGTTGAGACCGGTAATACGCTCAAGGCAAATGGCCTAGTGCCGATGGAACTGATTACGGAAATCAGTACACGCCTGATCGTAAACGAGTCTTCATACAAGACGAAGTTCGAGATCATCAAGTCAATCATTGACTCCCTGGAAGGTGCGTTGTGATCTCTATACTGGATTCCTCATCACCGGAGTTTCCGGCGGAGCTCGCGCAGTTGCTGGCCTTTGCCGAGGAAGATCAGGCTGAAGTCCGGACTGCAGTGCAGAACATCATCCGTGAGGTGCGTGAACGGGGTGACGCCGCTGTTGCTGAACTGACCAATCGATTTGACCGTCAGTCCGCAGAATCCATGGCCCAGCTCACTCTTGATGCAGCAGACCTGGAGTCTGCTTATGAGTCACTGGATCCGCTGATCCGTGACGCGTTGAATGAATCGGCGTCGCGGGTTCGTGCCTACCATGAGGCACAGCTGATGGCCATGGGTAACGGCGAGCACTGGCAGTACGAAGATGATCTTGGTAACCAGTTGGGCCAGAGAGTTAATGCGATGGTGCGGGTGGGTATCTATGCACCTGGCGGCAAAGCGGCTTATCCGTCGACCATTATCATGACCGCGATTCCTGCACGAGTTGCCGGGGTGGATGAAATCATCCTTTGCGTGCCGACCCCGGGCGGTGAGGTTAACCCCACGTTGCTCGCCGCGGCACACTTAAGCGGCGTCAATCGGGTCTTCGCGGTCGGCGGTGCCCAGGCGGTCGCAGCCATGGCTTACGGTACGGATACCATTCCACGCGTCGACAAGATTGTTGGCCCGGGTAACATCTTTGTCGCCACGGCAAAGGAAATGGTCTTTGGTGATGTGGGAATCGACATGATTGCCGGCCCCTCGGAGGTAGTCATTGTGGCGGATGACTCCGTGGATCCGGACTGGGTGATCCAGGACATGTTTGCCCAGGCAGAACATGATGAAATGGCGCAGGCCATTGTGGTTTCCCACAGCGACACCCTTTTGCAGAAGATTGAAGCGAGGCTGCCCGAGATGCTGTCGCGCCAGACCCGTGAGGATATCATTTCGAAGTCGATCAGGGATCGGAGTGCATTGATCCGGGTTCCCGATCTTGACCACGCTTTTGAGGTGGTGAACCGGATCGCGCCTGAACACCTTCAGCTTGCCCTTGTTGATGCCGGTCAATACCTCGATAAAGTTCGACATGCCGGGGCTGTCTTCCTTGGTGCAGATACGACGGAAGTTGTCGGTGATTACACGGCGGGACCGAGTCACGTTTTGCCTACCAGCGGCACAGCTCGATTTGCCTCACCGCTGGGTGTTTACGATTTTCAGACCAGGACCTCAGTAATCCAGTGCTCCCGCGAAGGCGCTGTTCGGTTGAACCGCGCTGCAGCGATTATAGCGGTAGAAGAAGGCCTGGATGCCCATGCTGAATCTGCCCGCCTCCGTATAAAAGGCTAGTCCCTAATCCATCATGTCTACTCCGAAGGCTGGACCCAAAAAGCGATACGATGCAGGTGTTCGTGACGGTGAGTTTCAATATGACGAGGCGCAACACCGCGCACTGGTCCTTCTGCAGGCGCTATACCAGGAACTGAATGACACCCAGAGTCAGGCCCGTCCGAAAAGCGGTCTCCTGTCACGCTTGTTTGGAAAGACAGAAACGCCCGAGCCTGTGAAAGGAATCTATTTCTGGGGTGGTGTCGGGCGCGGCAAGACATTCCTTATGGATCTTTTCTATGAATCGCTGCTGTTCAGGGAGAAGAAACGCCTGCACTTTCACCGATTCATGCGCGAAGTTCATCATCAGCTGCGTGAGCTTCAGGGTGAAGCCAACCCACTCAAGCTCGTTGCGGCACATTTTGCGGAACAGGCGCGTGTGCTCTGTTTTGATGAGTTCTTTGTCAGTGATATTACCGATGCCATGTTGCTTGCCGGGTTGCTGGATGAAATGTTCGCGCGGGGAATAACACTCGTTGCCACGTCAAATGTTGAACCGGATCATCTTTACGAGAACGGACTGCAACGAAGCAAGTTCCTGCCGGCAATAGCCCTGTTGAACACGCACACGACTGTGCACAACATGGACGGTGGAATTGACTATCGGCTGCGGGCGCTGGAATCGGCGGAAATCTATCATTTTCCGCTGGATGCGCAGGCGGAGGCTGGACTGGAAGCAGCCTTTTTCAGTATTTCACCGGATGAGGGCAGGGCGCAGGTGATACTACCTATCGAGGGGCGGGATATTACGACCAGGCGCTGCGGGGATGGCGTGGCCTGGTTCGAATTCCTGGCCCTTTGTGATGGTCCCCGATCCCAGAACGACTATATTGAGCTGGCTCGGCTGTTCCAGACGGTGCTGGTTGGCAATGTCCCGGTACTTGACGAGAAAAAGGAAGACCAGGCACGCCGGTTCATCAGTCTCGTAGACGAGTTCTATGATCGGAACGTTAAACTTATTATCTCTGCAGAAGCGCCAATCCTGGAGCTCTATCGGGGTAGCAGATTGACGTTTGAGTTTCAGAGAACAGAGAGCCGTCTCCAGGAAATGCAATCCAAAGAGTATCTTGCCCAGGAACATCGTCCTTGATCAGCCATTGGCGGCGCTGGGTATCATTAAAAATCAATGTGTTAGAGGGGCTTCGGTGTCCACGCCATTTTTTGTCCCCGTCTTTGTAACTTTCCTTGCAAGGGGGCAGCGCCTTGGGTAATATTCGCGCTCCCAAATTCCCCGCTCTATCTCCCTGTAGATAAAGGACTTTTGCCGGCGGTTTCGAGCCTGGCAGCGATGGGGTAGTAGAGTGAAACGTAACTAAGTATTTGATCATGAAGACTATTAGTGTCAAGAAAGAAGAAGTGAAGCACAGCTGGTACGTCGTGGATGCTACCGACAAGACGCTCGGTCGCCTGAGTACCGAGATCGCCAACCGACTGCGCGGCAAGCACAAGCCAGAATTCACGCCACATGTGGACACAGGTGACTATGTCATTGTTGTTAATGCAGAAAAGGTAGTTGTTACCGGCAACAAGACGACTGACAAGATGTATCACCATCACACGGGCTATCCGGGCGGTATCAAATCGATCTCTTTCGACAAATTGATCGACAAGGCGCCGGAAATGATTATTGAGAAAGCCGTGAAGGGCATGATGCCAAAGAACAAGCTCAGCCGGGCAATGCTGTCCAAGCTGAAGATCTACGCGGGTAGCGAACATCCGCACTCCGCGCAGCAACCAACTCCCCTGGAGATCTAACCGAATATGACCACCCAGTACTACGGAACAGGACGACGAAAATCATCAAAAGCCAGGGTTTTCATGACCCCGGGCACAGGCAATATCAGCGTTAACAAGCGTAACCTGGACGATTACTTTGGTCGCCAAACAGCACGTATGATCGTAAGGCAGCCACTGGATGTTGTGGAAATGGCTGACAAGTTTGATTTCTATGTCACTGTTGTTGGTGGTGGTGGCTCTGGTCAGGCTGGAGCAATTCGCCACGGCATTACCCGTGCCCTCATTGATTATGATGAGACGCTAAGGCCAACGCTGCGCAGCGCCGGTTTTGTTACCCGTGACGACCGTTCTGTAGAGCGTAAAAAGGTCGGTTTGCGCAAGGCTCGAAAGAAGCCTCAATTCTCCAAGCGTTAATCTTAAAGAGCCGGCTTCAAAGCCGGCTTTTTTTGTTAACGGGCTGTCCAAAAGATAGCTCAAGGCTGTTCATAAATTAGCTCAAGGCTGCCACATTTTCCCTGCCAGTTGTGGTAGAATCCGCTCGGCTAATTTATGGGCCGAGCCCACCCTATTTTATCCCCCGGGTGGCAGTAGTTTCGGTAAGGGAGATTCATAGTGAGTGAAAAGAGCGTCAACACAGGACGCCGCAATTTTTTGATTGGGGCGACGTCTGTGGTTGGGGCTGCTGGTGTTGTAGGAGTTGCTGTACCTTTCGTCGGCTCCTGGAATCCCAGCGCCAAGGCATTGGCCGCAGGTGCGCCAATTAAGGTTGATATCAGCAAGATTGCAGACGGCGAAATTCTCGGCCCGATTCCGGCCTGGAGAGACAAGCCTATCTTCGTGATCAAGCGAACCCAGGATGTCCTGGATAAACTGAATTCCAAAAATTCACGTCTTGCGGATCCGGAGTCCGAGCGTGAACAGCAGCCTGAGTATGCCAAGAACGAGACCCGTTCGATCAGACCTGACGTCCTGGTCCTTGTCGGTATCTGCACGCATCTCGGGTGCTCTCCGCAGTTTAAGCCGGTGGTTCAACCAGAAACATTTGATGCCGAGTGGATCGGTGGTTTCTTCTGTGCCTGCCATGGTTCCAAGTTTGACCTTGCAGGTCGTGTTTATTCCGGCGTGCCTGCGCCTTCGAATCTCGAAGTACCACCTCACTACTACGAAAGCGAAAACGTCATCGTGATCGGTGAAGATAAGGGGACTGCCTGATGTCAGCGATTCAACAGACGTTTAAGAACGTCATGGACTGGGTCGACGCGCGACTGCCCGTCACCGAGACCTATGAAAAGCATATGTCGAAGTACTATGCGCCCAAGAATTTTAACTTCTGGTATCTCTTTGGGGTGCTCTCAGTGGTTGTCCTGGTTAACCAGTTGCTTACCGGCATCTGGCTGACCATGAGCTATGTGCCCAGTGCAGAGGGTGCTTTTGCCTCCCTCGAGTACATCATGCGTGATGTGGAGTATGGCTGGATGCTCAGGTACATGCACTCAACCGGAGCCTCTGCGTTCTTCCTTGTGGTGTACCTGCATATGTTCCGGGGTCTGATGTATGGCTCTTACCAGAAGCCGAGGGAGCTGATCTGGATCCTGGGGATGCTGATCTATGTCGCGCTCATGGCTGAGGGTTTCTTTGGTTACCTTCTGCCCTGGGGCAACATGTCTTTCTGGGCAGGGCAGGTCATTGTTTCTTTGGCGGGTGCCATTCCTGTTGTTGGTGATTCGCTGGCAACCTGGGTGAGAGGTGATTTCAACATCTCCGGCATTACGCTCAACCGTTTCTTTGCGCTGCACGTTGTGCTCATTCCGCTGGTACTGATCGTGCTGGTATTCCTGCACATCCTTGCTTTGCACGAGGTTGGTTCCAACAACCCCGATGGTGTGGATATCAAGAAGAACCTGGATGAAGATGGCAAGCCCGTTGACGGCATTCCGTTCCATCCGGCTTATACAATCGGGCATGACCTGCCTGCGATCGTCGGGTTCCTGTTTTTCTTTAGCATCGTCATGTTTTATTTCCCGGATGGTGGCGGTTACCTGATTGAGGCACCAAACTACACGCCAGCAGATCCGTTGAAGACCCCCGAGCTGATTGCTCCGGTCTGGTACTACACACCGTTTTATTCGATGCTCCGTGCCGCAACCTTCCCGCTGTTCGGGCTGGATGCGAAGTTCTGGGGCCTGGTCGTGATGGCAGGGGCGATTGCTCTGCCTGCAGTTCTGCCGTGGCTCGACAAGTCTCCGGTTAAGTCCATTCGCTACAAGGGTATGGCCAGCAAGATTTTCCTCGCTGTGTTTGTCATTGCTTTCTTCATTCTCGGCTACCTGGGTGTGCAACACCCGACTCCGGAACGTACGCTACTGGCCCAGGTTTGCACGGCTATCTACTTTGGCTACTTCCTGTTGATGCCCTGGTACACCAGTGTTGAAAAGACGAAACCGGTTCCGGAAAGGGTAACCATGTCATGATGGGAGCGATGAAAGCATTGAGAAAGTTGTTTGCAGTTGTATTTTTGCTGCCGGTTGTTGCATTCGCCGCCGGTGGAGGAACCACAATCCCCCTGGACCACATGAAACCGGATCTGGAAGACCAGGCCTCACTGCAGCGAGGTGCGCGGACTTACATGAACTATTGCATGGGTTGCCACAGCCTGCAGTACCAGCGTTACAAGAGAACAGCAGATGACCTTGGGATTCCCGAAGGCCTGATGACTGAGCACCTGATCTTTGACCCGAGTTCAAAAATCGGTGACCACATGACAAACAATCTGTCAGTGAAGGATGCCAAGCAGTATTTCGGTTCTGCACCACCTGACCTGACGCTCTATACCAAGTTGATGAAAGGTCCGGATTACCTCTACACCTATATGCGAGTCTTCTACGAAGATGAAACACGTCCATTTGGTGTAAACAATCTGCTGTTTGAGAATGTTGGTATGCCCCATGTTCTGGTAGATCTGCAGGGTATCCAGCGAAAAGTCTGCAAGCAGATCCCGAGACTGGCTCCCAACGGTGGTGAGATGCGTGATCCTCTGTCCGGTGAACCCATTACGGAGGAAGTTTGTGGCGATGAGCTGACAGAAAGAGGATTCAGCCCGCTGCAACTGGTTGAAGGCACTGGTTCCCTGACTCCGGAAGAGTACGATCAAGTGATTTATGATCTCGCCAATTTCCTGACCTATACAGCAGATCCGAGCAGGCTGGAGCGTGAGCGCATTGGCGTTTATGTTCTGCTGTTCCTGGCTTTCTTCTTTGTGTTCACCTGGCTCCTTGGCCGCGACTACACGAAAGAGTTCCATTAGTATCCGGTTCCCGACCCTTCGGGATCGGGAAACCTAATTTTTGAGACAACTAAGAGGTGAAGAATGGGCGTCGTAGCCAAGCATTCATCAATGATTTTTTATTCCGACGGAAATGACCATTACAGTCAGCGCGTGCGACTGGTTCTTGCAGAAAAAGGAGTCGCGGTAGAAATCATTGACGTTGAGCCCGGCAGCATGCCGGAAGACCTGGCAGGTCTGAATCCTTACAACAGCCTGCCGACACTGGTAGATCGGGACCTGGTTCTTTATGAGTCCCAGGTGATCATGGAGTACCTTGACGAACGATTCCCGCATCCGCCACTGTTGCCGGTTTACCCGGTGGCTCGAGCGCAGAGTCGCCTGTTTGTTTACCGCATCCAGCGTGACTGGTGTGGTTATGTTGATACGATCGTAGCTGGTCGCTCCAAGGACACGGTTATCGATCGCGCGCGCAAGGAACTGCGTGAAAGCCTGATTGCGATCGCACCGATTTTCGGCGAGAAACCGTTCTTCATGAGTGACGAATTCACGCTGGTTGATTGCTGCGTGGCTCCGATCCTCTGGCGTCTGCCGGTACTGGGAATTGAATTGCCGCCGAAGCATGGCAAGCCTGTCCAGGACTACATGGAAAGAATATTCCAAAGAGATGCATTTCAGTCTTCACTGAGTGAAGCTGAACTCGATATGCGGGATTAAAAGATGCCGGGCAATCGCCTGGCCGTCTCCTTTATGAATTCTTCCGTCCCTTACCTGATTCGAGCCATCAATGAATGGATACTCGATAACGACTGTACTCCTTACCTGATTGTTGATGCCACGATGGATGACGTATCCGTGCCTATGGAGTTCGTCAAGGATGGGCAGATTGTCCTTAACATCAGCCCGTCGGCGATTCGCAATCTGTCGATTTCATCAGAGTTTGTGATGTTCAGTGGCAGATTCTCTGGTGTCGCCCACGAGATCTATGCGCCTGTTGCGGCGGTTATGGGCATCATTGCCAAGGAAAATGGCGAGGGCATGTGGTTTCCGCGAGAAGACGCTGATCCTACGGATACACCTCCGGAAGACAATCCGCCCGGTCCGGCGGATCCGTCCGATTCGCCGCCAGAGCCTCCGAAGGGCCCCCCGAACCTGAAAGTGGTTAAGTGATTCAGTTGATGTACTCAAAGACCTTGACGATTTTTTGCACACCCTGAGTTTGCCGGGTTACATCCACTGCGGTATCCGCCTCTGCACGAGTCAACAGTCCCATCAGGTACACCACGCCATTCTCGGTCACGACCTTGATTCGGTCAGCGTCGGTGTCTTCGTTGGTTGCCAGCTTTGATTTAACTTTTGTTGTGAGCCAGGAATCGTTGGTGCGGGACAGTACGGAGGTTTTACCGGCTACCTGGAGTTCGTTGTGTACCTTTCGAACGTTCCTGAGTGGCTCAACTTCTGCCGTTGCCAATGCGATAAGTTCTGCTGACGGGACCTGGCCGGTGATGAGTACGACACCATCAAAGCTGGTCACCGAGATGTTCGAATCCTTCAACGCAGGATGGGCATCTTTGATCCGCTTCATTGCGAGTGATTCATTGCGGGAGTCATCGAAGGAATCGCTGACGGATGTCGCCGTGCACCCGGAAAGCAAGATCGCAAGAAGAATAGTGGGAATGAGTTTCTGTATAGCCATGTCGCGCTAGTCTAGTGTAAAGGCGCCTGGTATCCAATTTATCTCGTTGCCAATTGAGACCACATCGAAGCGGTATTCGTTCCAACGCGGGTCATTGTTTTTGCAATGTTTCTGAAGGAACAAATGTGCAGTGTTTATGATTTTCCGCTGCTTGGATCGCGAGATGGAGTCAGCTCCTGAGCCGTAATTTGGGTTACCCCGGTATCGAACTTCGACGAAGGCAAGTAGTGAACCCCGCTCCATGATTAGATCGATTTCACCGGTGCGTGCACGATAGTTCCGCTGCACCAGTTGCAGACCCTGTTGCCTGAGATACAGTTCCGCAGTTCTCTCGGCTTCCCTGCCGGTCACGGTTGAATTCATGGTTACAGGCCGAAGATCATTGGTACGGCGCGCACCTCTCCTTCCTGGAACTGCGCCCACATCAGCGTACGGGTGATCACGTTATCTTCATTCAGTGCAAGCATGCCGGTTGAACCGTAAACGCGCTCATTCGGGTATTCCTTCAGCTGTTGCAGTCGCGGGTATAGCCGGTGGACGTCGACACCGAGGGCATAAAAGGGGGCCAGTTGTGATGTCGCGGAATCCCAGGTATTGCTGATAACCTGCTGAACGTCGTCATCGTCGGTCAGTTTCCATGGTATGTCACAGAAACGGAGCCCGTTAAGATCAATCGCATCGATCCGGGAGTTCGATGTCTCGTGTACGTGGGAAGTTGCGTACACTGGCAGGTCCTCAGCATAGAAAAATGCGAGAGTTGGTTTGATGCCGCGGGCCTGGTTGGTATTGGCGAGCAGGAACACGAACTCAATGTCCTGCCGTCGCCTTGCAGAAAACTCGAATCGCTCACCGGTTATCCTTCGAAGGTTTGCTGCCCGTTCTTCACTTGAATCAACGTTCAGCAGTGATTTCACCATGTCCGAGTAGTCCCGTTGGTTTTTATAACGCGCTGTATCCACGATTACGCCGCCCAGTTCGGTGTACTTCGTGGCAAACGCATCAAAGTTGCGATCTCCCCAGTCTGTGTCCGGAGCGATAACCAGGCCGCTCATGAGCCCTTCGCGGACGACCTGCTCGGCGACCTGGGCGGACTCATCTTCCGGTGCCAGGCCGAACTGGTAGAGGTTGGGATTAATTTCTCCTTCAACAGTCCTGTTCAGGGCGATTACGGGAACACTAAGGGGGTGTCGGGCGATCCTGCTGACCTTGTCCCTGTCTAATGGACCGATAACGATTTCCGCGCCTTCACTCACAGCGGTAGCAAGCGTTTCAAGAATGTCTCCCTGGCTCGAATCATAGATCTTGAGGCTGGAATCCGGCGTGAGCTGGTAATGTGCGGCTATGTAACCGTCTCGGATGGCACGGCCGATAGCACCAAGGTTGCCTTTGAGAGGCAGCAGCAGGGCTATGTTCTCGGGTCGTTCTGCAACAATTCTGGATAACATCTGCAGTGAAGCAGGAACGACGACAGCCGCTGAGTGGTTTGGCCAGGCCGTGCGCCATTTTTTCAGGGCATTCAATTGTCGCAGAGGGTCATTCTGGAAACGCCTGGTCAATGCCGCGAGGGAAAGCCAGCCCCGGATCTCGCTTGTAATACTTTGTTCTGCCTGCTGTTGAAGGGTTTCTTCGTCCAGCATCAGGAGTGTTGAGAAGATTTCCTCATGATTTTGCTGGCGCTCTTCCGGAGGCAAAAGGCGATTGATGTATATCTCCTCTCGTGCACTCGCGAGGTAGCTACGACCCATTTTGTAGGCCCGGGCACGTAATCGGCCGGCAGAGATTTGGGTTTTAGTTTCGAGGCGGATGCTTTGCATTCGGCGATCATCGAGAATTCGAATCGCCGTGCGCGGGTCATCGTCGTAGAGCGCGAGCTCCGCGGCCAGGAAGGAAAAGTCCCTGGTTGTCGAAGTGGTAGCGTAAGGTGACTCAACTGACGAGAGTATGCGGCGCAGGAGTTCCGGGTCTCCACGTTCCAGGGCAAGGCTGGCTGCTTCGATTCGCAGCTCTGTTGACCTGGGTGGTACGGTTCTGCCAGCTTCCAGCAGCAGCCGATCAATGCCTTTGTGTGGTGTCAGGATCTTATCGGGTGCCGCCCGGGTAACGCTGTCACTGACGGAGGTGGTTTCACAACCGGTCAAAAACACGGCAAAAGCAATGAGTGACAGAGTGGTGACTGCTAACTTGTTCATTCGAACTCAGCTACACATTTTCAGCTAGACTAGAGCAAGGAATTATCCCACAACTCAACCGAAGCTGTTGTAGTCAATTGTCTACTCTCTATGTCGTCGCAACGCCAATCGGCAATCTCGAAGACCTGACCCCAAGGGCGAGGCAGGTGCTTTCGGCTGTGCAGGTCATTGCGGCAGAAGATACTCGACGCACGGGATCCCTGCTTAATCATGCCGGTATTGGTACCGGTGATCGACAGGCAGAATTGATACCGCTGCACGACCACAATGAGTCAGCCTCAACCGCCAGGGTCCTGGATCATCTGAAAAGCGGGCGAGAGGTGGCGGTCGTCTCTGATGCCGGTACACCGTTGATTTCAGACCCCGGCTACCAGCTGGTTCGAGCCTGCCATGAGGCGGGTATTCGGGTGGTTCCTGTTGCCGGCCCCAGTGCACTCGCTGCGGCTCTCAGTGTGGCGGGTTTGCCCACGGACCGTTTTGCTTTTGAAGGCTTTCTGCCCGCGAAAAAGCAGGGCAGGGAAGCACGCCTTGCTGCGCTCAGGAACAGTGAAGTGACCAACGTCTTCTTCGAGGCGCCTCACCGGATACTTCAGTTTGTACAGTCTGTGGTGGATACCCTGGGTGAGGGAAGGGAGATGTCACTGTGTCGTGAGCTCACCAAGACATTTGAGCAGGTTGTGACGGGACCTGCGGGCGATTTGCTGGCGCAACTGGAGTCGGGATTGATACCAGCTAAAGGGGAGTTTGTGGTGGTTCTCCGGGCTAGTGAGTCCTCACCTGATGCGCTGGACGCTGACAGTTTGCTGGCTGCCTTGCTGGAGGAACTGTCTCCCTCCAGGGCTGCCGCTGTAGCCGCCAAAGTTACCAGCCACTCGAAAAGTGAACTCTACGAGCGCGCCCTGAACCTTAAGGAACAGTCCTGAACCCAATAAACAGTCCTGAACCCAATAAACAGTCCTGAGGATTGAAGCCGGAGTCGGCCGATAAGCCGGGTTCTGTCGTGGGCAATCATTCATCTGTGATACCTGTCGCCAGGTACCTATAGCGACCTACCCGAATCCCATCGCGGGCCGCGATTACCGGATTCCTATTTGGTCTTGCTCCAGGTGGGGTTTACACTGCCACGCCCGTTACCGGCCGCGCGGTGCGCTCTTACCGCACCATTTCACCCTTACCCCATCGCTGGGGCGGTATATTTTCTGCTGCACTTTCCGTAGGCTCGCGCCCCCCAGGCGTTACCTGGCACCCTGCCCTGTGGAGCCCGGACTTTCCTCCCCGACGAATCGGAGCGATTGCCTGGCCGACTCCAGCGCGAAGCCTAAACTCTCTGCACATGTGACTCAAGCGCCATGTGAGGCGGGATTTTGTGCGGTTTATCGCCGAAAGGAATATAAGCGGAATTTATTATGAGAAATTCATCTTAGCGAGCGACACCTAACAACTTACTTTAAGTTGGGTTGGTATCTGGCTGTTATCTATCGCTTTCCCAATTGTACCTGCGGCGGGGCTTGGGAATGTGAGCTAAGTTATTGTGTTTTAAGGACAAATTGCCAGTTTTGTTGCTTGACACTTTCTCGCCCCCTTTCTAATGTTCGCAGTGAAGAAAAGTGGGTAAAAGTGTCATTTTGTGGGGTATTTCCATTTCAAGTGGTAGAAAGTGGAAACCAGGCCCTCCCAAAAAGCGCAGTTACTCCATTTTGCAGTTAATGGGGTGAGTTAAAAGTCATGTTTCGGGGTGTGAACAACGTGAATGTGGATGCGAAGGGTCGTATAGCCATCCCTGCGCGTTTCCGTGACCAGCTCCTGAATCATTGCAATGGTGAGATGGTTGTCACCATCGATACCGAGGAACGTTGCCTGCTGATCTACCCGCAGCCTGACTGGGACGATATCCAGCGCAAGGTTGAAGCCCTGCCAAGTTTTAATGTCGCAGCCCGTCGCGTTCAGCGCCTGTTGATCGGCCACGCCACGGATATCCAGATGGATAACAGTGGGCGGATACTGCTGACGCCACCGCTCCGCGACTATGCTGACCTCGAAAAGAAAGGTGTCCTGCTCGGGCAGGGCAAGAAGCTGGAACTCTGGAGTGAGAGTTCCTGGATTGAGCGCAGGGATTCCTGGCTGGAAGACGCTTCCAGCCTTGAGCTGCCTGACGAACTCCAGTCCTTATCACTGTAGCGCGCGCGATGACGACGGCTCCCCATCAGACGGTCTTGCTTGAGGAGGCTGTCCACGCCCTCATTACTAATCGCAGCGGCACCTATGTTGACTGTACCTACGGCCGGGGTGGTCACAGCCAGGCGATTGCCGACTCCCTTAATTCCGATGGACGCCTTTTGGTGGTCGACCGCGACGAGATCGCAGTGGCGCATGCAGAAAACAGGTTTAAAAACGATGGTCGTGTACTGATAGAGCATGGCTCCTTTTCACAGCTCAGGAGTTTTGTTGAACGGCATCAGATTGATGGCCTTGACGGGGTGCTCATGGATCTTGGCGTTTCGTCTCCACAGCTTGATGAGGCTGAGCGCGGTTTTTCTTTCCAGCGGCCGGGACCGCTGGACATGCGGATGAACCAGGCTGAAGGAGAGACTGCCGCAGAGTGGCTTGCGGAGGCTTCGGAACAGGAGATAACAGACGTTCTCAAGCGCTATGGTGAAGAACGATTTGCCCGGCGCATCGCGAGAAAGATTGTCGAAACCCGTATTGAGTTCCCGGTCGATACGACCGACAAACTGGTTGAGATCGTGGAAACCTCTATTCCACGCCGCGAAAAACATAAACACCCTGCAACGCGAACCTTCCAGGCAATTCGCATCCAGGTGAACCGCGAACTTGAGGAGCTGGAAAATTGCCTTGCTGATGTTATCGATCTGCTGAGTTCAGGTGGCCGGCTTGTCGTGATCAGCTTTCATAGCCTGGAAGATCGAATTGTTAAGCGCTTCTTTCAGAGAATGGCGCGTGGTGAGGAGCTGCCGTCGCGTCTGCCTATTCGGGACGCCGAGATTGAACGTCATGTAAGAATCATCGGCAAGCCAGTTAAGCCGTCAGATGAGGAAGTCACAGGGAATCGCCGCGCCCGGAGTTCCATCATGCGAATTGCGGAGAAACTGTGATGCCCGCGATATTGCGTCTTATCATCGGATGGTTTTTTTCACCCAGACCCATTCTGGGAGCTGCACTGACGTCAGTGTTTGTGGTGTCGGCGATTGGTGTCGCCTATTCGGCGCATGAGACGCGCAATATGTACCGCGACCTCCAGCGGCTGGAAAAGAGTCACGATGACCTTGAGCATGAGTATGAAAAGCTGCTCCTCGAGCAGAGTGCCTGGGCAGACTACACGAGACTAAATGAGCTCGCATTCAAGGAGCTCGAAATGCAGGCGCCGGAAACTGAAGACATGGTGGTGCTCAGATGATGCTGCCGAGGGTTTACCTGGTTGGCTTGATTGTCATGGCACTTGCAGCCGGTATGCTCGGCAGGCTCTGGTACCTGCAGATTGTGGACAAGGACTTTCTTCAGGACCAGGGTGATGCACGCACTATCCGCATGGAACGTATCAACGCGCATCGGGGCATTATCCAGGATCGGTCGGGTAAACCGCTTGCTGTCAGCACGCCTGTGCTTTCCCTCTGGGCAAACCCGTCCGAAGTCCTCGGTGATGACCCGACAAGGGAAGCTGCCCAGGACCTGTCTGCGCTAACCGATTATCTTGAGGTTGATCCCGAAACCTTTGAGCAAAAGCTTAAGGGTAACCTCAGCAGGAATTTTGTTTACCTGCGCAGGCATCTGCCCCCGTCGGAGGCCCGGAGTATCCTTGAGCTTGGCATCCGAGGGGTTTATGCCGAGCGTGAGTACCATCGCTTTTACCCAGCGGGGGAAGTGGCGGCTCATGTTGTTGGCTTCACCGATATTGATGATGTCGGGCAGGAGGGGCTTGAGCTGTCATTCGACAAGTGGCTGGCAGGCAAGCCGGGCAAAAAGAAAGTCCTGAAGAACCTTTATGGAGAAATAGTCCGCGATGTGAAGCCTGTAGCAGAGGCGCAGCCTGGGAAATCGTTGTCTCTAACGATTGATTTAAGGCTTCAGTATCTGGCGTATCGGGAGCTGAAATCCGCGGTCCAGCATTTCAAGGCCAAGTCCGGCTCGGTTGTGGTGCTTGATGTCGAAACCGGCCACGTTCTGGCGATGGTAAACCAGCCATCTTACAACCCGAATAACAGGGTTGACCTCGACCTGGCTGCAGTCCGAAATCGCGCGCTGACAGACGTCTTTGAGCCCGGGTCAACGGTCAAACCGTTCACCGTTGGTGTCGCGCTGCAGTCAGGACGATATACACCTGAGTCCACGATTGACACGTCACCCGGGTTTGTCCGGGTCGGCAACTTCACAATTCGTGATCCTCGAAATCGCGGTGTGTTAAAGCTTGATGAAATCATTGCCCACTCGAGCCAGGTAGGTATCTCGCGGCTGGCACTCGACCTGAATGAATACGAAGTCTGGGGCATGTTTGAAAAACTGGGGTTCGGTCGTGATGTCGGCAGCGGGTTCCCTGGTGAAAGCACGGGTTACCTGCCGAACCACCGGCGTTGGAAAGATATTGATCGTGCAACCTTTGCATACGGCTACGGATTGACCGTGACACCGGTGCAACTGGCATCCGCCTACCTCTCAATTGCGAGCGGTGGTATCAAGAGAGACATCAGTCTGATCGATGGCGTGCCGGTCCAGGAGAGCAGGATATTCTCCAGCGAAATTGCAGCGCAGCTTAAAACAATGCTTGCGACGGTAGTCACTGATGGTACGGCAACCCGGGCTGCGATTCATGGTTATGAGGTCGCAGGAAAGACGGGAACGGTGCGCAAGATTGGCGAAGATGGTTACCAGGATACTCAGCACCTGGCTTTCTTCGCCGGTATGGCGCCGGTTGATAAGCCCAGGCTGGTCGGCGTTGTCCTGATTAACGAACCCCAGAAGGATCAGTCAGGCGGCGGCACTATCGCGGCACCAGTGTTTTCACGTGTTATTCAGAACGCCCTGCGCATTCTGAATGTTCCTCCTAAATTCCAGGAGGCCGTGTAACGATGATGTTGAGCCGGATTGTGACGGAACAACCTGTACCTGAAATTGATATCCAGGGGATCACAGATGACAGTCGGCAGGTTAAGGCGGGTGACCTGTTCCTTGCAGTCCGCGGTGAAACCGTCGATGGCAGGGATTACCTGCAGGATGCCATTCGCAAAGGTGCTCTCGCTGCCGTATGTGAAGCACCGGCACCTGTTTTGACTGAGATCCCTGTTATTCCGCTGGAAGAGCTCTCCAGCCGTGCCGGTGTCCTCGCTTCGCGTTTTTACGGTGAACCAAGTGAACAGATGACGATCGTTGCTGTGACTGGTACCAATGGCAAAACTTCTTTCACGCACCTGCTCGCTAGTGCGCTGCGTTCCAGGCACATTGACTGCGGCCTTGTTGGCACCATGGGTTATGGCCGACCTGGATCTCTGAAAGATCCGGGCCTGACAACACCGCCGGCTGTAGATCTACAACGCCGATTGAAAGACCTGCTAGTGCAGGGCTGTGAGGTAACGGTACTTGAGGCGTCGTCACACGGCATCGTGCAACACCGACTCGCTGGCTGCCAGGTTGATATCGCTGTACTAACGAACATTACCCATGACCACCTGGACTACCACAAGACCATGGAGGCATACCGGTCCGCGAAAGAACAGCTGTTCCACCTGCCGGGACTGCGCAGTGCGGTAGTTAACCGGGACGACGAGTTTGCGCCGCAACTGATCTCAAGATTACCCGGCTCTGTCGAGTGTATCGATTTCAGTATGCAGCCAGGGAAATCGGTTGGTACCAAAGTATCTCTCGAAGCTGTTGTGATGCATGAGCGCGGCATGCGTCTCTCGATCAAGTGCCTGGAGGAGGTTGTAAAGGCAGATTTGCCTCTTTTCGGTTCATTCAATGTACAGAATATTCTCGCTGTCGCCGCTACCCTGGTCGCCATGGGCTGGGCGGGGAGTGATATTGAGCAGGCGCTTGGTGCGCTTGAGCCGGTAGCCGGGAGGATGGAAGTATTGAGCAGGGCAGGGAAGCCCACCTTCGTTATTGACTACGCGCACACGCCGGATGCGCTGGAGAAAGTCCTCGCCGCAATTCGTGAACACTATCCTGATCGAAACGTTAACTGCGTGTTTGGTTGTGGCGGTGACAGGGACAAAATGAAGCGTCCGATCATGGGAAGGATCGCGTCGCTGGGTGCAGACCATGTCATCGTCACCAGTGACAATCCCAGGAGCGAGGATCCCCGGCAGATAATCCGTGAAATTACTGCGGGTATCGAAGGTGAGTACACCATCGAAACGGATCGTGAAGCTGCCATTCGTCAGGCGCTGTCGTCCTCGGACGAGCAGGACGTCATCCTGCTCGCAGGTAAGGGTCACGAGAACTACCAGGAACTGGCCGGGGGCCGAATTCCTTTCAGTGATATTGAGGTGGTCAGAACAGCCCTGGGAATCGAAGACGCCATTGTTGGTATTGGCGCAACGGGACTCAGTTATGCCCGATACCTGAAGCGTGCCGGTCGTAACTTTGTTGTTTACGACGATAAACCCCCTGATTCATCTATCGCTGAGCTGCGTGACATTACTGCGGAAGCTGTCGAAATCAGACCGCTACGTGAGTTGCAGGCCAACAAGCTCATGCGAGTCTATCTAAGTCCGGGTGTTCCCCTGGCGCAGGAGAACATCCGGCGGGTTCGTGAGGCAGGCGTCCCTGTCCTTGGAGATGTCGCCATGTTCGGTGAGCTGGCGAGGGCGCCGGTTGTTGCGATAACGGGAACTAACGGCAAGTCCACGGTGGCCCACCTGGTGCATGCCCTCCTGGCTGATCAGAAAGACAAGGTGGTGCTGGCGGGGAATGTGGGTACGCCGGTCCTTGATGTACTGGCCGATGATACAGACATCTATGTGCTGGAAGCTTCAAGTTACCAGCTCGAGCTTGCCGACCAGCTGGCTGCTGAAGTTGCTGTCGTGCTGAACCTTAGTCCGGATCACCTGGATCGCTATCCGGATCTCGAGACTTATTACCAGACCAAACTGGCGCTGTACGATCATTGCCAATCCGCGGTGATAAACAGGAACCTTGCTGTTGAGGTGAAGTGCGACACGCAGCGTATAGCGACGTTTGGCACTGACGGTGGAGACAAGGAGGGAGATTTTGGTCTCGTGCAGCGTGACGGTGAGTTCCTGCTGACAAATGGGTCCAGGGAGCTGATATCAGCTGGTGAACTGCCACTGTCCGGTGTTCACAACCTTGAAAACATCCTCGCGGCTCTTGCGATCGGTTGGTTGCTGGAACTGGATATGGCGCAGATGCTTAAGACCCTTGCTGAATTTAAAGGCCTGGCGCATCGAGGCGAACTGGTTGCCGAGTTGGATGGTATCAGGTTCGTCAATGACTCCAAGGCCACGAATCCCGGGGCCATGGTGTCGGCTGTCAAGGGAGCCAGAGGTGCGCTACATCTGATAGCGGGTGGTGATGCGAAGGGGCTGGATTTTGTCGCAGGTGTAAAGAGTATCTCCTCGTACATTTCGTCCCTGGCGCTGATTGGGGCCAACAGGTCCGAGATGGTGCAGTCACTGGCTGAGCTGGATGTTAAAGACTGTGCTTCGATGGATGAGGCCGTTCGGTATCTCGCGGCAAAAGCCCGCGACGGAGATACGGTTCTGCTTTCACCTGGTTGTGCCAGCCTGGATCAGTATGAAAACTACATGGCGCGCGGTGAAGCATTCCGGGAAGCGGTGAAGGGGCTCGCATCATGAGTATGGCGAGAAAATCTCATGCTGCCCTAAGGACACCGGAGCTGCCATCTCTTGGACAGTGTCCGGTTGATCCTGTCATTGCCGGGATTGCAGTGTTCCTGATGCTTTACGGATTGGTCATGGTTGGATCAGCTTCCATGGAGGTTGGTGCCAAGACCTATGGCAATGCATTCCACCTGCTGACACGTCACGGGGTATACCTCCTGATCGCGGGTCTGGCCGCAGTGCTTGCCATCAGTGTGCCGGTGCAGGTCTGGCAGCGGTGGGATGCGGGGTTGCTGGGGTTTGCGTTCCTCTTGCTCGTTGTCGTACTGCTTCCGGGTATTGGCAAGGAGGTTAATGGTTCTACTCGCTGGATCGCACTTGGCCCCTTCAGTCTGCAGGGCTCCGAATTCGTCAAGCTGTTCGTCATGATCTACATGGCCGGGTATCTGGTGCGTCGAGCAGAGGAAATCGAAACTTCGCTCAGCGGCTTTGCAAAACCGTTAGTCGTCTTGACGCTGATCGTGCTATTGCTCCTCGGCCAGCCGGACTTCGGGGCAGCGATTGTGATTATCAGCGCTGCGATCGGCATGATTTTCCTTGCCGGTGTGCCCTACCGCTTCTTCCTGCCGTTGGTTGCGCTTTGTGTTTCAGCTGTTGCCCTGATCGCAACATTGCAACCTTACCGGCTGGCAAGGTTGACGGCCTTTGCGGACCCCTGGGAACACCAGTTTGGCAGCGGATACCAACTGACCCAGGCTTTGATCGCCTTTGGGCGCGGTGAGTGGTTTGGGCTAGGTCTTGGCAACAGCATCCAGAAACTCTTCTTCCTGCCCGAAGCCCACACTGACTTCCTCTTTTCAATTATTGCTGAAGAGCTGGGCATCGTCGGTGCAGGTCTGGTGATACTGCTTTTTGCAGCGCTGGTGATTCGTGGTCTCACGATTGGTAACGAGGCCAGGAGTAAGTCGCTCATGTTTCATGCCTACCTGGCTTATGGTCTCTCTCTGATCCTCGGTATCCAGGCAAGCATTAACCTTGGCGTAAATCTCGGTGTGCTCCCGACCAAGGGATTGACCCTGCCTCTCATGAGTTATGGCGGTAACAGCCTGATTGTCAGCTGCATGATGATCGCCATCCTGCTGAGAATTGATTTTGAAACTCGTCAGGCTGCGACCTCGGAGACTAAAAAGGGACGTCGCAATGGCTAATGTTTTTACTACTGATGTGCCTGAAATGCGTCGAATAAAGCGAATTCATTTCGTTGGTATTGGCGGGGCGGGTATGTGTGGTATCGCCGAGTTGCTGCTGAACCAGGGTTACCTGATTTCGGGTTCTGATATCCAGGCTTCGCCGGTCACGGAGCGGCTGGTATCCATGGGTGCTGAGGTGAACATTGGTCACAGCAAGCTGAATATTGAAGGTGCTGATGTCATTGTGACATCCAGCGCCATTGATCCTGATAATCCGGAACTGGTGGCTGCAAACGAACTCAGGACTCCGGTTGTTCGCCGTGCAGAAATGCTTGGTGAGCTGATGCGTTACCGCCATGGTATCGCCGTCGCGGGTACTCACGGCAAGACAACCACAACCAGCCTGATTGCATCAGTATTCAGGGAAGCCTCCCTGGACCCGACCTTCGTTATAGGCGGCCTGCTGAACAGTGCGGCGAGTAATGCACAGCTGGGTGCTTCCCGCTACATGATTGCGGAAGCGGATGAAAGCGATGCTTCCTTTCTGCACTTGCAGCCGATGATCGCCGTGCTGACAAACGTCGATAAAGATCACCTGGCGAACTATGAAGGTAGCTTCGAGAAGCTTAAGTCCGCATTCGTGGAGTTTGTTCACAACCTGCCATTTTACGGGCTGTTGGTAGCGTGTGTTGATGACCCCGTTGTGAAATCACTGCTCCCCAGGGTTCAAAGACCAATTCTGACCTACGGTTTTGATGAAGCCGCAGACTTCAGGGCGGAAATACATCGGCAGGAAGGGCTGGTATCTGAATTCACAGTACATCGCGGACCGCATGGAGGCAACCTCAAGGTCAGGTTAAATATGCCTGGCAGGGTAAACATCCTGAACGCTCTGGCTGCGGTTGCGATAGCAACTGATGAAGGCATTGCGGACGACAAGATAATCAGCGGGCTGGAGAAATTCGAAGGTGTCTCAAGGCGCTTTCAGGTGCACGGCCGCTTCCAGCTTGACGACGGTGAGTTTCAGCTCGTTGATGACTACGGTCACCATCCCAATGAAGTGAAGGCCATGATCGAAGCAGTCCGTAAAGGCTGGCCCGATGCCCGGCTGGTGATGGTTTACCAGCCGCACCGATACACCCGCACCATGGAACTCTTTGACCAGTTCGTCGATGTCCTGGGGCGCGTGGATCAGTTGCTGCTTTTGGAAACGTATGCAGCCGGTGAGATGCCCATTGAAGGTGCTGCGGGTACCGATCTTTACCAGCAACTGAAACTTCGGACTGATACGCCGGTTTCCTTTGTGGAAACGATTCATGAGGTCCCCGCTGTGCTTGAGTCAATGGTGCAGGCAGGTGATCTCGTGATGACGCAGGGTGCTGGTGAAACCGCAAATCTGGCAAGGATCCTCACCAAGCGGTGGGCAGAGCGGAGGGTGCAATGAGACTGGTACCCGTAACAGCTTTCCTGGTCGCCGTTGTGACAGTGGTTAGTCTCCTGTCGTTTGCAGTGGTTTCGATTGATCGATCTGCTATTGAGCGAGTGTCCATCGTGGGTGACCTGTCACCAGAGCAGCTCGCATCGCTGAAAAAAAACCTCGACGACCTGAAATTGGCAGAAGTTGAACCCGCTGACATCCGTGAAATCGTTTCGGACCTGGAGTGGGTACACCACGCCAACGTGCGCAAAGGCTGGCCCTCAGGTGTGGATCTTGAAGTCCACGTGGAGAAGGTGATCGCCTACTGGAACGACAAGGGTTTCATCAACGAAGAGGGGGGCTCGCTGTATTCGAACCTGATCGTTGGTGGTGACTTGCCGCACCTTTATGGTCCCGTTGGTTCAGAGCAGGAAGTTATGGATCAGTACCAGCAGCTTAGCGGCATGCTCAGCAAGTATGGCCACGAAATCAAGGTGCTCAAGGTCACTGAAAGGGGCTCCTGGTCGATAGAAACCGAGGAGGGTGTTGAGGTGCTTCTCGGCAAAGAGGACCTGAAGGCTCGGATGAAAAGATTTCTTGTGGTGAGTGAACGTCTGCGTATGCAGGGCAACTCACGCGAGGTCGATCGTATGGATGCGCGATACATGAACGGTGTTGCCGTGGAATTTGCAGATAACAATCACATGAAACTTGCAGAAGTAAATAACAGTGTAGGGGAACAAAGCTTATGACTAGTTCAACAGGTGGTCGCATGATCGTCGGTCTGGACATAGGGACGTCTAAAGTCGTCGCTATCGTCGCAGAAGTGGGACTTGATGGTGAGGTTGAGATTGTCGGTATTGGCAGCCACCCGTCCCGTGGATTGAAGAAAGGCGTGGTGGTCAATATCGAATCCACGGTGCAATCCATCCAGCGGGCGGTGGAAGAAGCCGAGCTGATGGCAGGCTGCCAGATCCACTCAGTCTATGCAGGCATTGCGGGGAGCCATATTCGCAGCCTCAATTCCCACGGGATCGTGGCGATTCGGGATAAAGAAGTGTTCCAGCCGGACATTGATCGTGTCATCGATGCCGCCCAGGCCGTCGCTATTCCGGCTGACCAGAAGATTCTGCACATCCTGCCGCAGGAGTATGTCATTGATAACCAGGAGGGCGTTAAAGAGCCGCTTGGTATGTCTGGTGTACGCCTGGAGGCCAAGGTTCATCTTGTTACCTGTGCTGTGAACGCTGCCCAGAATATCGAGAAGTGCATCCGCAAGTGCGGTCTTCTTGTCGAAGACATCATCCTGGAACAACTGGCTTCAGGTTATGCCGTGCTGACAGAAGACGAAAAAGACCTTGGTGTCTGCATCGTGGATATCGGTGGTGGTACTACCGATATTGCAGTGTTCGTGGATGGCGCCATTCGACACACCGCTGTAATCCCCATTGCGGGTGACCAGGTTACTAATGATATCGCCATGGCGCTGCGGACCCCTACACCGCACGCCGAGGAAATAAAGATCAAGTATGCCTGTGCTCTTGCAAGTCTTGCTGGTGAAAACGAAACCGTAAAAGTACCGAGTGTTGGTGATCGTCAGGATCGTGATTTGTCCCGGCAGGCGCTGGCTGAGGTTGTTGAGCCCAGGTACGACGAATTGTTCACACTGGTTCAGGCAGAACTGCGTCGCAGCGGGTTTGAAGATTTAATTGCAGCCGGCATCGTAATTACCGGTGGTACGTCAAAAATTGAAGGGGCGGTGGAACTCGCTGAAGAGATTTTCCACATGCCTGTCAGCCTTGGTAAGCCGAAAAATGTATCGGGCCTGGCAGACATCGTAAGGAATCCGATTTACTCCACCGCCGTCGGGCTCTTGCAGTACGGCGCCAAGCAGCAGACAGAGGAAGTCGTTGTACCGGTTGCAGCGGGGATGGATGGAATGATGGGCCGGGTGAAAAGCTGGTTCATGGGTAATTATTAAAAACAAAACGATCTTAACCTGAGGAGGTTAGCTATGTTTGAAATCGTTGATAGCGCACCGCAGAACGCCGTCATTAAGGTGATCGGTGTAGGTGGTGGCGGCGGTAACGCCGTTGAGCACATGGTCAGGCAGGACATCCAGGGTGTGGAATTCATCTGCGCCAACACGGATGCCCAGGCGCTCAAAAACCTCGGGGCTCGTACACTGCTGCAACTTGGCAGTAACGTGACCCGCGGTCTCGGTGCCGGAGCCAACCCAAATATGGGTAAAGACGCCGCCCTGGAAGATCGTGATCGCATCGCCGAAGGACTGGCTGGAGCGGACATGGTCTTTGTGACGGCTGGTATGGGAGGCGGTACCGGGACTGGTGCGGCGCCAATCGTTGCTGAGATTGCCAAGGAACTTGGCATTCTGACAGTGGCGGTAGTGACCAAACCGTTCATGTTCGAAGGCAAGAAGCGGATGAAAATTGCTGAAGAGGGTATCGTTGAACTTTCCAAGCATGTTGATTCGCTGATCACAATCCCCAACGAAAAGCTGCTCACTATTCTGGGTGAGAACACACCACTGCTAGAGGCTTTTGGTTCCGTTGATGACGTACTATCTGGTGCAGTTCAGGGTATTGCAGACCTGATCATTCGCCCAGGCATGATTAACGTGGACTTTGCCGATGTTCGTACCGTGATGTCCGAGATGGGCATGGCGATGATGGGCAGTGGTTTTGCTTCAGGAGAAGGACGAGCCCGGGAAGCTGCAGAGTCAGCTATTCGCAGTCCGCTGCTTGAAGATGTGGACTTTAATGGAGCCCGGGGCGTCCTGGTCAATATCGCCGCAGGCAGTGATATCTCGCTGGGTGAATTCTCCGAGGTCGGTGCCACGGTTGAGGAGTTTGCCTCAGACAATGCGACGGTTGTTGTTGGAACGGTCATCGACGAAACCATGGGTGATGAACTCAGAGTGACGGTCGTTGCAACCGGTCTGGGAAACCACGGAGAACTGGAGCGGGCTACAAAAATGTCTGATGAGCTGAAACGAAAGGTCGCCGGTGACGGTGTTCCTGACTACTCAGACTTCGAGCGCCCGACGGTGATACGAAACGCGGTGGTAAACGGCACCGACGAAGTAGATCTGCAGGCGGAAAAAGACCTGGAATACCTGGATATCCCGGCATTCCTGCGCCGCCAGGCGGATTAAAGATGCAGGAAAACATCCTTTTCGGCCAATTTTCGGTTTGTTAGCAGCTACTAACTGCTGATCAGGTCAAAAAAGGGGTTTTTCTGCAACTTTTTTCGCTTTTTGCAGTCTTAGTGTGAGGTTGCTTGCAACTCGCGCCTATGGGGGATGAAACGCGGTTCGGCGTGGAGCTTGGCTTCGGTTTCTGTTAGTATTCGCGCCGCATTTGGGGACAACAACAAGAATGATCAAACAACAGACGCTAAAGAACGTCATTCGTGCGACCGGTGTTGGTCTGCACACCGGTGAAAAGATCTATCTGACGCTCAGACCTGCACCAGCAGACACAGGTATCGTGTTTGTCCGCGTAGATTCAGAGCCCGTGGTAGAGATACCCGCCCTCACTGAATTTGTTGGTGACACGACGCTGTCTACCACGATAGTAAAAGATGGCCAGCCGATCTCAACGATCGAACACCTGATGTCAGCCTTCAGTGGTCTCAGTATCGACAACGCCTACGTAGAGGTGAGTGGTCCTGAGATGCCAATCATGGATGGTAGCGCGGCAACTTTTGTATTCCTCATTCAATCGGCCGGAATTGAAACGCAAAATGCCCCCAAGAGATTCATCCGCATCAAGAAAACTGTACAGATTACTGACGAAGAGAGTGAACGCTCTTATGGTCAGTCGGTCACATTAAAGCCTTATGATGGCTTCAAGGTCAGCCATACGATTGTTTATGACAATGCCGTGATCAAGGAGCAGCAGGCGACTGTAGACTTCTCGACAACATCTTTTGTTAAGGAAGTCAGTCGAGCCCGGACATTTGGACTGATGCAGGACTTTGAGTACCTGCGCGAGCGGAACCTGATTCAGGGCGGCAGCCTGGATAATGCTGTTGTGGTTGATGACTACCGGATCCTCAATGACGACGGACTGCGTCACGAGGATGAATTTGTTCGACACAAGATCCTTGACGCTATTGGTGACCTCTACCTCCTCGGTTACAGCGTCATTGGTGAGTTTGTTGGGTACAAATCCGGTCACACAGAAAACCACGCGCTGCGTCGAAAGCTGCTTGCGCAACAGGATGCCTGGGAAATTGTGACCTTCGATGATATCGAGAAGGCCCCGGTTTCCTATGGTGGTGGTCTCGCAGTCGCAGAGGCCTAGTTAATCCGGACGGTCAGCGTGCCGGGTGAGGCGGTTCAACGCTTCTTTCAGTGAATCATCGTCTATGGAGTCAGCCAGTTGTTCAAGCTGGCGGGCACTTTGTCTTGTAAGGTGGCGTTCGACTTCGGGGGTCGGTTCTCGAAACTCGAGGGGCTGAACCTTTATTTTGAGGTTTCTGACCTCCAGACCGGAACGTCTTAATGCCGCAATGATATTGCGTTGGCGATAGCGGATTCGTGTAGCCTTGGCTCCCGTCGGTGTAACAAGGGTTAAGTCGTTGTTTTTAAAGGAAGCAACGGCGCAGTCGTCACTTACGTAATGATCGACGATTTTTTGTATTGATATCAGTTCCTGGGATTGGGCCAGAAGCGATTGCAGTATATGATTAGACCCTTTGAGAATCTGGCCTGTAGACCGGGTAGACTTGTGTAGGCGGGGCATTGGCCAAGTATCTATGAAGTTCATCATTATTGACAACAGAACAGGGAAACATCGTTCGTTTACCGCGAATGGTTTCCTGTTTGGCGTTGCCCTGGCAGGACTGATTTCCATTCCAGCTGCAGCAGGCTTTTTTGCCTATCAGCTTGGCGTGGGTGAAGCTGCACTAACCGGCGAAATGGTTGCCAAGTGGCGTGATGTCCTGGACGACCAGCGAGATACGGTCGAGCAGATGAGAACCGATGCAGAGAACAAGCTTGACGCATCAGCGCTCCGAATCGCCCAGCTTCAGGCAAGGATCGTTCGACTCGATGCCCTGGGTGAACGACTGACCAAGATGGGCCGCCTCGATGAAGGTGAATTTGATTTCTCCCAGGCTCCCGCCATGGGTGGTCCGGCAAACGACCTTGATCTCTCGTCTTACCAACCTCCAGCTTATATGGATCTTCTGGACCAACTGGCCCAGGATATCGAGGATCGCGAACAGCAGTTGGGTGTTCTGGAAACCCTCATGGCCAAGCGAAAGATGGACCGGGCAGTGTTCCTTGCCGGGCGACCGGTCAAGAAGGGGTGGATGTCCTCCCGCTTTGGTCATCGAACTGATCCTATTACGGGTAAGCGGGCCTGGCACAACGGCGTCGACTTCGCAGGCAAAGATGGCGCTGATGTTGTTTCAGTAGCGGCGGGTGTGGTTGTCTATGCTGGTGCTCGCAGTGGTTACGGCGAAATGGTTGAGATAAACCATGGTAGCGGTTACTCAACCCGTTACGGCCACCACAAGGAACTCAAGGTAAAAACCGGTGACATTGTCCGCAAAGGTCAGGTTATTGGTCTCATGGGCAGCAGCGGTCGATCGACCGGCCCGCACGTTCATTTCGAAGTCTTCAAAAACGGTCGCGTCGTCGACCCTTCTACCTATATCCACCGCGCAAGCCGGTGATTCCTGACTACCAGTATCGGTAAACCGCGGAATTCCTCTCCTGCATAACGGACGGGCCCGCACTCTTCATCTACATTCGAGACAAGCAACATGTTATTGCAGGCAATCAGCAAAATATTTGGTAGTAAAAACGATCGCGAACTGAAGCGTATGCGCAAAGTGGTTCAGAAGATCAATGATCTGGAACCCGAGATTGAGCAACTGTCCGATGACGCGCTTCGCGAGCAGCGGAATGTCTTTAAAGCCCGCCTGGAAGAGGGCGAGAAGCTGGAAACGATGCTCCCCGAAGCTTTCGCGACGGTCAGGGAGGCGGGTAAACGTGCGTTGGGGCTGCGTCTCTTTGACGTCCAGATGATTGGTGGAATTGTACTGCATGAGGGCAAGATCGCGGAGATGCGAACCGGTGAAGGCAAAACACTGGTGGCGACACTTCCCCTTTACCTTAATGCAATCGAGGGAGAAGGCGTTCACCTGGTTACGGTGAATGACTATCTGGCAAAACATGGTGCCGAATGGATGGGGCCGGTTTACGAAGCTTTAGGCATGACTGTGGGCGTTGTATATGCGCAGCAGGATCCCTTAGAGAAAAAAGCCGCTTATGAAGCCGATATCACCTATGGCACTAACAATGAGTTTGGTTTCGATTACCTGCGCGACAATATGGCCTTTTCCGCAGAGGAACGTGTCCAGCGAGGGTTAAATTTTGCCATCGTTGATGAGCTGGACTCGATCCTGATCGATGAGGCGCGAACACCACTGATTATCTCCGGTGGGGTTGAGAACACTGCAGACGTCTACAAGGCCATTAACTCCATTATCCCCAGTCTGACGCAGCAGATTAAAACGCCTGAAGATATTGAGGCAGAATGTGAACCCCCCGGTGACTACTTTGTTGATGAAAAGCAGCGTGATGTAGAACTGACTGAAGAGGGACATCAGAAGGTTGAAAACCTGCTGGTGAGGATAGGTCTGCTGGCTGAAGGTGAAAGTCTCTACGGCACAGCAAACCTGACTCTCCTGCATCATGTGAGCGCCGCCCTGAAAGCACACTCACTCTTCCATCGGGATGTCGAATACATCGTTGCTGATGGCGAGATCGTTATCGTTGATGAGCACACCGGTCGAACCATGCCGGGCAGGCGCTGGTCCGGTGGCATTCACCAGGCCATTGAAGCAAAGGAAAATGTTGGCATCACCAACGAAAGCCAAACCCTGGCGTCGACCACTTTCCAGAACTACTTCCGACTTTATCGAAAGCTGGCGGGGATGACCGGTACTGCGGATACAGAAGCGTTCGAGTTCCGCCAGATATATGCGCTCGACGTCGTGGTGATCCCGACCAACCTGCCTATGGTCCGTCGTGACCTGAATGACCTGATTTTCATGTCGACGGAAGAGAAGTTCGAAGCAATCGCGGAAGAGATTGAAGACTGCCTTGCGAACGATGCGCCTGTCCTTGTAGGTACTGCTTCCATTGAGTCTTCGGAGCGACTATCGGAAGCGCTCAACAAAAAGAAGATCAAGCACAGCGTCCTTAACGCAAAGTTCCATGAAAAAGAAGCCGAGATCATTGCCCAGGCCGGCCGGCCGAAAACGGTCACTATCGCAACCAACATGGCGGGCCGTGGTACAGATATTATCCTGGGTGGAAACCCAGACGCTCAGAAGGCGAAGCTGGAAAATCCGACACCGGAACAACTGGCGAAGATCGATCAGGAATGGCAGGAAAATCACCAGCGAGTTCTGGATGCTGGTGGTTTGCACGTGATCGGCACAGAGCGCCACGAGAGTCGTCGCATCGATAATCAGCTCCGGGGTCGAGCCGGTCGCCAGGGTGACCCCGGTTATTCGCGATTTTACCTGTCACTGGAAGACGATCTGATGCGCATTTTCGCCTCCGACCGTGTTCGAGGTTTCATGCAGAACATGGGTATGGAACGTGGCGAGGCTATCGAGCATCGCATGGTGACCAACGCCATTGAAAAGGCGCAACGCAAGGTGGAAGGACGAAACTTCGATATCCGCAAGCAGTTGCTTGAGTACGACGACGTGGCGAACGATCAACGCCAGATGGTCTATAGGCAGCGAAATGAACTCATTGAGTCAGATGATATTTCTGATGTCGTTGAAGTGCTTTGGGATGACGTCGTGAATAACGTCATTGACGGATTTATTCCCCCGCAAAGCCTGGAAGAACAGTGGGACGTGCCTGGTCTTGAGCAGGCCCTGCACACGGAGTTCAATGCGAGTCTACCCATACGTACATGGCTGGATGAAGATGCTTCGTTACATGAGGAATCGCTGCGCGAAAAAATTGTGGCGGAGATACGTGGTGAGTACGCCAAGAAAGAAGAGATCGTTGGTCCGCAGATTCGCCTGTTCGAAAAGCGCATCATGCTGGATGTCCTGGACAACCTCTGGAAAGAGCACCTTGCTGCCATGGACTACCTGAGACAGGGCATTCACCTTCGCGCTTATGCGCAGAAACAACCCAAGAACGAATACAAGCGTGAGGCGTTCGAGTTGTTTGAGAACCTGCTCAGTAACATCCGCCTTGAAGTGGTTCGATTCCTGTCGCGAGTCCAGTTTCAGACCACCGAAGATGTGGAAGAGCTGGAACGTCGCCGTCGAGAAGAAGAATCGAGGGCAAAGCTTAACTATCAAAAGTCCTCAGCCTCTGCGATGGGTGAACCGGAAGACGCCGGGTCCGAGCCGGAACCGCAGACACCGTTTGTCAGACGTGAAAAGAAGGTCGGCCGCAATGAACCCTGTCCGTGTGGTTCAGGCAAGAAATACAAGTCATGTCACGGGAAGCTCGGGTGATGGCCGTCGGTGAAGCATCTACAGGTTTTCAGGTAGTTCCTGGGGTCAGGCTGGCCAGCGTATCCTGTGGCATCAAAGGCCAGGACCAGCTGGACCTGGTTTTGTTCGAGTTTCAGCCTGGCAGTACCACGGCCGGCGTCTTTACCCGGAGTCACTTCGCGGCGGCACCGGTGCTACTCAGCCGTGAACATCTCAGCAGGCGTAACTCCCGTTACTTCCTCATTAACAGCGGTAATGCGAATGCCGCCACGGGAGAGGCAGGCAAATCTGATGCGCTGGCCTGCTGCCAGGCCCTGTCACAGCAGACGGGAAGCCTGCCCGAAGAAGTGCTGCCCTTTTCCACAGGCGTGATCGGCGAGAAGCTTCAGGTAGAACACATTACCAATGCCTTGCCGGACCTTACGAACACGCTTCGTGAAGATAACTGGCTCCTTGCAGCGCGGGGTATCATGACGACCGATACCCGACCAAAAATTAGCAGTCGCCAGGTAGAGATTGAGGGTAAGACTGTCACGCTCACCGGCATTGCCAAGGGTGCAGGTATGATTCAGCCTAACATGGCAACCATGCTTGCCTATGCGGCGACAGATGCCATTGTCAGCCAGGAAAACCTTCAGGCGATGCTGGTCGATAGCGTGAACCAGTCGTTCAATCGTATTACCGTTGACAGTGACACGTCGACTAATGATTCCTGCATGCTGACAGCGACTGGAGTTTCAGGGGTTGATTGCAACGCAGGTGCGGCGCGTCAGGCTTTTGTCGTTGCCCTGAACGAACTGGTGCGCGAACTTGCTCATGCGATCGTGCGTGATGGAGAGGGAGCAACCAAGTTCGTGGCTGTGAGGGTAAAGGGTGGCAGGACAGATGCTGAATGCCTGGAAGTCGCCTATGCGATCGCCAATTCACCGCTTATAAAGACCGCGCTTTTTGCCAGTGACGCCAACTGGGGTCGAATTGTTATGGCCATCGGTAAAGCCAATGTTGAACTTGATGCGTCGAAGATTGATGTATTCCTGGACGATGTCTGCCTGATGCGGGCGGGTGGTCGTGATGATGACTACACGGAAGAGGCTGGAACTACTGTCATGAAAAACGAGGAAATCACAATTACCGTGAACCTGAACCTGGGTGATGCGGTTGAGACGGTCTGGACGAGCGACCTTTCACACGAGTATGTGACGATCAATGCCGAATACCGTACCTAACTCGATTCGTCGCCATGAAGATCCGACTCCGTAACATCATCGTGCTCGGGGTCTGAGGCAATTCGGCGATTACCTTCAGCCCATTCCCCCAGGTCAATCAACCTGCAGCGATCGCTGCAGAATGGACGAAACTTGCTTGAGGCAACCCAGGCGACTGCCTTGTCGCAGGTAGGGCACTTTACGATAACGTCAGCCATGGCCTGTTGGTCAATAGTTTCCTGAAAGCTGCAAATATAGCTGATGTAACTTTTCCACTTCTACCTTTAACTTCTCTGCATCGGAGTCATTCACGATCAGGTCATCAGCCTGCTCGATCCGGGTTTCCCTGTCCGGTTGTGCATTCAGAATAGCTTCAACCTGCTCGCGGCTATTGTTATCCCGCGCCATCACGCGCTTGATCTGCACTTCTCTTGGCGCATCGACGACAAGCAGGCGGTTCATCGGCGCCATGCGTCCTGTTCCCGTAGACAGCACAAGCAGGGCGTAAGGTGAGGTAGCCTCTTTCAGAATCATCATGAGGTCTTCAATGATCGGGCGGTGAGTCTGGGACTCCAGGAAGCGTCGGTCTTCCTCGCTCCGAAACACGCGATCTCTCAGCTTCGCTCGATCCAATGTGTCATCTTCGTGAAGGATATCCCTGCCAAATCGCGTAACGATATTGTGGTATGCCGGTTTGCCTGGTTCCACAACGGTTCGTGCGGAAACATCGGCGTCGGCAATGACAATGCCATAGCCGGCGAAAAGATCTGAAACTGTGGATTTGCCGGTTCCGATACCGCCTCTCAGGCCTACAACGAAATCTGTCATCAGGTGCCCAGTGTCACCTGCAGGTAAAGATCAATCAGTTCGTTGCCCCAGAGCAGCGCGATAAAACCGGCGATGGCAAGAAAGGGTCCAAACTTGAGGGGTACCGAGCGGTCTCGCCCGGCCAGGATCAGCGCACCACCAATCAATGCGCCGGCGAAAGAACTGACGATGATGATCAGGGGCAGTGATGCGGCACCGAGCCATGCACCGAGCATCGCCAGCATCTTGAAGTCGCCGAAACCCATCCCTTCCTTTCCGGTCGCGAGTTTGAACAGTTGGTACACCGTCCAGAGGACCAGGTAGCCGAGCACGGCCCCGAGAAAGGCGGCAGGGAAGGGAACAAATACGCCAAAGAAGTTTACGATCAAGCCGAGCCAGAGAAAGGGCAGTGTAATGCTGTCGGGCAGGAGCTGCGTATCGAAATCAATCAACGCAAGTGCAATCAGTGCCCAGGTTAGAACGCAGGCGGCGAGCCCCTGCAGGGTAGGTCCAAGCATGAAAATGACGAGAGCTGTAAGTATTGCCGTGGCTGCCTCAACCGTCGGGTAGCGAGCACTCACTGGAGTACTGCAGGAAGCGCACTTGCCGCCAATAATGAACCAGCCGATGATCGGGATGTTGTGCCAGGGCTTTATTGCCGTGCCGCAGGAAGGGCAGGTGGAATTTGGAACAACAAGGTTAAACGGTTTTTGTGGTGCGGGCAGCTGCTGCCTGACAGATTCAACCAGTGCTTCGTCCTCGGTGCTTTCATGGATGATTTCCAGGGACTGTTCCCGCCAGTCCTGCATCATCATAACCGGCAGTCGATAAACAACAACGTTCAGGAAGCTGCCAATCGCAGAACCAAACACGAAGGCAACAACAGGCCAGAAGTAAGGGTAGTGTGCCTGCAGAAAGGCAACGTCATCGAGCATCAGTTTTTCAGGAATCGGGTGGGCTTTAACCGCCGCCGATCGCATCACCCATGCCGAAGATGGGCAGGTACATCGCGATGATCAAACCACCAATGACGACACCCAGGAATGACATGATCAGTGGTTCCATCAGACTGGTCAGGCCTTCAACCGCGTTGTCGACCATCTCCTCGTAGTAGGTGGCAGCCTTGTCGAGCATGCCGTCCAGAGCACCGGATTCTTCACCGATCGCCACCATCTGGATGACCATGTTCGGGAATACACCCGCAGATTTCATGGAGGTATTCAGCTGGATACCGCTGGAGACGTCTTCCTTGATCTTGTTGATGGCCTCGAGATAAACGATGTTACCCGCAGCTCCGGCGACAGATTCCAGCGCGTCAACCAGTGGTACACCGGCGGCAAATGTTGTGGATAGTGTTCTTGCGAATCGCGCCACACAGGACTTGTCGAGAATATCGCCGAGAATCGGCAGTTTCAGCATCATACGTTCCTGTCCGTCGCGTACAGCTTTGGAACGCTTGTGTGCTTCTTTGTAAGCAAAAAATATCGCCCCCAGTGCAGCCAGCCCTGCAAACCACCATTCCTGCATGAATCGCGACATGTCGACAACCATCTGGGTAAACTCAGGCAGTTCAGCGCCAAAGCCGGCGAAGATTTCTTCGAACTGGGGTACTACTTTCACCAGCAGGATACCGGAGACCACACCGGCAACCACAAGTACCGCGATGGGATAGTTCATGGCACTCTTGATCTTGGCCTTCAATGCCTCGGTTTTTTCCTTGTAGGTCGCGAGCCTGTCCAGCATGGTTTCCAGTGCACCGGATTGTTCACCGGCTTCCACCAGGTTACAGAACAGGTCGTCAAAGTATTCAGGTTGCGTTTTGATGGCGTGTGCAAAGGAGTTACCGGAAGACACCTCGTCGCGGATCTTGAGGATCAGGTCCTTCATGGCCGGGTTATCCATACCGTCAGCCACAATCTCGAACGACTGCACCAGCGGAACACCGGCTTTCATCATGGTGGCGAGCTGTCGGGTGAAAAGTGCAATGTCTCCCGGGGTGACTTTTGCACCCATTTTGGCGAGATTAAAACCACCACCTTTTTTGCTGACCTTGGTGGGGTTGATACCCTGCTTGCGTAGCTCCGCCTTTGCGACATTCGCATTGCTGCTGGTAATTTCGCCCTTGGTTTTCTTGCCTTGCTTGTCTGTACCTTCGTAGACGAAAACCGTGCTAGCTGCTGCCATGGTGACCTCTTCGCTCTGACCTGTTCAGTTTAGTGACCACTGGTGACTCGGTCTACTTCGTCAAGACTGGTTAAACCGTTCTTAACTTTCACCAACGCTGACTGGAAAATGTTGTTAAAGCCTTCCCGTTCGCTGACCTCGGCGATCTGCAGTGAGTTGCCATCTTCCATAATAATCTTTGAAATTTCCGGCACGATCTTCATTACCTCGTAGATACCGACCCGACCTTTGTAGCCACCGGAACATTTGTCGCATCCCTTGGGTCCGAAAATCTCGAGTCCCGCATCGACGTCTTCTTCTGTGAATCCTTTTTCCATCAGCGCGTTTTTCGGAACGTCCAGCTTAAGTTTGCAGTCGCACAGTCGCCGTGCGAGTCGCTGAGCGACAATGAGATTGATCGAGGTTGCGAGGTTAAACGCGGGTACACCCATGTTCCTGAGACGGGTCAGGGTTTCCGGTGCACTGTTGGTGTGCAATGTAGACATCACCATGTGACCTGTTTGCGCCGCCTTGATCGAAATGTTTGCCGTTTCCAGGTCTCGAATCTCGCCGACCATCACGATGTCCGGGTCCTGACGCAGGAAGGATCGCAGCGCCTCCGAGAAGTCAAGGCCAACCTTGTGGTTTACCGGACACTGGTTGATACCCTCAAGGTTAATCTCGACCGGATCTTCCGCGGTTGAGATGTTCAGCTCTGGTGTATTCAGGATGTTTAGACCGGTATACAAAGATACTGTCTTGCCTGAACCCGTTGGACCAGTAACCAGGAACATACCCTGCGGTTTGTGCAGGGCTTCCAGATACAATTGCTTCTGGTCGTCTTCATAGCCGAGGGCGTCAATACCCATTTTCGCAGAGCTGGGGTCAAGAATTCGAAGACAGAGTTTCTCCCCGAACAATACAGGCAGGGTATTCACCCGGAAGTCGATGGCCTTCGACTTGGAGATCTTCAGCTTGATACGGCCGTCCTGGGGCACCCGGCGTTCCGAGATGTCCATCTGGGACATAACTTTCAGACGCGCTGAGATACGTGGACCGAGGTTGACCGGAGGGCGTGCAACTTCGTGAAGTACACCGTCAGTACGGAAACGGACACGGTAAGCTTTTTCAAACGGTTCGAAGTGGAGGTCGGAAGAACCACCTTTGATCGCATCCATCAGCATTTTGTTGATGAACCTGACCACCGGCGTGTCATCAGCCGCGGAACCAGTATCGTCATCATCCTTGCCGCCGCCTTCTTCATCAACCGCTTCGAGGTCCAGATCGACGTCGTCATCATCTCCGAGATCCCCCAGGCCGCCACCTTCCTGTGCCTCGAGAAACGCTTCAATGAAGCTGGTCAGCTTGTCTTCTTCAACCAGGACTTCTTCGGTTGAAATACCGGTCTGGAACTTGATCTCGTCCAGCCCTGTCCGGTTGGTCGGGTCGGATACGGCAACGAACAAACGGTTACCGCGGTGGAACACAGGGATGGCGTGGTTGGCGCGGATCAGCTTTTCATCCACCAGGTTCTTGGGGATGACTTCAGGGTCCAGTGTGGTGATGTCGAGTAGCGGCGTACCGAACTCTTCAGAGGCAGAGTTTGCTATTTCTCTTGCGCTGATAATGCTGGCCTGAACCAGGTGGGAGACAAACGGGACACGATTTTTTCTTGCTTCTTCAGCCGCTTCCCTGGCCGCTTCTTCCTCAATGAGATTGTCCTCCACCAGCCGACGCGCCAGACCACTGAGTTGAATAGGATTTGCTGCCATACTGACTATTCCTTCACTAAAACGGCCCTTTCCTTTCGGAAACGGCGCAATGCCCGCGCCGCGTACATTTTTGGCAGGGCAGAATCACTTTTAAAAGTCTACCGCCGTGCCGGGGGAGTGTCGATAGAATTGAGGCTGGGCCTGTGTTTCCATGGAACCCGGGATGCGGTGACAAAATGCGCCAGAGGTGACAAAAATGGTCACCTAGTGCCCCCGGTTTGGCAGATATTTCCTACAAAAGTGACCATTTTTGTCACATTTCCCCGATGAGCGGTTGAATTTTAGTGGCATGAACTTTGCTGTCTTTAAGGCAGGCTGATCGGTCACGCTGGTTAGACTACTCAAAACTAAAGGAGCTAGCTCAATGAACATGCAAAAGGGTTTCACCCTCATCGAATTGATGATCGTGGTAGCTATTATCGGTATTCTGGCCGCTGTAGCTCTCCCCGCTTATCAGGACTACATCAAGACTGCGAACATGGCCAAGGTCAACGCGCAGTTTGAACAGGCAGTACGTGCAACGGAATCTTCCATGGTTAAGGGTGCAACTCAGCGCGCTCTCGGCCTGTCAGAAACCACGCCTTCTACTGCTAATGGCTGGATCACTCTGTACAACCCTGGTGGCAATAATGCGCCTGGCGGTGGTGCAGCTTATGCAGCTACTGCTAACAACACCACTGGTGCTATCGGTGTAACTCAGGGCGGTTCTGGCGTAACTCAGCTGGTTACCCTGATCCTGCCAGGTTACGAAGACATGAATGGTGTTACTGAAATCATCAACGCTGCTGAAGTACAGTAATCGTTTGATAATTTCTGGCTATTCGTAGCCAAGTGAAAGAAAAGCCGGTGTGAGAAATCACACCGGCTTTTTTGTGCCCGTCCTTTAACTTTGATGGTAGAGTTGTGCCAGTTAGAACAGATGTAGTGTTAGCTATGAAAGAATCCGGATTTTCACTTGTGGAACTGATGATTGCACTCGCGATCATTGGGGTATTGGCAGGGATTGCGCTTCCCATGTACCAGAGTTCCCAGCAGGAAGCACGTGCTGGCGTTATACGTGACAACATCCAGAGTATTCACCTGCTTCAGGTGGGTCGAAAGGCAGAGTTCGGCGAATACGTTGAAGGTGAATACATTCCCGGCGGCAGCACCACACTGACTGCGCGCCTCGGTTGGGCACCGAATACGACGGTAGATGAAATTTCCTATACGGTGACCTGCAACACTGACGGCGCCAAGACCGGTGAATGTGCACCCAACAGTGGCTACTCGGTCACGGGAACACATCCGGAGCTGGATGACCCGGTTGTCCTTACCTACTAGGGACTGAACCCGGCAGTATTTTTTCGGCCAGGGCGTAGAACTGTGTCGCAAGGTCTGAATTCCCCGTAGCCTCCATAAGGCTACCTTTCAGCAAGGCATGTTCTGAGCGACTGAAGCGGTCTTCCTCGTTGATCTGCTCATCGATAGAGCTCAGCAGCCCTGCAACCATGCCTGAATCAAAGGTGTCCTGGCTCATCAGGTGACGACTGAAAGCCAGCGTCAGTTCCGGTTCGCCAATTTCCTGAACCTCCTGCACTGTAAAAGCGCCAACGTTCCGGTCAACCAGTTCGCGCCAGTAGAGCTGGTTCCAGCGCCCTTTCGGCTTTTCCCTTAGATGAGAAACGGCGTCTTGCGTGTGCCACGGACCGTTGATGGCGTACAAAAGACCCAGGTCGATGGTAGGCGCATTGACCATCTTAAGTGGTGCCAGGGCATACAGGTCACGGCCAGTCAGACCAATGTAGTTCCTGAGCAGGCCAATCTTGGTCTTGTCCGGAAGGAAGTAGGAAAACCTTTCAGGCAGAAAGGCGCCGTATTCACTGATCAGGGTGACGTCCGGGCGAACCCCATCGACATAGTGCAGGTAGCTGACTTGCGCCATTGACCAGTTGTTTGACACGAAAAGCACAGAGTTCTCCGGTAGTGCATACAGTATCTGGACGGCGATGTTTCTTGACCAGTTGCTGCTGTTCTCCTCGGCGATGTCACGATTGTGGAAAACAACGAGTCCGACAATCGCCACGCCGAGAACAAAGTGTGCTGGTCGCGGCAGGTGCTGGAAGATGAAATGCAGACCCAGGGCAAGCCAGATGGCTGCGATGACATAGAGCGGCAAGGGATAGGCGAGCGCTGCTGCTACAAATGACTTTTCATAGGGGAAAGCCAGGAGTAAAAGCAGAGCGAATGGCAGGCCGTATCATCCGATAGTTTGTGGTCAAAGTAACCGCTGCGATGGCCACAGGAGCTAAATCCATAACCCAATGAAAATTTGCCCTATCTGCCACCGTCAATCAGAAATCATTCCTCCAGACTGGACTGGTGGTCGTATGTGTATCCGATGTAGCGAATGTGGAGACCTGGAGGTCGGACCGATAATCTATGAAGAGCTTTGTGCGATAGCTTCGGGCGACAGTCAGCTCAGCTGGCTCCGAAACTGCCTGGAACAATACAAGGGGCGAAGGCTAAGGATATCGAAGAATATTCTGTAAAAAGTGATGTAAAACAGTGGTTTATGGTGCCGGAAAGAGGACTTGAACCTCCGACCAATTGCTTACGAAACAAATTTCCGGCTTAAACTCCGCTTACATCCATTAACTGTTAGTAACCCTATATCGCTTTTAGCCCTATGTATAAGCGCTTTTTCGTTGTGTGAGGAAGTTTCTGGGGTATATTGGTGGTAACTCAATTTCGCCCCACCTGTGCCCCATGAAACTAAAGCTGACCAACAATTCGGTGCTGTCTCTCGAGCTAAGAGACAAACCTTATGAAGTTTATGACACCGAAGAAACAGGTTTCTGTTTGGTCGTACGACCATCAGGAACAAAAAGCTTCTGCTTGAAGTATCGAAATAATGAAGGGAAGAAGCGTACGTGCACGATAGGAACACATGGACGTGTCACAGTAAAACAAGCTCGTGATGAGGCGCGTAGGCTTAATGGCCGAATAGTTAGCGGCGAAGACGTACACGTCATGAAACGGCAGAGACGTCTTGATGCAGAGAAACAACGCCAGCAAACGCTCAGTGTGTTTTTCGAAGAGAAATATGAACCATACCTGCTTGCCGAGATGAAAACAGGCAAGGATCGGGCATATTTGATTCGGCATTACTTCGTAGAACCGTTTGGTGCCAGAAAACTCGTGGATATCAATGCTTGGTTGATCACAAATTGGCGCAAACAGCAGCTCGAAAGAGGATTGAAGCACGCAGGAGTCAATCGTCCCATATCTGCTCTAAAGGCCCTGATGAATAGAGCGGTAGAGTGGGAGGTGATTGAGTCGAATCCACTTGAGTCGGTAAAAGCTCTCAAGGAGGACCCGAATCCTGTAGTGCGCTATCTCAGTGAAACCGAAGAGCGTCAACTGAGGGAAGCGTTAGATACCCGGCAGGAGCAGCAGATGGAAGAGCGTCGTCGTTACAATCAATGGCTGACGCAAAGAGGCAAACCAGTTCATGAAAACTTTTCCACACGAACGTTTACTGATTATTTAAAGCCGCTTGTCCTTCTAGCGCTAAACACAGGATTGAGGCGGGGGGAGTTATTCGATCTGTGCGTTGATGATGTTCAAAACGGTCAAATCGTAGTTAGAGGTAACAAGAGCAAGTCGGGAAAGACACGCCATGTCCCGCTTACGGAAGAGGGCAGACAAATCCTGGATGCATGGATACGTGAAACGAAACCGATTGGTTTGGTTTTCCCATCGCCTCAAACAGGAGAAAGACTCGACAACATAAACACAGCGTGGAAAGGACTTATGAAGAGAGCGTCTATTGACGACTTTCGTTTTCATGATTGTCGGCATACATACGCAAGCAAATTGGTTGGTAAGGGTGCCGATCTGTACGTTGTCAAAGAGCTTCTTGGACACTCAAGTATTGAGACTACGCAACGTTATGCGCATCTTGCGCCTTCGAAAAAAGCAGAAGCGGTTAGGCTGCTCAATTGAAAATCAGTCTAACTCACTAAAAAGGAAGGAGCATTCTATGGAGGTATTGCTCACATCATTTCCCACAGCGTTATTGTTGCTGAGTGCGCTTTAAAATGGACAAAAAATCTGTACTTCAGAAATTGAATTTCGAACAAAATCAGTAGCTTAATACCTAAAAACCGAAAGTTTTAGGTGGGGTGTCTTACCCGCGTTATCATTTGTTGGTCGTTAAAAGTCGATACGCAAAGTCACTGACGGGGAACGAAAAAGCCCCAAGATGCTGCAACATCTCAGGGCTTTAAAAAGTTAACCGAGTAGTGGCTAACAGCAAGGTAACCTTATTACACAAGTCCGTTATCTGTCCACTACTCCCATAAGCGGAGTCATTTATGGACACTCAGCGCATGCTCTTTTGCACACGCGACGCAGCTCTTTATCTTGGTGTTTCACCTGATCAGTTGAAGCTCTCTCGACACACTGGAGAGCTCTTTAAGGGGGTTCCAGCCCCGAAATTCCTCAAATGCGGGGTTCGTTCCGTCAGGTACCACCGAGATGATCTAAACGCTTGGATTGCCTCTCAAGAGAGATTCTTCAATACATCCCAGGTGGAAAAAACCACGGATTTCGTGCTTTCGGAGATTTCCTCATGAAGAAAACCAAGAGTCAGGCGGTTGAGTCGATTCTAAATAAAGCTAGCAAGAATGAGCTGAGAGCACGAATAAATGCGCATTGTGTGTCCTGTATATATGACGAATTTGCAGACGGAACATGGAGACAGCAGGTCGAGCAGTGTTCTGTTGCAAGTTGTCCTTTTTTTGATGTACGCGTGAAATGTAGGTCTACCGCTGCGAAATCAACAACTCTGGAGCTGGATGGAGTGTTAGTACCCCTCGAGGACCTAACCCCTGAAATGCAGCGATCTGACTACATTTCGAAGCCAAATAGCGAAGATAGAGGGGGCTCTGATGAGTGAGCAATGGGATCGTGAGAAAAGTCTCGAGATGGATCAAGCTGAAGCTGCCAAAGACCTCGGCATGATAGTGTCGAAGCCTCTGGGTGATCCCCAAGCAATTAGGGTCCAGCGACGACCCTGGTTGGTAGAAGGTCTGCTGCTGAGGAGGTCAGTCACCGCTTTGGTGGCCCCTGGAGGCACTGGTAAAAGTTGTTTCGCACTTACGCTGGGCTGTTCGTTGGCTTCTGGTACTGATGTCTTGGGGCTGGGGGTGGAGGAGAAGACAAGTGTCTTATTGCTGAGCTATGAGGACGATCGTTCAGAGATTGAACGACGCTACAAAGCTGTATGCACCGAGAACGATATGGCATTCGATACTCACTGGCTCCATTTACCTGAGTACCGATTCAACCTTTTCCAGCAGGAAGGGTCACAATTGGCCTCTACTGAATTTGCTTCGGGGCTGGTTGATCATTGCAAAGACAATGGAATCGGATTGCTTATCGTTGACCCTCTATCGGCAATCAATCCGGCTGACGAGAACAGTAACTCCGCTATGGCGACTCTGATACAAGAACTGGCAAGAATCGCTCGAGAAGCGAACTGTTCAGTATTGTTGGTGCACCATACCCGTAAAGCAGGGCGTGACGAGAAACAGAAAGGCAATGTTGAAACAACAAGGGGTGCGAAGGCTCTCACTGACGGTTGTCGAATTGTGGCTACCCTCCATTCGATGTCTGGACGAGAGGCTACACAACGTAAAATTGATGTCGAGCTCGCTCGAAGCTACATATTGCTCTCGGACGCCAAGCAAAATTATCAATCCGCTGCGAA